>JBBQJU010000320.1:0-1543 GCA_038326215.1 Gemmatimonadales bacterium | reverse complement strand
GGCTGGGGACAGGCGAGCGGGGCGGGAAGGGCCGGGGCACGGCGGCCAACGTTGGCGAGCGGCCGAAAAAGGCGAAGGTCTCCAGCGAAGTGGTCTGGCGGGAAGCGCGCGAGCTGCTCTGGTTCCATCGGCGGCGGCTGGCGATCGGCTTCGCCCTGATGCTGATCAACCGCGCGGCCGGCTTCGTCTTGCCGTGGTCGTCGAAGGAATTGATCGACGTGGTGCTCCCCAGTGGCGAGCGCTCGATGCTCTGGCCGCTCGCCCTCGCCGTCGGCGCGGCAACCGTGGTGCAGGCCGCCTCCTCCTTCGGCGTGTCACAAATCCTCGGCGTCGCCGCGCAGCGGGCGATCACCGAGATGCGCCGCGCGGTACAGTCGCACCTCGTGCGCCTCCCGATCCGCACCTTCGACGCGACCCAGACCGGCCAACTCGTCTCGCGGGTGATGAGCGACGCCGAGGGCATCCGCAATCTCGTCGGCACCGGGCTGGTGCAGCTGGTCGGTGGTGCCGTCACGGCCGCGGTCGCCTTCGCTTGGTTGATGATCCTCAACTGGCGGCTCACCTCGGTGACGGCGGTGTTGCTCGTCGTCTTCGGCGGCGGGATGGCCTATGCCTTTACCCGGTTGCGGCCGATCTTCCGCGAACGCGGCAAGCTCAATGCGGAAGTCACTGGCCGTCTGGTCGAAAGCATCTCCGGCATCCGCGTGGTGAAGGCGTACACCGCCGAACGTCGCGAACAGCACGCCTTCGCGAAGGGTGCCAACAAGCTCTTCCGCAACGTGGCCGCGACGATGACCGGTGTCTCCGCGACGACCGCACTCTCCACGGTGATCGTCGGCATCATCGGCACGCTCCTCATCGTGGTGGGCGGTCAGGACATTCTCGCCGGGCGCATGTCGAAGGGCGATCTCTTCCAGTATGTCTTCCTCACCGGCCTCCTCGCCGCGCCGTTGATCCAGATCGCCTCGATCGGCACGCAGGTGACGGAGGCCTTCGCCGGCCTCGACCGGATCCGCGAATTGCGGGCGCTCGCCACCGAAGATGAGGGCGATGCCGATCTGGCGCCGCTCGGCACGGTGACCGGGCACGTCGCCTTCGAGGACGTCACCTTCAGCTACGACGAAGGAACGCCCGTGCTGAAGGGCATCACCTTCGATGCGCCCGCCGGCACGACGACCGCACTGGTGGGCACCAGCGGCTCGGGGAAGAGCACGCTGGTGTCGTTGGTGATGGCCTTCAATCGTCCCGATAGCGGCCGCATCCTGATCGATGGGCGCGACCTCGCGACCTTCCGGCTCCGCGAGTATCGCCGCACCCTCGGCATCGTGCTGCAGGACAACTTCCTCTTCGACGGGACCATCCTCGACAACATCCGCTTTGCCAAGCCGGATGCGACGCCCGAGGAAGTGCGCGAGGCCGCGCGCATCGCGCACTGCGACGAGTTCGCCCTGCGCTTCGACCTCGGGTACGAGACGATTGTCGGGGAACGCGGTGTCAAGTTGAGTGGTGGACAGCGCCAGCGGGTGGCGATTGCCCGCGCAAT
>JBBQJU010000319.1:0-1607 GCA_038326215.1 Gemmatimonadales bacterium | reverse complement strand
ATAGGTGCGCAGCGGCCAGCCACCAACTGCCTGTGGCGGCAATCCGACCAACATTTCCCACGCGAGGGCCCCGAGGGCATGGAGGTCATCCTTGGGCGTGGCATCAACAACCAATCCGAAGGAGGTCAGCACCGTGCCGCGGCGATCGAGCATCACGGTTCCCGCCCAGAGGCGACCGTGCGTCAGCTCCCGCCGATGGAGCGCCGCAAGCGCGCGCGCCACGTCGCGCAGGATGCTGATCGCCTCGCGGCGGGGGAGCGTGCCCCGATCGGCGAGCCGTTGCAGCAGCGGCACCCCGGGCGGGATCGGATCGATGACCCAGGCGCGTCCCTCCATCTCGCCGGTGGCGATCGGGGCGGCGATGGCGGGGTGGGTGAGCACGAGCAACTGATCGGTCCGACGAACGAGCGCCTCGCGGGTTGGCCCGTCTGGCGGGGCCGGATGCAGCACGACGCGACGCGACGGCAGTGCCTCGGCGGTCTCACTGCGCGCCCGCGCGAGGAAGACGCGACGGCCTCCGGTGGCGGCTTCCTCCTCACCGAGCTCCGCGGCGACACCCACGGCGAGGCGCAAGCGGAGCGCGATGGTATCGGTCATGTCGGCTTGGTGGTCATCACCCAGATGCCCCGGAAGAGGAACGCGGTCGCGATCCAGCCAATGACACTCCAGCGTAGGTAGAGCGTGCGGAAGCGGGTGGGCTGATCGTCGGGGCACCGCTCCATCCGCACCTGGTCGGGGATCAGGAGCGCCAGCCAGATCGCCGAGGAGATGCCGAGCATCTCGATGCCATGCATGAGCCACGGGACCTGGCGCCAGGCGCCGGACGGATAGGCCTGCCGCACCATCATGATGCCGGCGATGGTCATCATCGCCCCGCCCAGAAAGGTGAAGAGCAGGTCGGTCCAGAGGATGCCCCGGGCGATGTGCCGGAGCGTCCGCTCGGCACGATCGCGCCAGAGCAGGATCGTCCAGACGCCGGTCACGGTCACATTCCCAAGCATGAGCACAGCGCCGATCACGTGTAGTGCCTTCCACGTCAGATACTGCAGAATGCCCCCAAGCCCCGTGGGCTGAATCCTACGATTCACCAAACTGCTGATGGAAACTTGCAACAATTCGATGCGTCAAAACCACATAACCGCGCAGTGTGCCGCAGTGACCCCACAGTGTCCGGACGACGACGAGCGATGGTAACATCAACTTCAACAACAACTTAGCTCACATTTTCGAAGCCGCCAGTCGTCCGGTCGCTGCCTATGGCCCCACCGTTGCCTTAGAAGGGGTCAGGAAAGGTATTCACCCGATTCCCCGTTGCCGAGAACCACCATGAACACTCGCCTCCTCCAGATTCTGTCGGCCACCGTCCTGCTCGCGGCCCCGCTCGCCGCGCAGAACGACCCCTATCAGGACGGCTTCCGCTTCGGTGGCTCGATCGCCGGGGCCCCGGTCATTGGCAATGTCGTGGGTGGGCCGTATCTCGGCCAGTTCGACACCGCGCCCGGGGTGTATGGGTCGTCCTTCTATGTCTGGTGCGTCGACTACGACCACTGGATCAGCGGGGGCCAGACCTACACTGCCTGGATCTCCCCCCTCGACGGTACCGACTT
>JBBQJU010000318.1:0-1621 GCA_038326215.1 Gemmatimonadales bacterium | reverse complement strand
CGGGCGGTGGCGGCCGCGCTCGTGGTGCATCCGCTGGTCGAGGCGGTCCACTATCCCGGGCTGGTCGATCATCCGGGTCATGCCCTCGCGGCACGGCAGCAGCAGGGCTTCGGCGCGATGCTCTCCTTTGCGGTCCACGGTGGCCCCGCCGCCGTCGCCGCGGTCGCGACCGGGCTGGAGCTCTTCACGCTGGCGGAGTCGTTGGGTGGCGTCGAGAGCCTGATCGCCCATCCAGCGACGATGACGCATGCGGCGATGGATCCGGCCGCGCGGGCGTCGGCTGGGATCGGCGACGGGCTGCTGCGGCTGTCGGTCGGGATCGAGCACGGCGCCGACCTGGTTGCCGACCTGCTGGCGACGCTTGATCGGGTGGCGGCGTCGGCGCTGGCGCAGGCGTCGGTGTGAGGACGGCCAAGGGAGGGCGCGCCGGGCCGCCCTCGGGCTAGATTTCAGTCATGAGTCACCCTGTCAGCATGTCTGAACCGGAGACCGTATGAGTCCCCCGAAAATCCCCGAGGGAAGCCGGCGCGGCTGGATTATCCCGATCGGGGGGGCCGAAGCGAAGGTGGGGAATGTGTCGATCCTCGAACGCTTCGTCGCGCTCTGTGGCGGGCGCGATGCCCGCATCGGCGTCATCCCCACCGCCTCCCAGCTGTCGGACACCGGTCCGCGCTACCACACCCTCTTTCGCGAGCTGGGTGCGGCCGAGGTGGTCGTGATGGACTTCGACACGCGGCGGGACTGCGAGGAAGCGGGCCGCCTCGCCGACCTCAACCGCTGCGACGGCGTCTTCCTCACCGGCGGGAACCAGTTGCGGCTTTCGACGCTGCTCGGCGGCACCTCGGTCTCGCGATTGCTGCGGACCCTCAATGCGAGCGGCGTTCACGTGGCCGGGACGTCGGCGGGTGCCGCCTTTCTCTCGGAGCACATGATCGCGTTTGGCGCGGAGGGGGCCTCTCCGACCGCGGGCGGCGTCACCTTGGCGCCGGGTCTGGGTCTCACCAACCGCGTCATCATCGACCAGCATTTCCGGCAGCGCGATCGGCTCGGGCGACTGCTCAGTGCCCTCGCTTACAATCCGTTCGCCATCGGACTTGGCCTGGACGAGGATACCGCCGCCTTCATCGCGCCGGATGAGACGGTCGAAGTGGAAGGCAGTGGCGCAGTCACCGTCCTCGATGCGGGCGGGCTCACCTTCTCCTCGATGGACCGGGTGCAGGAGGACGAGCCGGTGTCCCTCCTTGGCATTCAACTGCACGTACTCACCCGCGGCGCGCAGTTCAATCTGCACACGCGCAATGCCGTGGCCGGCTCGCTGGCAACCAGCAAGAGCTGAACGGCATCTCCCCAGGGGGCGACATGAAGATTCTCGAGCGCGCGGTGTACGTCGGCCCCTCTCGCTACGCGCACTTTCCCGTGATCCGGCTCCGGCTCGACCTCGGGGCACTGGAAGCATGGCCCACCTCGCGCCTCGGCCCGGACTTCATCGCGTCCCTGCTCGACGCGCTCCCCGGGCTGCACGAGCATGGCTGCAGCTATGGCGAACCCGGGGGCTTCATCCGTCGGCTCACCGAGGATGAAGGAACCTGGTTGGGGCATGTGCTCGAGCATGTCGCGATCG
>JBBQJU010000317.1:0-1649 GCA_038326215.1 Gemmatimonadales bacterium | reverse complement strand
TTGCGGACCATGAACTCCTTGAGGATGTCGTTCTGGATGGTCCCGTCGAGCTGGTTCTGCCTCACCCCCTGCTCTTCGGCCGCGACGATGAACATGGCGAGCACCGGCAGCACCGCGCCGTTCATGGTCATCGACACACTCATCTGATCGAGCGGGATGCCGTCGAACAGCAGCTTCATGTCCTCGACGCTGTCGATGGCGACGCCGGCCTTGCCGACAACGCCGGTGACGCGCGGGTGGTCGCTGTCATAGCCGCGCTGGGTGGCGAGGTCGAAGGCGACGCTCAGGCCTTTCTGCCCGGCGGCGAGGTTCTTGCGGTAGAAATCGTTGGACTCCCGCGCGGTGGAGAAGCCGGCATATTGCCGGATGGTCCAGGGGCGCCCGGCATACATGGTGGCGCGGACGCCGCGGGTGAACGGGGCGACGCCGGGGAGTCCGGGGTCGGTGCTGGCGTCCTCGGGGAAATAGGCGGGGCGGACCGGGAGATCGCCGTAGTTGCGGTTGAGGGACTCGATAGGGGTGTCGCGGAGGTCGCGCGCTGCGAGTTTGGCCCAATCGGCGAAGGTGGGGCTCGGTTTGTCAGGCATGGAACTGCCCCTCACCCGGCCGCTGCGCGGCCACCCTCTCCCCAGAGGGGTGAGGGGAAGATGGAACCGGCAGGTTGGTGGTTGCGGTCACAAAGCGGGACGCCGCCTCCCCTCGCCCCTCTGGGGAGAGGGTGGCGAGCGAAGCGAGACGGGTGAGGGGAAGTTCCCGGCTCATACCGCCTCGAACTCCAGGATCACTTCGTCGACTGCCAGCACGGAGCCGGGCTTGACCCGCACCTTGCTGACGCGGGCGCGCTTTTCAGCCTTCAGGACGTTTTCCATCTTCATGGCTTCGACGATGGCGAGGGTCTGGCCGTCTTCGACGATGTCGCCCTCGGCGACGTCGATGCGGACGACCTGGCCGGGCATGGGGCAGAGCAGGAACTTGCTGAGGTCGGGCGGCTGCTTGATCGGCATCAGCGGCATCAAGTCGGCGACCTGCGGCAGCAGCACCTTGGCGATGAGGTCGGCACCGGCCCAGCGCAGGCGGAAGCCGCCGGTGACGCGGTCGATCTTGACGTGGTGCAGCGCGCCATCGACGCGGGCGATGCAGAGCGACATGCCGGGCTTCCAGCCGCTTTCGACCAGCAGCTTCTTGCCGTCCCTCGCGGTGAGCCAATACTCGATGCCGTCGGCGCGGACGGAGAAGTCCCAGCGATGGGTGCCGATCAGCACGGCGCGGGGTTCCGGGGTGCCGGGGTAAAGGCGGTGATCGAGGGCGAAGGCGGAGCAGCAGGCGAGCGCGGCGAGGTGCGTCAGTGAATCCGCCGATAGCGCTACGCCGTTGAAACCGCCGGGAAATTCCTCGGCGATGTAGCCGGTGGTGATGTTGCCGGAGCGGAAACGATCCTGCGCCATGACGGCCGAAACGAAGGGGATGTTGTTGCCGACGCCTTCGAGCTCGAACTCGTCGAGCGCAGCGGCCATCGCATCGATCGCCTCGAGCCGGGTGGGCGCCCACGTGCAGAGTTTGGCGATCATCGGATCGTAGAAGGTCGAAATCCTGTCGCCTTCCTGCACACCGGTATCGTTGCGGACGAAGGGCAGGTTTTCGGCGGGCGG
>JBBQJU010000316.1:0-1656 GCA_038326215.1 Gemmatimonadales bacterium | reverse complement strand
AGCCGAGGCGGATCGCCTCGAGCCAGAGTTGAAGCTCCTGATCGTCGGGCAGCGCCTTCTCGAGCGCGGCGGCGATGGTGGTCCGGACGCTCTGACCGCGCTGCACGAGATCGCCAGGGATGCTCGTCGCGTCGGGGAGGTACTCGCCGCCGAGGCCCATCACCACGCCGATGATGGCGCGCGAGAGGTCCCGCAGGTGGCTGACGGCGGCCGCGGTGGTGTGCGCGCCGGCGAGCTTGCTGGCGAGCGGCGGCTGACCGAGGTAGTCGGCCACGAGGAGCGCCGTCGCCGCGGCGCCGTGCGGGTCGGTGCTGGGCCGCACGATGGCGACGTCCGCGACGCCATCGAGCTCGGCCTTCAGCGCGGCGAGCGCACGCTCGGCCTCGCGCAGGCCGTCGGGCGCAGGCGAGGCGAGCGCACGCGGCGGGGTCGGTGGTCTGGGGGCGGTCATCGAAAGTGCAACTCCCCCGAAGCCTACACGAATGTGGTAGGCATGGCAGCCGTGTCCACGGCCACCACCGAAGGCATCAAGGTGAACGTTCGCGCCGTCTACGTGCCGGAGCAGTCGTCGCCGCGCCTGCGCCGCTACGTCTTCGCGTACACCGTGCAGATCGCGAACGAGGGCGGGGTCCCCGCGCAGCTCAAGTCCCGCCACTGGGTCATCACGGACGGTGACGGGCGGGTGGAAGAGGTCCGCGGCCCCGGCGTCGTCGGCCAGCAGCCGTTCCTCAATCCGGGGGATCAGTTCGAGTACACGAGCGGCTGCGTCCTCACCACGCCGCGCGGCGAGATGCGCGGCAGCTATCAGATGCAACGGCCCGACGGGACGAGCTTCGAGGCTTCGATCGCGGTGTTCTCCCTCACGCTGCCCTACTCGCTCAACTGATAGAGTCTCGTCGATGATGGATGAATCGCGCTACCAGCACCTCGCGGAGGTGGCGCTGCGCGCCATCGAGACGATGCTCGAGGACGTCGACGCCGAGACCGTCGACCTCGCGCGGTCGGGGGACGTGCTCACGCTCACGTTCGCGAACCGCACCAAGGCGGTCATCAACACCCAGCGTCCCACGCGCCAGATCTGGGTCGCGGCGAACGCCCGGGCCTGGCACTTCGATTTCGAGGAGCCGCAAGCGGCGGGCAGCGCCGGTCGATGGATGGACGACAAGGGCCAGGGCGTCGAGCTGCTCGGGCAGATCGCCGCGATCGTGAAGGACTCGGCGGGGATCGTCCTGTCGGTCTCGTGACCTCGGCGTCGCCGGGGCGGGAGCCGGAACGTCCTTGCCAGGGCCGGTTGCAACCGTGGAGGTCAGGCCCGGTATGGGGATAGGCGCGCCGCTCCTCCCGTTCTTTTTGCAACGTGCTCGGCGCGGTTGACCGGCGCTGCACCGGTGGCATCCTGCCCTCGTGGCGAGGTTTTTGCCGGAGCAAAGGGTGGACTATTTTTAAAGCACAACTGGATACCTCTGTATATGTTGCCGCTGTCTCTTTCTGAACCTATAACCTTAAAAGTAAGTTGCCGTTTTGCCAGCCAGGCACTTTACCGTACCGATCAACTTCCCGTAAGTTATGCATGGCGGTTGCCCGCGATGGATCAATATAATTGTACCCGCTTCGATCGGTTTAGAGAGCTTCGTAAAATGAAAGGCTACGGTATTG
>JBBQJU010000315.1:0-1721 GCA_038326215.1 Gemmatimonadales bacterium | reverse complement strand
ACACCCATTGGTCAAGGTTGACCGGTGAAGGGGTGCAGGCGCTCCTCTCACTGGTGAGGTCTGTGTTGCGTCATCACCTTGTGGGGCTCCTTCTACTCGCCGTTGCCGCGCCGCCCCCGGCGCAGCGACCCAAGGCTCCTGCCGTGAAGGCCGATACGGCGAAGGCCGCGAAGGCTGACACCGCCACCGCGAAGCCGCACCCCTTCGCCTCGTCGCTGGGGACCATCCTCCGGCCACGGCTGATCGGCCCGGCCTTCGTCGGCGGGCGGGTGAGCAGCATCGTGGTGCATCCGAAGAATCCGGCGGTCTGGTACATCGGCGCGTCGTCGGGCGGGGTCTGGAAGACGGAGAATGGTGGCGCGACCTTCTCGCCGATCTTCGATCGCTACGGCTCCTACTCGATCGGCACCGTGGTGCTCGACCCGCGGAATCCGGAGATCGTCTGGGTCGGCAGCGGTGAAAGCCAGTCGCAGCGCAGCGTCAGCTACGGCGACGGGGTGTATCGCTCGGAGGACGGTGGCAAGTCGTTCAAGCGGATGGGACTGGAGAAATCGGAGCACATCGGGAAGATCATCGTCGATCCCCGGAACTCCGACGTGGTCTATGTGGCCGCCCAGGGGCCGCTCTGGGCCGACGGCGGGGACCGTGGCCTCTACAAGACCACCGATGGTGGCAAGACATGGGCATCGATCATCACTGTGAGCCCGCAGACCGGTGTCACCGACGTGGTCCTCGACCCCCGCAACCCCGATGTGCTGATCGCGGCGACGTGGCAGCGCCGCCGGCACTACTGGACGCTGATCAACGGCGGCCCGGAGAGCTCGATGCAGCGCTCGACCGACGGCGGCAAGACGTGGCGCAAAATTTCGGGCGGGATCCCCAGCGGCAACCTCGGTAAAATCGGCCTCGCCGTCTCGCCGGTGAACCCCGATGTGGTCTACGCGACCGTCGAAGCTGGCGACAACGGCAACGGCATCTTCCGCTCGCAGGATGGCGGTATCACCTGGGAACGCCGCAGCACCTATACCGCGCAGCCGATGTATTACGCCGTGCTGGTGGCCGATCCGCACAAGGTGGACCGGGTCTATTCGATGGACGTCGGCACCCAGGTCTCCGATGATGGTGGTGCCACCTGGCGCGGCGTCGGCGAGAAGTCGAAGCATGTCGACAACCACGCCCTCTGGATCGATCCAGCCAACGGCGAGCACCTGCTGAACGGCAACGACGGCGGGCTGTACGAAAGCCGAGACGGCGGCGAGAACTGGACCTTCTTCGGCAACCTGCCGATTGCGCAGATGTATGACATCGACGTCGACAACTCGACGCCGTTCCGCGTCTGCGGCGGCACCCAGGATAACGCCTCGTTCTGCGCTCCGGTGGCGACGAAGAGCAGCCACGGCATCATGCACTCCGACTGGTTCATCACCACCGGCGGCGACGGCTTCGTCTCGCGTATCGATCCGACCGACCCGAACACCATCTACTCCGAATCGCAGAATGGCGGCATGGTGCGCTACGACCACCGGACCGGCGAGGCCGTTGGTATCCGGCCGCGCGAGCTGCGTGGCGAGACGCCGTCGCGCTGGAACTGGGACACGCCGATCATCATCTCGCCGTTCAAGAACACGCGGCTCTACACGGCCTCCCAGCGGCTGTACCGTAGCGATGACCGTGGTGACAGCTGGACGCCGGTCTCCGGCGACCTGACGCGTCAGGTGAAC
>JBBQJU010000314.1:0-1739 GCA_038326215.1 Gemmatimonadales bacterium | reverse complement strand
AGGGTGGCGTGATCCTGGTGGGGGAGTTCCTGCATGGCGGGCCGCAGAACATCCGTCCTGCGGCGCCGGCGACGCCTCCGGTGGCGCCTGCCCCCGCGGCGCGTCGGACGGTCGGGCAGTAGCCCTTAGCGGTTGCCCCACGGTTTGGCGGGCAACGACTTGAAGTAGGCGAAGAGTGCGGCGGTTTCGTCATCGGTGAACTCGCGGCTGATCTTGATCGGCATCGCGACGGAATCCATGACCACCCCTTCGGGCAACTGCCCGATGCGCATCGCGGCACGGAAGTCACTCAGCGACCAGCGGCCGATGCCGCTGGCGCTATCCGGCGTCAGATTGCGCGACGGCGCCATCGCGGTGCCGCCGGGGATCTCACCACCAGAGAACGTCTCGCCATGGCAGCCGCGACATCCTCCCGCCAGATATTCGCCATAGGCGATGGTCGGCCCGATCTCCACTGACGCCGATCGTGGCGCCTGATGGTCGATCCGCTCGGCCGTGAGGAGTGGCAGGCTCCCCATGACCAGCATCACGCGACCGAGCACGCCGACACTCGGACCGGGGCGGACGGCGTCCACCGGTGGGAGCTGCTTCAGCCAGGCGATCAGTGCGCCGAGGTCTCGGTCATTCAGCCGCTGATAGTTCTGCGACGGCATGAAGGAGAGGCCCCGGCCATCCGGTGCCACGGCGTGGCGAATGGCGCGGACCCAATCGGCGTCGGTATAGCGTGCCCCGATGCCACCATCGCCGCGGGTGAGGTTGCTCGCGAAAAGGCGGGCCACGCCCGGCGCGTCCATGAACGGTCCCCCGCCGAGGGTCGAGGCATGGCAGCCGTCGCAACCCTGAAGCGTCGCGATATGCGCCCCATAGGCGATCGTGGCGGAGTCGGTGGGGACGAGCACACCTTCGGGGGGGATGGTCCAGCGGTAATCGAGGCGCTTGGCACTACGGAAATAGATGGTGGTGAGCGCGATGCCCGCGACGGCCGACAGAACCAGGAAGACGCCGATGATCCACCGGGCGATTCGCTCCAGCGTCACTTGCCTGGCATCAGAGTCGCCGGAACGGACGCAAGGAAGCCAAGGAACTGACCACCGAGCTTCATCGCGATGCCGATGACCGGCGTACCGATCGCGGCGACGATGAGCGCTGCATCGGTCATCACCAACGGCTTGCTCCACCGGTCGATGAAGCGACGGTCACGCGTGAACCAGAGTGCCCCGAGGAACACCGCGTTGACGATCACGAAGAGCACGAGGGCGGTCGAGGCAATGGTGCTGATGGTCGCATCGATCCAAGGCATGGCAGGTGTCTCCGCGGGGACTGGAAACGCAGCATCAAATGGCGTGGGGAGAGCGTTCCACAGGTGAAACGCCTCTCCCAACCTAGCACGTGGGCCGGGCGCGGCAAGGGCCCCGCCGGGCCGTGGGCCGGGGCTGGGTCCGACGGGGCCAGCCGACGTCTCCCGACGCCCTCACCGGTCCAAATAGTTCAGCCGCGGATTGACCACGTTGTTGAAGATCGAACCGAAAGTGTAATTGACGCCGAAGTAGGTCGAGTACTGGTAGTTGGTGCGGAGTCGTCGGAGGCGGAGCAGGATCTCTTCATCGCTCGCGCCCTCACGCGGGAGCGTGATCTGGTCCCTCACCCGCGCGTAGGAACCGCCGTAGTTCAGGGAGAGCCCCTGGACGAGCCGGATGTTCATATTGGCATCCACCGACAGCCGATTCTGGCGAATGTCG
>JBBQJU010000313.1:0-1782 GCA_038326215.1 Gemmatimonadales bacterium | reverse complement strand
CACCGATCTCGTCGTGCCTCGCCACGCCGGCAGGGCTTACTTCTGGTAGATCGAGACCGTCAGGCGGACGCGGCCCTTGCGGCGGCGGTTCGCGAGGACCTTCGCGCCACCCGTGGTGGCCATCCGCGCGCGGAAGCCGTGGGTGCGCAGGCGGCGCGTGTTGTGGGGCTGAAAAGTTCGCTTCGGCTTTGCCATGACGGTTCCAGGGAGCGGAGAGATCTCCGCGGAAGTGGGCCGCGGAAAAAAGCACCGTCCTGCCTCTGCGTCAAGCACGAGACGCGCGAGCCCGGGCGGGGGAGGCGGAGTGCCGCCTTCCGCCCTTCTTTCTTTCGTGAACCATCGCGGCCGGGTTAGGCTGCCCGCTTCGAGGCGCGGCGCCGTTTCACTTCCTTCGGCCGCGAAACTCTTGTGGGAATGACCGAATCCAAGAAGACCCGCCGGGCCCTCGCCAGACGCCTTTCGCCCGCGCTCGCCGCGGTCGCGCTCGCCGCAGCCTCCGCTCCGCGCGAGGCCGCTGCGCAGGTGAAGACCTTCCACCTCGACCGTCTAGAGGTGCCAGGCGGCCCTGACGACGGAATCGCGCTGTTCCGGCCGGTGGTGAACCCCCGGAACATCTTCTACGGGCAGCTCGCCATCGGCTACTCGCTGCGGCCGCTCAAGGTCCGGAACATCACGACCGACACGTCGGTGCTCGCCCGCACCGACCGCTCCTCCGTCGTCCAGGATCAGCTCACCATCTACGGGTCGACCGGCTTCCAGATCCTCGAGCGCGTGAGCCTCGGCGTCACCTTCCCTTGGACCCCGTTCCAGTCGGGCGGCAACCCGGACTACGGCGCGGGCAACGTCCAGGGCCCTGGACAGGGCAAGACCACGCTGATCGCGACCGGCGGCTCCGGCACCGTGACCGCGTCGGATCTCCGCTTCGACATCCGCGGCACCATCGTCCGCAGCATGGACAAGAAGTCGCTGCTCGGCGCCCAGCTCAACATCTGGGCTCCCACCGGCACGGCGTCCGACCTCGGCGGCGACAACGGCGCGGCGGCCATGCTCATGGTCAGCGGCGAGCACACCATCAAGTGGATCACGCTGGTCGCGAACCTCGGCGTGCACTTCCGTCCCCGCCACGCGATCAACGACCCCGCAGGCGGCTCCGGCCTCGGCATCGGCAACGAGGTCCGCTGGGGAGTCGGCGGGTTCGTGCCCCTCAAGGACGGCAAGTACCGCATCGGCGCGACGATCTTCGGCCAGACCGGCGTCGAGAGCGACGAGATCATCGGCGACACGTTCTTCAAGAAGGCGAACACGCCGATCGAGTGGCAGGCGGAAGGGCGCATGCGCTTCGGCCCCGCCGATCACTGGTGGGCGGGCGTCGGCGGCGGATCGCGCCTCTTCACGAACGCTTACGGCGCGCCCGACATGCGTCTCATCGCGCTGGTCGGTGCGTACGTCCCCATCCTCGACTCCGATGCGAAGTCGCCCGAGCGCCGCGCCGAGCAGCGCGCCAGGTGGCGCGAGGCGCACATCTCCGACCGCGATCACGACGGCATCCCCGACGACATCGACGCCTGCCCCGACGTCGCCGAGGATCATCTTGGCAACGACCCCAATGACGGCTGCCCGATGCCCCCCGATCGCGACGGCGACGGCATCGCCGATCAGTACGACAAGTGCCCCGACGTCGCCGAGGACAAGGATGGCATCGACGACGGCGACGGCTGCCCCGAGGACGACGCCGATCAGGACGGCGTACCCGACGCGCAGGACGCCTGCCCCAAGGAGCCC
>JBBQJU010000312.1:0-1810 GCA_038326215.1 Gemmatimonadales bacterium | reverse complement strand
GCTCTGGGTCGGCGCCGTGGTCGTGGGCGGTGGCATCGGGGCGACCCTTGGCAGCCGCAAGCTCCCCGTGCCGGTGCTCCGCGTGGTGCTCGCGCTGGTGCTCATGGTGGCCGGCGCGAAGATGCTCGGTGGGGCGATCGGTCGGTGACCGCCGTAGACGCCGTCACGGCGCGTCGGGTGGTGCCTTGGCTGCTCGCGGCGGGCACGCTTTACATGATCGCCACCGCGGGCAGCTGGCACTTTCTCGACAACGTGAATCTCCCGATCCACGAGACAGGGCATCTGGTCTTCGCCTGGGGCGGCGAGGTGCTCACCGTGCTCGGTGGGACGTTGTTCCAGCTGATCATCCCGGCGCTCTTCGCCTGGTCGTTCCATCGGCGTGGAGACGCCGCGGGGGTCGGTGCGGGTGTCTGGTGGGCGGGGCAGAATGGCCTGTACATCGCTCGGTACATCGCCGATGCCCCGTTGCAGGCGCTGCCGTTGGTCGGCGGCGGCGAGCACGATTGGGCCTTCCTGCTTGCCCACTGGGGGGTGCTGCATCGCGCGGACGCGATTGCCCGGGCGGTCCGGCTCGCCGGGGTCGTCGGGATGGCGCTCGGGGCGGTGGTGGCGCGATCCGGAACGCGTGCTCCGCCACTCCGGGGCGACTAACACGCGCCGCCGCGCGGGATTAGACTTCACGGTCTAGCCAGTTCACCAGGAGCCAGCGATGGACGACCGCAGTGGAAGCCCGCGGGATGCCGAGCGCGACCTCGAGACCGTGCGTGACCTGCTCGTGCAGGTGACGCCGGCGCCCGGTGCCCTGTTGCCGCTGCTGCACGAGGTGCAAGGGTGCCTCGGCCATATCCCCAAGGATGCCATCCGCCTGATTGCGCACGCGCTCAATCTCTCCCGCGCGGAGGTGCAGGGCGTTGTCTCCTTCTACCACGATTTCCACGAAGCGCCCACGGCCGAGCACGTGATCCAGCTCTGCATGGCCGAGGCCTGTCAGGCCGTCGGATGCCGGGAGCTGGCGACCCATGCCAAGGTGCGCTGTGGGGTCGAGTTTCATGAAGCCACCGCCGATGGCCGGCTCCAGTTGGAGCCGGCCTATTGCTTTGGCAATTGCGCGACGGGACCGACGATCCGGGTGGATGACCGGATCTACGGCCGGGTGACGGCGGCGCGATTCGACGCGCTCACCGCCTTGCTGTTGGCGGAGGGCGCGTCGTGACCACACGACTCTTTGTGCCGGGCGACACGACGGCGTGGTCCTTGGGAGCCGACGAGGTGGCCGATGCGATGGCGGCCGAGATCGCCTCGCGCGGGCTCGATGCGGTGGTGGTGCGCACGGGGTCGCGCGGCGCGTACTGGCTCGAGCCGTTGATCGAGATCGAGACGGCGGCAGGCCGCCACGGCTTCGGTCCGATCACGCTCGGCGACGTCGCCTCGCTGTTCGAGAGTGGTGGGCTCCCGACGGCGACCCATCCGCGCTCCGTGGGGCTGGTCGAGGCGATTCCATTTCTGGCCGACCAGCAACGGCTCACCTTTGCACGCGCTGGCGTGATCGATCCGCGCTCGCTTGACGACTACCGCGCACACGGCGGCGGGATCGGCCTCGCGAATGCGCTCGTGCTGACGCCGCGGCAGATCATCGAGGCGATCACCGCGTCAGGGTTGCGCGGTCGCGGGGGCGCCGCCTTCCCGGCCGGCATCAAGTGGCAAACGGTGCACGATGCGTCGGGGGAGCGCAAGCACATCGTCTGCAATGCCGATGAGGGCGACAGCGGGACCTTCGCCGATCGGCTGTTGATGGAGGCCGATCCCTTCC
>JBBQJU010000311.1:0-1828 GCA_038326215.1 Gemmatimonadales bacterium | reverse complement strand
GGCCAAAGAACATGAACATCCGAGGCGAGGTGTTGAAGTGCGAACTGACGTGACGCTGTTACGCTGACGGGGTCGGCCGCCACACCAAGCGGCTACTCGACGCGGATGCCGGCGGCGCGCACCACGGGCGTCCAGCGCGCGATCTCGGCCCGGATGAAGGCGGTGTACTCGGCGGGCGTCGAGGCATGCACCTCGTAGCCCTGGCTGATCAGGGTACGGCGCAGCTCGCCGCCTTCGACCAACGCCTCGGTAACGGCGGCATGCAACCGCTCGACGATGGCGGGTGGGGTTCGGGCGGGGAACAGCAACCCGTAGAAGCCCGAGGCGATCAGTTCCGGCATGCCTTGCTCCACCACGGTCGGCACGTCGGGCAGCATCGGTGAACGCTGGCGCGACCCGATGGCGATGGCGCGCAGGCGACCGGCCTGCACCTGCGCACCCGTCGGCACCAGCGCATCGTAGAAGCCATTCACCTGGCCGGAGAGCGCGTCCTGGATCGCCTGCCCGGCGCCGCGATAGGCCACGACGGTGAAGTTCGCACCGCTGCGCGCGCGCAGCACCTCCGCCGTCAGGTGCGTGACGGAGCCGATATTGGGCACCGCCATGCTGAAGCCTCCCACCGTGCGGCCCGCCGCAATCACTTCCTGCAGCGTACGTTCCGGGCGCGAGGGATGCACGGCAACCAGCGAGGGGATCGACGCCACCAGGGAGACCGGCGCGAAGTCGCGCTCCACGTCATAGGGCAGGTTCATCCCGAGCGCGGTGTTGAGCGCGATGGGGGCGGCGGCGAAAAGCACCGTATAGCCGTCCGGCGCGGCCTTCGCGACGGCGTCCATGCCGATCATGCCGGCGCCGCCGCCGCGGTTTTCGATAACCAGCGACTGGCCGAACCGCTCGCCGAGGCGCTGGCCGAGCTGGCGCGCCACCTGGTCGAGTGCGCCGCCCGCCGCGGTCGGGACGACCACACGCACCGAGCGTGTCGGCCAGTTCTCTGCTTGCGCCATGGCCGGTCGCGTCAGCGCCGGACTGGCCAAGGCGAGGGATCCCAGAAACGCCAGCGTAAAGCGTCGCATGTGTCGAACTCCCCTGTTGCTCATTGTGGCGCTCGCGCGCCGGGCGTGATGGTTACGTCGTGGATCGCGCCGCCATACGGGAAGGCGCCGTGTCGTTCGTAGAGCGGCCAGAGCACGGGTCCGCGACGGTCCAGGCCGACGTCCAGGCCCTCGAAGACGCCGTAGATCACCATGGTCGGGGTAAGCCCTGTCCAGGGCACCGCCTCATTCGCGCCGAGCATCACCCGACCGCGCCCTTCGCGGCGGCCGAGTGCCTCGACTTCCAGCGTGATGGTGTGATCGCCAGGCGGCAGCGGGAAGGTGGGCAGGTCGGTACGGTCGCCGAAGCCGTTGTAGTGGAAGCGCAGCAGGCCGGCCTCGACCCACATCACCATGCCGCCGGTCGGATCGCCGATGGCCCAGAGCACGCCTTCGTTGGCGACATCATGGACAAAGCGCACCGCGATGCGGAAGTTGCGTTCGGCGATCAGCGGGAACAGGTCCCACCGGTGCACCGTCTCAGCACCCGGCAGGAAGATCCGCGGCCGGTCGGCATCTTCGAGCGCCCAGGGCGCCATGTCCGCGAATTTGTATAGCCGGTCGCGGTTGTCGAGCGGATAGACTTGGTTCGCCCAGGCCGCCTCATCGAAGGCGGCAACCAGTTCCGCGAGCTTCTCAGGATGGTTGGCACGCAGGTCGGTGCTTTCGGAGAAGTCGCGCGTCAGGTCGTGCAGCGTCCAATTGTCCCACGCGATCTCGTCGCCCCGCTTCTGGAT
>JBBQJU010000310.1:0-1831 GCA_038326215.1 Gemmatimonadales bacterium | reverse complement strand
CCCCAGAACAGCCACTTCACCGACGAGTCGCCGCGATCCACCACGACGACATTCCGCTCACGTTCCGTCATGCCAAGCCTCGCTTTCGCTTCCCGCCATGCGGGATTATTCGCCGGCGTCGGGGTCGTCCACCGCGAGGGCCAGTGCCGGAAGGCCCTGGCCGAAGTGGCGGCTCGGCGCATGCACATGCTCGCGGACCAACGCCGCCGTACCCTGCACCTGCAACTGATCGAACAGGAAGCCGAACTGTGCCTCGAGCGACGCGGCGATCTGCCCGCGCACCTCGGGGCTCAGCGACCAGAGTTGGCGCTTGAACGGCCCGATCGCCCGCTTGCGCGCCTTGTACTGGAACTGCTCCGGCGTGTCGCCGTCCTTCCTTTCGGACGTCGCGTGGACCTCGAGCCAGGCGTACATCTCGTCGCGCAACGCCGCCGGCAGCGCCGGATGATCGAAGACCATGTTCTGGAAGTTCGTGGCGAGATGGATCTCGACCGCCTCGACGCGCGGGAAGTTCCCGAAGGCGTCGGCCGGCAGCGTGCTGGCGCCGTGCTGCACCGCGCCACCCATCTGATACTCGTCCTGCGCCGCCTTGCTGAGCGCCTCGAGGGCGTCGAGGTCCAGCTTGACCTTGGCGATCGTCCCGTCCGGGAGCACCACGCCGCCGTGCGAGGTGCCGGTCTGCACCGAGATCTTCGAGAGGCCGGCCAGATTTCCGCCGTAGCTCGCGAGCGTTCGATTGAAGCCCTCCATGAACGCATGGAGTTCCTCGACGGTGCTGTTCTTGTGCCCCACTTCGCCGATCTCTCCGCCCACGGAGACCGTGACGCCCTCCGGCTCGCGCTCGCGAATGAACTTCACGATCTCGGCACAATGCACGTAGTTGAGGCGCTGCTGCTCGTCGAGCGTCGGGAACGACAGATCCACCAGCGTCGAGGTGTCGACGTCGATGTTGTAGAAGCCGGCGGCGACTTGTTCGGCGATGAGCTTCTTGACCTCGCCAATTTCACCATCCGGATCGACGGCGTACTTCTTCTGATTGACCTGACAATGGTCGCCCTGGATGAAGAGCGGGGCGGTCCACCCCTCACGCAGCGCCGCACCGATGATCACGCTGACGTACTCGGCGGGACGCTGGTCGGTGTACGCGATCTCGGACCGCGCGATCTCGAGGATGATGGCACCGGCCTCGATCTTCGCGGCGGCACGGAACACGGCCCGCCCGGTATCGTATGCCAGCGCCCGGATGTTCATCGCCGGGACGGTGAAGCTGCGGCACTTGCCCGCGCCCCGCGCGATGTAGAGCTCATGGATCGAGGCCGGCCGCGCACCCGTCGCCTGACCGAGTTCCCAAAGGAGCCATCGGGCAGCGTCGCGGGCATCGGCTTCGCCGAACACCGCCTGCCAGACCAGCGCATCGGTCCGCTCGCTCCGCAGGGCTGCCGCATCCGTGACGCGGACGCCGTGCCCGTCGCGCTCCACCGCCCCGCCGTAGATCTCGATTGCCTGTTCGACCGCCATCGTCATGCCTGCACCCGTCTTCCGTGGAAAAGGTCTATCTCGCGCAGGGTCAAAAAGTAGGCCAGAGGGCGCGTCTCCCCAACCGGCGAAAACCTGTCACCCGACCGTGGCCTCGACGCCGCCGTTCGGCGGGGCAGTGTAGCCCGGACGCCCCATGGCGGCGAAGGTGAGGGTCTTGCCGAGCTCCACGCCCGGCTGATCGAACGGATTGACCCCGTACCAGACGCCGGCATATCCGGTGGCGATCTGCAGGAACATCAGCAGCGCCCCCACCGACTCGGCCGAGACGTCGGGCAGCCGGAGCATCGCATTC
>JBBQJU010000309.1:0-1880 GCA_038326215.1 Gemmatimonadales bacterium | reverse complement strand
GGCCCGTCGCCGAGAGGACCACAAGCGACAGGACGATGAGCCAGTGCGCCAGTCGCACCGGCCACTCCCAAACGTAGACGCGGACGAGGTTGAGATCCTTGAGAGGAGGAAGGGTCGACGGGTCGACGATCGGTCGGGCGGTGCTCATAGGACCCTCACCCGCGCGAGCTCGCGCTTTTGCGCGTCCACGACATGAACGCCGCAGGCCATGCACGGGTCGAAGGAGTGCACGGTGCGAAGGATCTCGATCGGCTGCGTGGGGTCGTGGACCGGTGTGCCGAGGAGGGCTTCCTCGTAGGGGCCGCGCTTGCCGGCGGCGTCCCGCGGTCCCGCGTTCCAGGTGCTCGGGACCACGCACTGGTAGTTGGCGATCGCGCCGTCGCGGATGTGGACCCAGTGGCCGAGTGCGCCGCGAGGCGCCTCGTGGAATCCGGCTCCTGAGGACTCGCGCGGCCACGTGTTTGGCTCCCACTTCGAGTTGTCGTGAATTCGGAGCTCCCGGCGCGCCATGTTGTCCGCCAGGCTGGAGAGCCAGTCGTCCATCTTCTCGGCGAGGATCTGTGTCTCGATGCCGCGGGCGGCCACGCGTCCGAGAGTGGAGAAGAGCGCCTCCGGCCCGACCGAAAGCTTGCCGAGCACGGCGCCAACGAGCTCCTTGACCCTCGCGTGCCCCGAGCCGTACGCGACGAGCATCCGCGACAAGGGGCCGACCTCCATCGGCTCGCCGTCGTAGCGCGGCGACTTCAACCAGCTGTACTTACCGGCGGTGTCGAGGCGCTCATAGGGAGGCTTGGGGCCCGTGTACTTCGGATTCGTCTCCCCCTGGAAGGGGTGCAGACCCTGTTCGTCGCCCCCCCCGTACTCATACCAGGAGTGCTTGACTTGCTCGGTGATCTTCGACGGATCGAACCGCTCGACTTTGGCGAGATTCCGGTTGTGGATCACGCCGGAGGGGAAGAAGAGCTTCGCGTTCGGCCCGTCCTCCTCCGGGTATTCGCCGTACACCAGGTAATTGCCGACGCCGGCCCCGTAGGCGGCCCAGTCCTTGTAGAAGGAGGCAACGGCGAGCAAGTCGGGGACGTAGACGCGCGTGACGAAATCGCGCGCCTTCGCGATCAGCTCGCGCAGTTCCGCGATCGTCCCGGCGTTCAGAGAGGTCTGGCGGTCCGGATCGATCGGCGTCGCCATGCCGCCGACGAGAAAGCTCTGGAGATGGGGGTTCTTGCCGCCCAGAACCGCGTGCATCTTGATGAATTCCCGCTGCCAGTCGAGCGCCTCGAGGTAGTGGGCGACGGCCATGAGGTTGGCCTCGGCCGGCAGCTTGTAGGCCGGATGGCCCCAGTAAGCGTTGGCGAAGGGTCCGAGCTGGCCCCGCTCGACGAAGGCCTTCACGCGCCCCTGGACGCCGGCGAAGTACGTCGCACTCGAGAGCGGCCAGTCGGAAATCGACTGCGCCAGCGAGGAGGTTTTCGCGGGATCGGCCGAAAGGGCCGAGACGATGTCCACCCAGTCGAGAGCGTGGAGGTGGTAGAAGTGGATGACGTGGTCCTGGACGCACTGGGAGGCGATGATCAGGTTGCGCAGCAGGCGGGCATTGGGTGGGGGGCTCGCGCCGATGGCGTTCTCGACAGCCCTGATCGAAGCGATCGCGTGCACGGTGGTGCAGACGCCGCAGATGCGCTGCGTGAAGGCCCACGCGTCGCGTGGATCGCGGCCCTTCAGGATAATTTCGATGCCGCGGAACATGGTGGAGGAAGACCAGGCATCCTGCACTTTCCCGCCGTCGACTTCGGCTTCGATCCGCAGGTGCCCCTCGATGCGGGTGACGGGATCGACGACGACGTGCGTCATGACGGGGCTCCTTTCTCGGGATTTTCGGG
>JBBQJU010000308.1:0-1945 GCA_038326215.1 Gemmatimonadales bacterium | reverse complement strand
GGAGACCGCTGTCGGGGATGGGCGCCAGCTCCTTCACCGCGCTGCTGCTGTCGCACGCGATGGTGAGCACGCTCCAGGCGATCACCAGGCTGCCCAGGACGACCCCCATCGAGCTCCTGGCCTTCATCATCACTTCACCTCGCAGTAGCCACGACGGCAGACGCCGCTGGCGCAGGTTCCCGAGGTGCACGTCTGGCAGCTCGTCTTGCCTTGCGGCGACTTCGCCTCGAAGTAGCAGGCGCAGGGCTCGGGCGGTGAGAAGAGCGAGAGGTTGCCGCCGTCGAAGTCGCGCCGCACGCCCATCGCGCACTCGGGCACGAGCCCGCTCGCGATGACCTGATCGAGGCCGTTGACGTCGGCGTCGACCCGCGCGCCGAGCACGAGGTCGATCACCCGCTGCACGTTGGGGTCGACCGCCTTGCCGGCGCCGTCGACGCGCGTGAGGTACGGGGTCGGCGCCCAGGGCAGGTAGTGACCGTCGCGCACGTTCTTCTTGTCGAACGCGGTCGCGCTCGTGTCGGGGTAGTACGCGAAGCGCTGGCCGAAGCCCTTGAACGCAAGGAGCTTCACGAGATTGCGCGCGCTGTCGTAGACCTCGGTGCCCATCAAACCGATGGTGGCTTCGGGGTTGCCCGACGTGGCGACGAAGTTCAGAACCTCGGTCGAGGTGTTGCCGGCGGGGATGGTCCCCTTCAGCTGCGATCCCTTGAGGCCGATGGCGGCCGCGCAGGTGAGCGCAGTGCTGGCAGTGGGTCCGCGGCTGAAGCGCAGCGCCTGGTCGAGCCAGGGCATCGCCACGCCGGTGCCCTGCGCGAACCCGTACGCGAAGTATCCCTCCTGCGCGGTGAGCGCGATCTGCGAGCTGGAGCTGGGCACGATGAATCCATAGGACTGCACCGGCCCCTCGATCTCGGCGAGATCGGCGGGCCTCGTCGCAGGCAGGTTCGTGCAGCTCGAGAGGAACGTCGCGCCGATGCCGAGGCCGATGGGATTGCCGCCGGCGTCGGCCTCGCAGGCGGGCGTCACCGAGAGCGGCGTCCAGAGCGGGTCCTCGGTCGCGGTCGGGATGTACTTGATGGCGATCGCGTCGTTGATCAGCGGGTTCGGCGTGTACAGATCGAGCGCGAGATCGCAGGTGCGCTTGTTCTTGTAGACGAGCCGCACCGGCGTCGTGGAGTTGACCAGCTTCGCCCCGAGTCGCTTGAGGAGCGTCTCCTGGGTATCGCCGTTCTCGATGAAGACGATGGGCGGCCCCCCGAGCGACGTGCAGGGCGCCGCCGCTACCTTGGGCGAGAACAGGAGCGTCGTGACACCGACCGCCACGCCCAGCAGCGCAAGGGTCCGGAGATTCCGCATGCTAAGAACGGTGTCATGCCGGCGAGCGCCGCGGTCCCGACAGTTTGGTGACTTCGCTGGGTGAGAATTGACTCCCGTGTAACAAATCGGACCGGTCTACTTTGCCACGCGGAGCAGGGCACCGGTGCTGGGCGCGCCACCCTTGGCTGCGTAGTACACGTAGCTCTGATCGGTGCCGATCGGTCCGGGGTTCGATGCCCCGTCGGCCAGCGTGATCGGTGCAGCGTTCGTGCCCGCGCAGCCGGCCGCCGGGTTGCGACAGACGCGAATCGTGCCCGCGGCCCCGTTGGTCCAGTAGACACCCTCGGCATCCGCCGCCAGGCCGTCGATGCGCTCCTCGCCGTTGGCGATGACGGTAGGGGTGCCGTTGCAGCCCGTGACGGCGCACCCGAGGACCCGGCTGTTGGCGCCGACGTTGCTGACCTCGGTCCAGTACGCGACGCCCTTTGCGGTCGCCACGTCCTGCGTACGGCGGCCCTGGCCGGGCGCCGGCGCGAGATTCGCCACCGTCCCGCAGTTGGTCGCGGCGCCGTAGTCGGTCGCCGTGACCGCCGGCCGCGCACAGGACTGAAGGCCGAAGGGGGAGTTC
>JBBQJU010000307.1:0-1954 GCA_038326215.1 Gemmatimonadales bacterium | reverse complement strand
AGCGTGACCACTGTCGCGGTCTACCGTACAACACCAGTCGCGGATGTCGAACTGCTGGCAGCGCTGGATCGCGCCGACCTCGTGCTGGTGGCGAGTCCCGCCCTCGTGGCCGCGCTCGCGGCGCAGGGCGACGAGGCGCTCCGGCCTGGCTACGTCGCCATCGGCGCCACCACGGCCGCGGCATTGCGTGCGGCACGCCTCCCGCCGGTCGCCGTAGCCGACCATCCTGTCACTGACGCAGTGGCCGACGCGGTGCGTCGGGCTGCCAACACCCTTGCCCTCGGATCCTGAACGCCAATGAACGATCTCTTTTTGCGTGCCTGTCGTGGTGAAACCGTCGAGCGCGTGCCCGTCTGGATGATGCGGCAGGCCGGACGCTACCTTCCCGAATATCGCAAGGTGCGCGAACGCGCCGACTTCCTCACCATGTGCACCACGCCGGAGCTTGCCGTCGAAGTGACGCTGCAGCCGGTGGATCTGATCGGTGTCGACGCGGCGATCATCTTCAGCGACATCCTGGTCGTGCCGCAGGCGATGGGCATGGCGCTCACCGTCGACGAGGGGATCGGGCCGGTCTTCCATGCGCCGTTGCGCCACGAGGCGGACTTCGCGCTCCTCCGTGACTACGACCCACGCGACCAACTCGGCTACATGCTCGACGCGCTCCGCCTGGCGCGCCGGGCGCTCAACGGGCGGGTGCCCTTGATCGGCTTTGCCGGTGCGCCGTGGACGCTCGCCTCCTACATGATCGAGGGTCGCGGGACGAAACAGTTCACCAAGGCGAAGCGCTTGCTCGTCGAGCGCCCCGATCTGGCGCATGCGCTGCTCGGCCGGTTGGCCGATGCCGTGGGCGCCTTCCTGGTGGCGCAGGTCGAGGCGGGCGCGCAGGCGGTGCAGCTCTTCGACTCGTGGGCTGCTGCGCTCGGCGAGCGTGACTTTCATGAATTCGCGCTGCCGTATCTGGCGCGGGCGGTAGCCCACGTCAAGCCGACCGGTGTGCCGGTGATCGCCTTCGCCCCTGGAGCATCGTGGGCCCTTGAGGCGATTGCGGCCGCGACGAAGGCCGACGTGCTCGGGGTGGATTGGACCCTCGACGCCGCCACCGCGCATGCGCGAACCGCGCCGCTGGGTGTCACGCGGCAGGGCAACTTCGATCCCTGCTGGCTCTATGCCGACCCGACCGAGATCCGCCGCCGCGCGCATGCGATGTGTGACGGCTTCGGCGGACAGCGCCACGTCGCCAATCTTGGCCACGGGATTCTCCCGGATGTGCCACCCTCGCACGCGCGCGCGTTCATCGACGCGGTGCAGGAGTGGCGCCCGGCATGATGCCGTCGTTTGCCCCGGAGGCGGAGCGGTGGATCACCGGGCTCCACGACGAGATCAGCGATTTCTTCGAGGGGCTCGACGGCGCGGCGACCTTCCGCGAGGACCGGTGGGAACGCCCCGGGGGCGGGGGCGGACACAGCCGTGTGATGGTCGATGGTGCGCTCTTCGAGAAGGCGGGCGTGAATCGCAGCGTGGTGCACGGCACTTTGCCGGCGGCCGCGGTGGCCCGTCTCGGGGGAACGGCCCCTGAGGGCGAGTCCGCGCGGTTCTTCGCCACCGGCGTCTCGCTGGTGATGCATCCGCACAATCCGCATGTGCCGACCGTGCACTTGAACGTCCGCTACTTCGAGTTGTCGGCGATGGACGGGACCGTGCTCGACGGCTGGTTCGGCGGTGGAACGGACCTCACCCCCTTCATGCCGTGGGAGGAGGACGCCGAAGACTTTCATCGGGTCCTCAAGGGAACCTGTGACGCGCACGACGCGGCGTACTATCCGCGCTTCAAGGCGTGGTGTGACGACTACTTCGTCAACGCGCATCGCGACAACGAGCGGCGCGGCGTGGGCGGCGTCTTCTTCGACAACCTGCGCCCCGGGCGCGACGGGATGCCGGCACGCGAGGCGCT
>JBBQJU010000306.1:0-2101 GCA_038326215.1 Gemmatimonadales bacterium | reverse complement strand
ACTTCGCGCCGTTCTTCCACCCCGACGGGAAGCGGATCATCTTCTCCTCGAACCACAAGGACCCGAAGGGCCGCGGCTTCGATCTGTTCATGATCAACGCCGATGGCTCGGGAATCGAGCAGATCACCACCTACGGTGACTTCGACGGCTTCCCGATGTTCTCGCCCGACGGCAAGCAGTTGGTGTTCGCGTCGAACCGCCACGGCAGCGAGCCGGGTGAGACGAACCTCTTCATCGCGGATTGGAAGAACTGACCATGATCACGGGCCGCGCGGCGGGAGCGCTTCGGGTGCTGGTGGACTGGGTCAAGTCCATCAGCATTGCGCTGGTCGCGTGGTTCCTGCTGCGCACCTTCCTGATCGAGGCGTTTCGCATCCCCTCGGGGAGCATGCAGAACACGCTGCAGATCGGCGACTTCCTCTTCGTCAACAAGTTCCTCTATGGCGCCGAAGTGCCGCTGCTCAAGACGAAGCTGCCGGCGGTGCGCGAGCCGGCTCGGGGCGACATCGTCGTCTTCGATTCGATCGAGGAAGATCTGAAGGTGGTGAAGCGGTTGATGGGGATTGCCGGTGACACGCTCGAGATGCGGAGCGGCGTGGTCTATCGGAATGGGCGCCAGCTCGATGAGCCGTACGCCGTCAACGCCGAGCCGGAGAAGAGCGAGGACCAGCTGATGCGCTCGCGGATGCGGGCCTGGCAGGTGCCGCACTTCGCCGGGCCGGTGCCGATGGGCTACGAACCCGACCTGCACGACTGGGGTCCGGTGGTGGTGCCGCGCGATTCGCTCTTCGTGATGGGGGACAATCGGGACGGTTCGTACGACGGCCGCTACTGGGGCTTCCTGCCGCGCGTCAACGTCGTCGGCACGCCGGTGCTGGTCTACTTCTCGTATGACGTGCAGAGTCTGAAGTCGATGGCCTTCCTGACCGAGGTCCGCTGGCAGCGGCTGTTCAGTACGCCGCGCTGAGCATCGGGTGATGCGGGTGTCGACGACGGCCACTCCTTACGGGGTGGCCGTTTGCGTTCCTCGCGGAAAGAGCGTCGCGGCCAGCAGCAGTGCCCCGGCGGCCATCGCCGCCGAGAGGCGGAAGGCCCCTTCGGCGGACGCGGCCTGCATGACCGCACCCGCCACGATCGGCCCGATGATGCGCGCCAGTGACGACGCGCTCTGGGTCACACCGAGGGTGCGTCCCTGCACGGTGGCGGCAGCTCGCCGCGAGGCGAGGCCGATCATCGCCGGGCCGGCCATCCCGAAGCCCGCGCCGAGCAGCGCCAGCGCGGTGTAGAAGAGGGGGCCCGGCGCCCCGAGCGCGCCGGCGGGGGGAATCAGGAGGAAGCCGACCGCCATCACCCCGGCGCCGAGCCGCGCGACGCCGACTTCGCCGAGCCGCGTGACCAGGCGGCCGAGCAGGCCGCCCTGCACGATCGCCGTCGCCAGCCCCACATACGCGAACCAGTAACTCACCACGCTCCGGCTCGCCTTGAAGCGCAACTCGCCGAAGAGCGGGAAGACCACGTACATCACCGAGAAGGCGAGCGTCGCGAGGAAGAGCACCGCAACCGGTGGCGCGATCGCACGCCACGGTGTGCGCGCGGCAGGGGCATCCGTGGCGACGGCGGCCGGGACCGACTCGGGGAGGACGCGCCATGCCATCACCAGGTTGATCGCAGTGATGACCGCGGCGATGATGCCCGGGAGGGTATTGCCGATCGCCGCGGTGATCCCGCCGAGGATCGGGCCGACGATGAAGCCGAGGCCGAAGGCGGCACCGACCATCCCCATCGCCTTGGTGCGCTGTTCAGGCGTGGTCTCGTCGGCGAGGTACGCCTGGGCGACGTTGACGGTCGCCCCCGATCCGCCATCGAGAATGCGCGAGAGCAGCAACAGCGGGAGCGAATTGGCGAACGCGAAGACGAGGTACGACGCGACACTGCCGGCGAGGCCGATCAGCAGGACGGGGCGGCGGCCAATGCGGTCGGACACTCGGCCCCAGAGCGGCGCCAGCACGAACTGGATGGCGGAATAGGAGGCCACCAGCAAGCCGATGTTGCCAGGGGTCCCGCCCAGCCGGGCCGCATAGCTCGGCAGCAGGGGGAGGAC
>JBBQJU010000305.1:0-2109 GCA_038326215.1 Gemmatimonadales bacterium | reverse complement strand
TGTGCACTTGCATGGCGATCCGGCGAATTCCTTCGGGGCCGTGGTACACGGCGTACATCGACGCCATCACCGCGAGCAGTACCTGCGCCGTGCAGACATTGCTGGTCGCCTTGTCGCGGCGGATGTGCTGCTCCCGCGTCTGCAGCGCCATCCGGAGTGCCGGCTCGCCGCGGCTGTCCTTCGACAGCCCGATGATCCGACCCGGGATATGGCGCTTGTAGGCGTCGCGCGTGGCGTAGAACGCGGCGTGCGGACCGCCGTAGCCCATCGGCACCCCGAAGCGCTGCGTGTTGCCCACGGCCACATCGGCGCCCCACTCTCCCGGCGGCGTCAACAGCGCCAGCGCGAGCAGGTCGGTGGCGACCGTCACCAAGGCACCCGCCGCATGCGCCGCGTCGGCCACCGCGCGGTAGTCGCGGATGACACCGTCGGTCGCCGGGTACTGCAGCAGGCAGCCGACGACGGTACCCGCGATCGGCGAACCGCGATCAGCGAGCGGCGTCCCCGGACGGAACCACGTCTCCGGGTCACCAACGACGATCGTCACGCCGCGAGCTTCCGCGCGCGTCTCGACCACGGCAATCGTCTGCGGATGGCAGGCGGCGTCGATCAGGAACACCGGCGTCCCCTCGTGCTTCACCACGGCAATCGTCATCGCCATCGCCTCGGCGGCGGCGGTGCCTTCGTCGAGCAACGACGCGTTGGCGATCTCGAGCCCGGTGAGATCACTCACGACCGTCTGGAAATTCAGCAGCGCCTCGAGCCGCCCCTGGGCGATCTCGGCCTGATACGGCGTGTAGGCCGTGTACCAGCCCGGATTCTCGAGGATGTTGCGCTGGATCACCGGCGGCGTGAAAGTGCCGCTGTAGCCCATGCCGAGGTACGAACGGAAGACCTGATTCCGCTCGGCCAGTTGCTGGGCCGTGGTGAGCACGGCGCGCTCATCGAGCCCTGGAGCCAGTGCCAGCGGGCGACGGAAGCGGATCGTCTCCGGCACCACGTCGTCGATGAAGGCGTCGAGGGAGTCGTAGCCGAGCACGGCGAGCATCGCCTGGATCTCATCGGGGCGCGGCCCGACGTGTCGCGTCGAGAATTCATTCGGGGCGAGGCACGACGAATGCGGCGCAGACTCGCCACCATGGGCGCTGCGGACTTCACGGGGTGCGGATGCGGTCGTCATCAGAGGCTTGCTCTCGTGTTGAAAAAGCGACAGGGCCCGGCGGGCCCTGTCGAATGCCGTCTCGGCGATCAGCTCGCGGCGATCATCGTCTTGTAATCAGTCGCGTTGCGCAGCCCGAGCACCTCGTCGGGATTGCTCGTTTCGATCTTGACCAGCCAGCCAGCGCCGTAGCAGTCGTTGGCCACCGTCTCGGGCGCGTCACCGAGGGAGTCGTTGATCGCGACGACCTTGCCTGATGCCGGCGCGAAGAGCTCGCTGACGGCCTTGACCGACTCGATCACGCCGAACGGCTTCCCCGCGCTGACCATGGTGCCGACGGCCGGCAGCTCGACGAAGACGATGTCGCCGATCTGCTCGACGGCAAAGGCCGTGATGCCGACGGTGCCATCAGCGGCGAGCCACTCATGCTCGACTGAATACTTGAGGTTGTCCGGATACTCCACGGCTGACTCCAGGGTTCAGGTCGAACGACGGTAGAATGGCAGGGCGATCACTTCGGCAGTCACACGCTGGCTGCGAACCCCGATCTCGACCGTCGTCCCGAGCGCCGCGTTGGCGAGTGGGAGATAGGCCATCGCGATCGCGTACCCGAGCGTGGGCGAGGCGGTTCCACTGGTGACGATCCCCACCGGGTCGGCCGCGGCGGGAAGATAGACGGGGTACCCGGTCCGGGCGATGCCGCGCCCAGTCAGCGTGAGGGCGACGAGCGTCTTGGTGGGATGGTCCTTGGCGGCGGCAAGGGCGGCCCGGCCGACGAAGTCCCCTGCTTTCTCGAACTTGACCACTCGGCCCAGATTGGCCTCGAACGGCGTCGTGGCGCGGTCGAGCTCCTGACCGTAGAGCGGCATCCCTGCCTCGAGACGGAGGGTGTCGCGGGCACCGAGCCCGACCGGCACCAGCCCGGCCTCCTTCCCGGCGGCGAGGAGGCC
>JBBQJU010000304.1:0-2116 GCA_038326215.1 Gemmatimonadales bacterium | reverse complement strand
CCGTGTTTTGTGAAAGCCAATCGACAGATCGTTTTACTGAGTCTAATGTAGAAACCCCCGTGGTGCAAAATCGGGGTCGCGTTCGGCTGGTGCGAGTTGGGCGAGCCGCTGGAAGGCACGGCCGACCCGGGGGAAGCGGTGGTGGCCGGCCCGACCGAGTTCGGTGGGCGCTGGCCGGGCATCATCGGAGGCGCCGCGCCTTGGCCGTATGCGTACTGCCCGGCGGAGTTGTTGGGGTAGGCCACCGCACCGGACTGGGCCATCGGTGAATGGCTGATCGCCGGCGGGGGCTGCGAGCCCTGCTGCGGCATCCATGGTTGGGGCTGACCTGGGGCGGCCGGGTAGCCGCCGCGCTGTTGGGACGCGGCGCCGGCGCCGGCACTTGCGCCCGGGTCCTCGAAGCGACCACGGGTGGCGCCCAGGGCGATCTCGTCGCCGTGCTTCAGACCGGATTCGCCGCGGACTCGCTCGTTGTTGACGAACGTCCCGTTCAAGCTGCCGAGATCGCGCAGGACGTAGTGGTCGCCGCGGTGCTCGATGATGCAGTGCTCTTTCGAGACGATCTTGTCGAGCAGCTGGATGGTGTTGTTCGGGTGCCGCCCGAGCGAGTTCACGGGGCGCAGCTCGACCGACTGGGTACCTTCAGCCGTCATCAAGATAAGCCGCGCCATCGCCGGAGCAGATTATCCGGGGAAAGGCCCCGGAACAATCGAAGGATTTCGACAGGTGGCAGCGCCGGGGCCCCAGGGAGGATTTCGGTCCCGAGATGTTGGCCCCGAGGGACGATCTTTCGGAAAACGGGCTCTGATGCCCCTCACGGTGCGCGTTCACGGCCTTTCGGCCCCCGTGGCGAAAAGTGCCACCGGCGCCTCGGCCGCGCCTGCGATCACCTTCGATTCGCCGAGAATCCTGCTCGGACGCGGCGAAGGGTGCGAGGTGAGGCTGCCCGACGCCAGCGTCAGCCACCGCCATGTGTCGATTCGCCAGCGTGGAGCAGAACAGGTCATCGTCGACGAAGGCAGCACGAATGGGACACGCCTCTGCCGGGTCGTTGACGGCAAACGCACCGTCACCCAGCTCACGGCACAGGCGCCGCAGACGATCCATTCGGGTGATCTCGTGCGCATCGGAAGGCTGTGGGTCGAGCTCGAGATCGGCGGCGAGATGCCGACGCGCAAGACGCAGGACGCGGCCAAAGAGATTGCGCTCGACCTCGTGATCGCCGCGCTCGAAGCGGACGGCGAGGATGCTCGACCGCTCTTGACGGTGGAAGCGGGACCCGACGCCGGCTGCCAGCGACGCGTCGAGGACCTCGCGGAGATCGTCGTGGGGCGCTCGAAAGAGGCTGATTTCGTGTTGTCCGATGCAGACCTCTCGCGGCGGCACCTGCGGCTGAAGCGCAAGGGCGACGTCATGGTGGTGCAGGATCTGGGGTCCAAGGCCGGCAGCGCGCTCGACCAGCAGCCGCTCGGAAGCGCGTCGCAGATCTGGCGCCAGACGGCGGCGCTCACGCTCGGCTCGACCACGCTGCGCTACACGTTCGAGGCGGCGTCGGCGCTCGCCGAGATGGAGCGCATGCCGGACGCGAAGGTGCCGCCGAGTGAGCTGTGGCCCGAGGCAGAAGAAGAATTGGATGTCGCCGACGAGGAGCCGGTGAGCGCAGACTCGTTCGACGACGAACCGGTGGAAGGCACTTCCGCTGCGCTCGCTGCCCGTGACGAAGCGATGGAGCACGACACGCGCGAGCGCACGCGCGGCCGCTGGAGCATCACCGACTTTGCCGTGATGTTGCTGGCCGTCGGCGTGTTTTCACTCAGCACTGTCGGATACTTCGTGCTGCTCCGCTGACTCCACCCGAAGCGTCCTGATCAAAGGCCAGGTTTCCGGGCATGATCCGCCCATGAAGCTTACTTTCCTGCCCTGGCTGGTTGCCTCGGCGCTCCTCGTGGCTTGCGGGGATGATTCAGCGACGGGCGGGGCCGGCGCAGGAGCAGCCGGTGGCGGACCCGAGGGCGGGGCCGCTTCGGGCGGCGGACCTTCGGGCGGCGGACCTTCGGGCGGCGCGGGGGGCGGCGGCGTGGTCGACCCGAATCCGATCCTCGAGCGCGAGCCGGCG
>JBBQJU010000303.1:0-2135 GCA_038326215.1 Gemmatimonadales bacterium | reverse complement strand
CACGATCTGGCGCCGGTCGACCTTGGCGATGCATGGGCGTACGATCCGCTCACCGATCGGTGGAGTGAACTCGCGACGATGCCTGCCACCCGCTCCCATATGGTCGGCGCCACTGTGGTGTGGGGTGAATGGGTGTTGTTGCCTGGTGGTGGTGATATCGGCACCGGCAATCACTTCACGGATGACCTGCTCGGCTATGATATCCGACGCAACGTCTGGCGTCGTCTCCCCCCCTTGCCGATTCGGGTGCGCGGGGCGAACGGCTGGCTGCGCGGCGACACCCTCCAGATCGCCGGCGGCGCCGAAACCAACAACGCTCCCTCCAATCGGGCCCGATGGAGCCGCTCGCTCCGCCGTGTCTGGATGCTCCTGCCTGGCGAAGGGCCGAGGGTTTCGGAGGCACGAGCCGCAGTGGCAGGGGATGAACTGCTGCTGTTCGGGAACAACCGCCGCCCCACTCGACACTACCACCTGCCCACCGCACAGTGGGGAGCCGAGGACGACCTCCCCTTCCGACCGCGGCAGGGGGCGATCGTTGGCGTGGCCTCGGATGGGGACCGTCTCGACCTGCTGGGCGGGACGACGATCGGCGACTCGGCGATGTTGTTGCAGTCGTTCGATCTGGTGCGTCGTCGCTGGGCGACAGGCCGTGCCATTCCTGTTGCCGTGTCGTCGCCCGTGCTGCTCCGCGCGGCCGGTACCACGTGGCTGCTCGGCGATCCGCAATGGGACTGGCGTCCTCCGGCCAAGCTCGGCGCGCTTGGTGTGGTCTACCAGCTTGGCGCGAGTGGGAGCTGGGACTCGGTGTCCGTGATTCCGGTGCCGCGCTTCCGCGCCAGCGCGGCCGCCGATGGGCAGACGCTCTGTCTGATCGGCGGCAACGATCCGCGTGGATGGGGGGGCCGCGAAGTCCAGTGCATGGACCTTGCCACCAAGCGCTGGCGCTCCACGACGGCGGGTGATTTCGACTCAATGCCGTCCGACGTCGGGGATCCGCGGAACGCGGTGGTCGTGGGCGACCGATTCATCGCGTTCAGTCTGGTAGGAATCAGTTTCGACCCGACCCGGAATGTCTGGGATTCTCTCCCGCGGCCCCCAGCAGAGGCAGGGCAGGGAATGATCGTCGCGGACGGGGATCGACTGCTGCAGTATTCGATGCGAGGTAGGGTCTGGATGATGTGGCCGTGAGCCGCTCGACGGTTGAGCCGGGTTACAGTCCCAGCAGCGTCAACAGATCGGCAGGCGTATCGCAATAGAAATCGGGCGCGGACTCCTCGAGATGCGCCCGATCGAACGGCCCCCAGGTCACACCCACGGTTCCGACACCCGCCGCGCGCCCGCTGAAGACATCGTGGTGCGAGTCGCCCACGAAGAGACAGCCCTCGATCGGCATACCCAGGCGCGCCAGCGCCTGCTCAACTGGCTCAGCGTGCGGCTTCGGGTGGGTCACATCGTCGGCCCCGACAATCAGTTCGATCGCATCCATCAGTCCGACCAGGGCGAGTCCGCGCTCAGCGCCTTGGCGGTTCTTGCTGGTCACCAGTGCCGTGCGATAACCGGCATCCCGGATGCGACGCACCACATCGACCACCCCGGGGTAGGCGGTGACGCGCGAGTCATGATTCGTGAGGTTGTACTCGCGATAGGTCGCGATCCATCGATCCATCGTGGCGGGGTCGTCGGTCCACTCGCCGAAGATGCTCCGGAGCGGGCGCCCCATGCCGGCAAGGATTTCCTCGCGCGTGAGGGCTGGCAGCTCGTGCACCGCCACCGTGTGCAAGTAGCTGTCAACGATGAGGTCGACGGAGTCAATCAACGTCCCGTCGAGATCGAACAGGATGGTCTGGTAGGTCGGCATCCGGGCAACGTAGTGGCCGCCCGCCGGAACGGAAGAGGATGACCCCGACCGCACGCGCCGTATAGGGCCCGACCGGCGTGGCGCGGGGCGCCGTGTGCCCGAGAAGCACCGCGTCCTCCGCAGTGGCCAGGGCCTCGATTCGGAACCGCTCACCGAGGGTCGGCGCCGTGGTGCACCACCGGAGCGTCGCCTCGAGCCGTGCGATCGTGACGGCATCACGGTGCCACGCGGCGATACGCGCGAGGCGGTGGAGGCGGGCCACCAATCGGGGTGGCCC
>JBBQJU010000302.1:0-2220 GCA_038326215.1 Gemmatimonadales bacterium | reverse complement strand
GCTCCCCTACGACGCCGGTCCGGATGATGAGGCGGCGTGGGAGCGGATCGGTCAGGAGTTCGTGATCGAGGGAACGCACCTCAACACTGGCACAATCGGCTCGTCGCCGCTTCCGGTGATCGAGGCGACGATCCATCACCTCCGCGCCTTCGAGCGGATGATCGGGCAGGAAGCGGTCGATGGCGTGGCGCTGCATGCCGAGCTCGAGACGTTCCTCGGGGCGTGGCCGGGTTCGGTGGCGGTGGTGCGCAACACGACCGAGGCGATGAGCCTCGTGGCGGCGGGGATCGACCTGCAGTCGGGCGATGAAGTCGTCTCGACGACGCACGAGCATATCGGCGGCCGCTGCTGCTGGGAATTGCTGGCCAAGCGTCGTGGCGTGGTCTACAAGACGTTTACCCCGCCACTCAATCCTTCGAGCGAGTCGGAACTGACCGCGGCATGGATGGCGCAGGTAACGCCTCGCACCAGAGTATTTTCCATCTCGCATGTGCTCTTCTCCACCGGGATGATGCAGCCGGTGCGCGCGCTGGTGCGGATGGCCCGCGAGCGCGGGATCATCACGGTGATCGACGGGGCGCACCCGCCGGGCCTGCTTGAGCTGAACCTGCGCGACCTCGACGCGGACTTCTACGCGTCGTCGCCGCACAAGTGGTTGCTGGCACCGAAGGGCACCGGGTTGCTGGTGGTGCGGCCCGATCGGATGGCGACGACCTGGCCGCTGATCGGTTCCGGCGACTGGGCGGCGACGGAGATCAAGCGCTTCGAACATGTCGGGACGAGCAACGAGTCGCTGCTCGCGGGTCTGCTCGCCGCCGTGCGGTTTCAGCAGGCGATCGGGCGGCGGGCGATCGAGCAGCGTGCGCGGGGGCTCGCGACGCAGCTGCACACGATGCTCGCGCGACTGCCGCGGGTCGAGATGGTCTCGCCGAGCCGACCGGAGTTCCGGTCAGCGATGGTGGCGTTCCGGATGGAGGGGACGACGGCGCAGGCGCTGCAGGGCTATCTGGGAGCGCAGCGGATTCGCACGCGGCGCATCGCCGAGTCGAATCTCGAATATCTCCGGCTGAGCACCCACATCTACACCTTTCCGCGCGACCTCGAGCGGACGGTGGCCTTGCTTCGGGATGCGCCGCGCGGCTGAGCGGCACCAGTGAGGCAGGCGCTGCGTACGGGGCAGATCTCGCAGCGGGCGATGCGAGCCGTGCAGATGAGGGCGCCGAGTTCCATCAGCGCCTGATTGGTGGCCCAGGCCGAGGGGCCGCGGCGCGGCACGAGCGCCTTGGCGGTGGCCCAGAGGATGTGTTCACCGGCGGCACCGGCGGGCAGATCGGGATGGAAGACGCGGCGGAGCACCCGGGCGACGTTGGTGTCGACGGCGGGCTCGGCGGCCTCCCAGGCGAACGACGCCACTGCGCCGGCCGTGTATCGACCAACGCCCGGCAGGGCCCGCAACGCCTCGGCGTCCTGTGGCAGATTCCCGTCGTGGTCCGTCACCACGGTGCGAGCCAGCGCATGAAGGTTGGCGGCACGCCGATAATAGCCGAGACCGGCCCACGCCTCGCGCACTCGCTTCGGGCGCGCGGCCGCGAGATGATGGATGGTAGGGAAGCGATCGAGGAAGCGATGCCAGTAGCCTTCAACCCGGGAGACCTGGGTCTGTTGCAGCATCACTTCGGAGACGAGGACCTGGTAGGGGTCGCGGGTACGACGCCAGGGCAGGTCCCGGCCATGCTGGCGGAACCACGCCACAATCCGGCGTTTGAAGCGGAGGCGCTGGGTTCGCGCATCAGGGATGGACTTGGGGCTCACGGTCGGGCAAGATAAGGGGGATGATGCACAGCCAGCATGAAGGGAGGCGCCGTTGAGCGGAGTTATCGCGCAAGTCCAGCACCGTGCCGGACGATCCGTGCTGGACGCCTTGTCCGCGGTCGGCCGCTTTGCGCAGCTCGTCGCCGAGATGGGGCGCGGCCTCGCGGAATGGCGGATCTGGTTGCCGCGCACGGTGGACGAGGCGTGGAACATCGGCGTCGGGTCGCTGTTCATCGTGCTGCTGATCTCCTCCTTCGCCGGAGCAGTGACGGCATTGCAAGCGGGCTACCAGTTCACGGGCAGCATTCCGATCTATGTCGTCGGCTCACTGGTGACGGAGTCGATCGTCCTCGAGCTGGGCCCGGTACTCGTGGGTCTGGTGCTGGCCGGCCGGATCGGTGCGCGCTA
>JBBQJU010000301.1:0-2277 GCA_038326215.1 Gemmatimonadales bacterium | reverse complement strand
GGCTGATGATCGGCTATCCGAGCGTCGCACTTGGCTATCTCGCCACGCGCGCCGAACTCCCCGTGTCGGCCGCAGCTGCAATGGTCGGCTCCGCGTTCTTCGCGCACGCCTTCAAGTTTCTCTGGGCGCCACTGGCCGACTACTCGCTCTCGCGGAAGGCATGGTACCGCATCGCGATCGGCGTAATGTCGGCTGTCCTCTTGGCCCTCACGGCCACGCCGTTGCGGAGTGACACCGTCCCCCTGCTCTCCCTGCTCGTGCTCGTGGGAAACCTAGCCGCGACCTTTGTCGCCTTCGCGACCGAGGGGCTGATGGCTTTCAACGCGGGGACCGGCGGGCGCGCGCGCGCCAGCGGATGGTTCCAGAGCGGCAACCAGTTCGGGCAGACGGCCGGCGGCGGGCTCGGTCTCTGGCTGACCCAACACCTCCCCTCACCGTGGATGGCTGGGATCGCACTCGCCGCGCTCCTGGTGGTCTGCTCGCGCGCGCGCTCCGGCCTCAAGGAACCCGACGGCGGACACGAGGGGGCCTCGGTCGGCGCGCGGGGGCGAGAGGCCTGGGCTGAACTCGTCACCCTGCTCCGCAGCCGACCGGGACGCATCGGGTTGCTCCTGGCGATGCTCCCCATCGGGACCGGTTCGGCTCAATTCCTGTTCGGTTCTCTCGGTGACGAGTGGCACGCCTCGGCCGACGCCGTCGCCTTTGCCCTCGGCATCGGCGGTGGCGTCGCGATCGTCGCGGGCTGCATGGCAGGCGGGGTTCTCGCGTCACGCCTGCCCAGCGCGCGTGCATACGCCGTCGCGTGCGCAATCTCGGCAGGAGCGGCACTCTTGCTGCTGGTGTCGCCGCGCACGCCGGTCGGCTACGCGATCAGCACCCTCACCTACACCTTCGCCCTCGGGCTCTGCTCGGCCACGCTGACCGGGATGGTGCTCGACATCATTGGCGAGCGGGCGGCGGCGACGAAGATCAACGTCTATTTCGCATGAACACCCTCTTCGGGCTCGCGATGTTGCGCGCCGACGGTTGGGCACACGATCGGTGGGCGACCGCCGGCATGCTGCTGCTGGAGTTCGGCGTCGGCGCGGCCGGCCTCGCGCTCTTCGTCTTGCTTGAAACGCGGATTCGCGGCGGGGAATTGCGCCGGGCGACAGGCTGACGATTCCCGCAGGGCGCGCGCTTCGTGCGCTCCACGCGCCCCCTGCGCCCCCTGCGCCCTCGAGTACTGCCGCCGATACGAATTCGCGTGTAGGATTGTCGTTCCTCGCGACCCTCGGACTCCCGACATGCCACGGTTCCTCATCGAGGTCTACGATTGGCGCCAGCGTTCGTACGGTCGAGGTCTTCCTCCGTACCGGCTCCCACTTCATCACAAACGCCGACTGGGGTTGCATGGACGGCGAGCACGAGGCGTGGATCGTGCTGGAGTCGGACTCGCGCGAACACGCCCGCAACGTCGTCCCTCCCGACTTCCGCCCGCACGCCAAGGTCACGCAGCTGAACGTCTTCTCGACCGAGGTGCTCGAGCAGATCAAGCAGCAGCGCGAAACCCAATGATTGGCAGCCGGAGCCGACCGTGAAGAAGCCTGTCATCCTCGTCGTCGACGACGACCCGGCGGTCCTTGGCGCCATCGAGCGGGACCTGCGGCAGCAGTATCGGGCCGAGTACAGGGTGATGAAGGCTGGGTCCCCCGCCGAGGGGCTGGAGACCGCTCGGGAGCTGGCAGCTCGCAATGTCGCGGTCGCCCTCTTCCTGGTGGACCAGCGCATGCCGGGCAAGACCGGGCTCGAGCTTCGCGGAGGTGATTCCGCTGCACCCGGAATCGCGTCGTGTCCTGCTGACGGCCTACGCCGACACCGACGTCGCCATCGCCGGGATCAACGAGATCGCGCTCGACCACTACCTCATGAAGCCGTGGGACCCGCCGGAGCAGCGCCTGTATCCGGTGCTCGACGACCTGCGCGCCGAGTGGAAGGCCCGCGTCATTCCATCGTTTGATGACATCCGGGTCATGGGCTCGCAGTGGTCGCCGGCATCGTATGAAACCAAGGAGTTCCTGTCTTGCAACCGCGTCCCGTATCAGTGGATCGATCTCGATCTCGACGCGCCGTCGCGCACGCTCGCCGAGTCGCTCGCGGGGAGCCTGGAGCGCCTCCCGGTTGTCGTCTTTCCCGATGGGACGCACCTCGTGGCGCCGACGAACGTCGAGCTGGCGTCTAAGGCGGGAATGCAGACGTAGGCGAAGCGCCCCTTCTACGATCTCGTCGTGATCGGGG
>JBBQJU010000300.1:0-2289 GCA_038326215.1 Gemmatimonadales bacterium | reverse complement strand
GAGCTGCTCGAGGGGCGGGGTGGACGGATGGCGGTGCGTGGTCTCCTGGAGGCGGCGGGCACCACCATCGGCCCGCTCCAGCAACTGGCCGCGTCGGGGGTGATTGCCCTGCTCGACGACGAGACGTCACGCGATCCCTTCGCCGACCTCCCGTCGAGCCCGCCACCGCCGCACCTCACCGGCGACCAGACCCGGGCGCTCGCGACGCTTCGGCAGATCGCCCCCGGCGAGACCTCGCTCCTCTTCGGGGTGACCGGCTCCGGCAAGACGCTCGTCTACCTCGAACGGATCCGCGAGCTCCTCGCCGAGGATCGCGGGGCCATCGTCCTGGTGCCCGAAATCGCCCTCACGCCGCAGACCGTGGCGCGGCTCCGCGGCGCGTTCGGGGACGACGTCGCCGTGCTGCACAGCGGCCTGAGCGATGGCGAGCGGGCCGATGCCTGGCGTGCCCTCCGTCGCGGCGAGCGGCGTGTGGCCGTGGGTGCGCGGTCGGCGATCTTCGCCCCGGTCCGCAACCTCGGCCTGATCGTGATCGACGAAGAGCACGAGTCGAGCTACAAGAACGGCGAGACGCCACGGTACCATGCGCGCGAGATCGCCGCCTGGCGCGCCCGACTCGAAGGCGCCGCGATCATCCTCGGCTCCGCCACGCCAGCACCGGAGAGTTGGGCACGCCTCGCGCCCGCGCACGTCGTGCGATTGCCCGCGCGCATCGGCGAACGGCCGATGCCGCCGGTCGAACTCGTGGACCTCCGCACCACCGCAATGGTGGCGCATCCAACCGGTGTGCCCTGGAGTACGGTTCTCGACGACGCCGTGACCGCCGCGTTGGCGAAACAGGAACAGGTGCTGCTGCTCCTCAATCGCCGAGGCTGGGCGGCGTTCGTGCAATGCACCGCCTGTGGCGAAGTGGTGCAGTGCCCGAACTGCAGCATCTCGCTCACGGTCCACCGGAACCCCGACGAACTCCGCTGCCACTACTGCGACCACCGCACCGGGATCCCCAGTTCCTGTCCCGCCTGTCAGGGCACCACGACGCGGCATCTCGGCGCCGGCACTCAACAGGTCGAGCGATTGGTTGCGGAGCGATTCCCGACGGCGCGCGTCGCGCGGATGGACCTCGACACGACGGCGAGCAAGTGGGGCCATCATCGCATCCTCGAACGCGTCGGGCGCGGCGAGGTCGACGTGCTGATCGGGACACAGATGATCGCCAAGGGGATCGACTTCCCGAATGTCACGCTGGTCGGGGTCATCGATGCCGACACCGCGCTTCACCTCCCCGATTTCCGCTCGGCGGAACGGACCTTCCAGCTGATCGCCCAGGTGGCAGGGCGCGCCGGTCGCGGGCCGAAGGGTGGCAAGGTCCTGGTGCAGACGCGACAGCCCGACCATCCGGCCCTCGGCTTCGCGGCCCGCCATGATGCCGAGGGATTCCTCGTTGCCGAACTCGCCGAACGTCGCTCGCCGCCCTATCCGCCGACCACGTCGCTCGTTCGGATCGTGGCAAGTGGTGAGGATGGTGGCGCCGTGGCAGCGCGGATCACCGCGCTGGCAGGCTGGTGCGATGCATTGATCACCCGGCTCGACTTGCCGCTCACGCTGCTCGGCCCGGCGCCGTGTCCGATCGAACGGATCACCAATCGCTGGCGGCATCATCTGCTGCTGAAAGGCGACGCGGCCGTGCTCGGCGGTGTAGTGCGCGCGCTCGCGCCGAAACTGGGCGCGATGCGCGGTGACGTGCGGTTGGCGCTGGATCGGGATCCGGTGTCGTTGTTGTAGAGCAGGCGTCACTCCTTCGTCGTTCACCGTTCACCTCTCGACACCCGCCGTCGCTCGTCAGAACTGGAAGCTCGCGCCTCCGCTCAGCAGACGCGCTGCGGCCGGTTCGAACACTCGCCCGAAGGTGCCGTTCACGGTCACCGATCCGATCACCCGCCGATTGAAGAGGTTCTGCACCGTGGCGAACGGTGAGAACTGGTGTCGGCCGCCCCCGAGCCAGCGAAGGCGCAGGCCAGTGATGCCGGTACCCCATCCGGCGGCCGCGAGCGTGTTGGCGTCGTCGGCAAACTGCTGACTGGCGAAGGCATGGTCTGCATCAACGGCCAGGCGTCCCACCGCGCCACGAACGCCGAGGCGTGCCACCGTGCGCGGAATCCCCGCGACGCGTCGGCCGTCAAGGCGGACGCCACCCACCACGTAGTCACGAAATGTCGCATCGGTCACGGTCACGGTGGCGAGCGCGTCGAGCCCAGACGCAACCTTCGCCTGTGCGGCCAATTCGACACC
>JBBQJU010000299.1:0-2292 GCA_038326215.1 Gemmatimonadales bacterium | reverse complement strand
GGTGCTTCCGAAGCGCGCGTGTCGCCGAACATCATCCGCGAACAGCGGGACGCCGGCATCGCCCAGATTACCCGGGCGGTGACCAGCGACGCCTTCCCACGGACCTTCGAGGCACCACTCGACCCAATCACCCAGATCTATGGTCTCGATCGCAGCGGCGGCGGCTCCCCTCGGCTGGTCGTCGCCTTTGCCCTCCCGGGTGAAAAGCTCGCGTACACGACCCCGCCCGAGGCGGGCGGGCGCGCGATCTATCCGGTGCGGGTGCGGATCCTTTCGATCGACCAGGCGACGGGTGCGCGCTATGAGCTCGATTCGCTGCGCCAGTTCGCCGCCGCGGCGCCACTCAAGGGGGGGCAGTATCTGACCGGCGTCGCCGAGATGAAGGTCCCGGCGGGCCGCTACACCACCACCCTCGTGCTCACCCAGGAGGGCGGCAAGGGGGCACTCGCCCGGCTGGCCGCCGTGGAGGCCCCCGGCACCAAGGGGCTCCGGGTCAGCGACGTGGTGCTCGGCCGTGAGGGGAGCGGCATCACCTGGAATTCCGGCAGCACGCGCGTCCCGATGAATCCGCTCAACGCCTACGCCAAGGGGGCGACGGCGGAGCTGTACTATCAGCTCAGTGGGCTGACGCCCGGGCAGACGTACGCCACCAAGCTCGAGTTTCTGTCCGCGGCAGAGCAGGAGGCCAAGCCCAAGCTCACCCTGAGCTTCTCGGCGACGGCCGACGCCGATCGGGTCGAGGTGGTGCGCTCGATCGGATTGGAGAATCTGGACGCCGGGAGCTACCGGCTTCGGGTCACCGTGACCGGCGCCGGGGCGACCTCCTCGGCGACCGCCTGGCTGGTGATCGCCAAGAAGTAACCTCGCCCCTTGCGGGGGAGGGGCCCGTTCTGCATACTTATGCACTATGCAGAAACCGACTCTGGCGCTCGCCTTCTCCGGCGGCCTCGACACTTCCTACTGCGTCCCCCGGCTGACAGAGCGGGGGTTCTCAGTCCATACGGTCTTCGTCAACACCGGCGGCACCACCCCGGAGCAGTGCGCGGCGATCCGCGCGCAGGCGATGGCGGTCGGTGCGATGGAGCATCATGAGGTCGATGCCCGCGCCCAGGTGTTCAACCGGTTCGTCCGCTTCCTGATTCAGGCCAACGTGTTGCGGGGTGAGGTCTACCCCCTCTCCGTGGCCGCCGAGCGCACCCAGCAGGCCATCTCGGTGGTCGGCGTGGCGCGCGAGATCGGTGCGGTCGCGGTGGCGCACGGCTCGACCGGCGCGGGCAACGACCAGATTCGCTTCGACATCGCGCTCCGGGTGCTGGCACCTGAACTGGAGATCGTCACGCCGATCCGTGAGGAGTCGCTCTCGCGGGAGGCGTCGATCGCCTACCTCGAGGCGCGCGGGCTACCGGTGCCGCCCAAGTCCGGCGCCTTCTCGATCAACCGCGGCCTCTGGGGCACGACCTGGGGTGGCGGTTGGACGCACGACACCTGGGCCTCGCCCCCCGAGGAGCTGCTCACGCCGCCGGCCGACGCGCCGGCCCCGCGGGACATCGTCATCACCTGGGTGGCCGGTGTGCCGGTGCTCATCGATGGCATCTCCGGCGCTGGCCACGAGCTCGTCGACCAGCTGAGCGATCTCGCCGCGACCTACGGGATCGGCCACGGCATCCACGTCGGCGAAACGGCCCTTGGCATCAAGGGGCGCATCGGCTTCGAGGCAGGCAGTGCCCTGATTCTGATCAGCGCCCACCGCGAGCTCGAGAAACTGGTGCTCACCAAGTGGCAGTCGTTCTGGAAGGACCAGCTCGGCAAGTTCTACGGCGACCGGCTGCACGAGGGGCACTACTTCGACCCGACGCTGCGCGATATCGAGGCGATTGTCGAGTCGTCGCAGTCGAAGGTGATGGGCGAGACGCGGGTGCGGCTCTCCCCGGGCCGCTTCCTCGTGACCGGCGCACGCTCGCCCTGGTCGATGATGGATCGCGCCGTGGCGACGTACGGCGAGGAGAATGTGCTGTGGACCGGCGACGAGGCGAAGTCCTTTGCCCGCGTCGGCGCGATTCCCGAGTTGCTGGCGATGCGGGCGAATGCCCGCGCCAATGGAGAGGAGTGACATGGTGGTGACCACGCGCGTCCGGCTCGACCGGATTGCCTCGTCGACGCGTAATGCGGCGCTGACGACCGAAGTGATCCTGGGCGACGAGATCGTCGCGGCCGAGGGCTACATCCTCGCGGTGCGCATCCTCACCGACAAGAGCAGCTACAACGTGGTCGAGGATCTCGGCGGTCGGATGG
>JBBQJU010000298.1:0-2351 GCA_038326215.1 Gemmatimonadales bacterium | reverse complement strand
CGCAAGGCGGCGGGGTGACAGGGTATCAGCTGGCATCCTGAGCGAAGCCCGCGCAGCGGACGAAGTCGGAGAACCCAGATCCGGTGCGCCGTGGGAATGGTCCCTCGACTTCGCACCCCGTCGGGGTGCTCCGCTTAGGATGACCTTCTGCGAAGCGCCTCGTTCACCGGTCACCGCCCTCCGTGTAGGTTCCTCTCCATGACCAAACTCCCCGTCGCCATCCTCGGTGCCACCGGCACCGTCGGCCAGAAGTTCATCGCACTCCTCGCGGAGCATCCCTGGTTCGAGATCGTCCAGCTCGCCGCCTCAGCGGCGCGCGACGGCAAGCGTTTTGGCGACGAAGTCCGCTGGCGCGAACTGACGCCGCTCCCGAACCACATGGCGGAGATGCGGCTGACGACCGTCGCCCCGATGGCCGGCGTGCGCATCGCCTTCTCGGCCCTCGACGCGGCCATCGCGTATGACGTCGAGCCGGCTTTCGCCAAAGCCGGCGTCTTCGTCGTGAGCAACGCCTCCGCCTTCCGGATGGCCGACGACGTGCCGCTGTTGATTCCCGAGGTGAACGCCGATCACCTCGCGCTGCTCACACGGCAACGACGCGAGCGCGGCTGGACCGGCGCCATCGTGGTGAATCCGAATTGCTCCACCGCCGCGCTGGTGACGGCGATCGCGCCGTTGCACCGTGCCTACGGCCTCCGGAAAGCCGTCGTCGCCACGCTGCAGGCCGCGTCGGGCGCGGGTTACCCGGGGGTGCCCTCGCTCGACCTCCTCGGCAACGTGATTCCGTACATCGGCGGCGAGGAAGAGAAGATCGAGGCCGAGTTGCGGAAGATCCTCGGCCGAGTCGACGGAGAACGGATTGTCGAGGCCGATATCGTCACCAGCGCGATGGTGCATCGCGTCCCGGTGGTCGATGGCCACCTGGTGAGTGCGTCGCTCGAGTTCGATCGCGCCCCGACACCGGCCGAGGCGATCGCCACGTTGCGCGCCTTCCGTGGCAGCGATCCGGTGCCGACGCTGCCGAGTTCACCGGCGTGCCCGGTCGAAGTGGACGATCGCCCGGATCGACCGCAGTCGCGGCTCGACCTCGATCGTGGCCGGGGGATGACGGTCACCGTCGGACGCGTACGCCCCTGCCCGCTGCATCATCTGCGGCTGGTGGCGTTGGGACACAATCTGGTGCGGGGAGCGGCGGGCGCGGCGGTGCAGAACGCCGAACTGCTGGTGGCGTCAGGCCTGCTCGAAGAGTGACAGCATCCCTTCCGTGCCGGGACCGACGACCCGGTTCCGGCCGGCCGCCTTGGCCTCGTACAATCGGGCATCGGCGATCTCGAGGAGGCCGTCCATCGTCCGCGCATCGACGCCCCACGCGGCCATCCCGATGGAGACCTGGACCCGGGCCGTCCCGCCCTTCGGCAAGATGATGTCGGTCAGCCCGACGGCCACACGCACCTGATCAAGCGCCTCCAGCGCGCTCTCGACATCGGCACCCGGCAGCACGATCAGGATTTCCTCGCCCCCGTAGCGTGCCACCATGTCGCTCCGCCGCAGCCGGTCCTTGAGGACCGTCGCCAGCGTGCGCAGGGCGGCGTCACCGGCCGCATGACCATGCGTGTCGTTGAAGTCCTTGAAGCGGTCCACGTCGAGGAGCGCGACCACGAGGGCGCTCCGGGTCCGCGCGGTCCGGAGCACCTCGTTCACGAGGTACTCCTCGGCGTAGAGCCGATTGAAGAGCCCGGTCAAACTGTCGTTGGTGCTCATCCGGCGCAGTCGCTGGGTCCGACCGACGATCGAGAGCGCCACCACCGTCATCGCCCCGATCACCACCGTGCGCGAAATCTGCGTGGACCATGAGAAGACGCCGTACTCCTCGCTGGCCACCAGGAGTCCGTCGCCACGGTGGGTCGCCCAGGTGAGCACGGTGAGTCCGAGATGCTGTGCCGCCGCCATGATGCCAGTCACCAGCGTCACACGCTGGTCGTAGCGCAGTGCCGAGGCAGCGATGGCGACGAGGTACACCTCCCACACGACGCGGGAGTTGGTGGTGACAATCGGGCGCTGCACCAGCCAGAAGGCGAAGAGCGACATCGAAACGAGCGACACGTCGACCGTCGAGGAGAGGAAGGCGATGCCCTGACGGAAGGTGCGGCGCTGGATCGTCCGCTCCAGAAGGACCGCGACGATGACGGCGATCAATGTGACGACGAGTCCCACGTAGTGCTGGGGCTCGCCGGGTTCGAGGAAGAGCGAGATGATCGGGGCGAGCAGCAGGAAGAAGGTGAGCCACGTGCGCACCCGCGCGACCAGCAGTTCCCCGTCGCGCGCCGCATCGGCGAAGGCTTCATCGGGCG
>JBBQJU010000297.1:0-2351 GCA_038326215.1 Gemmatimonadales bacterium | reverse complement strand
GCTCGCCGACGCTGAAGCCCAACGCGACCTCGCGCGGGTGAGCGCCGCCCGGATGCGCGCCCTCCACGCCGACAGCGCGGCGCCGAAGGCGATGCTCGATGCGGCCGAAGCGGGTTTGGCGCGCGCCGAGGCCGGGGTGCGCGCTGCGATGGCGGGGCTGGCTGAGCTCGATGCGGTCGCGGGGTACGGTGACATCCGCGCGCCGTTTGATGGCGTCGTGTCGCACCGCTTCGTCGATCCGGGGGCCTTCGTCGCGCCCGGGGCGCCGATCGTCTCGGTTGACCGGCTCGGTGCGCTACGGATCGCGGTGACGCTGCCGACGGCACAGGCGCAGGGCCTCAGGGCAGGCACTCGGCTTGCCGCGACGATCGAGCACGATACCGTGACGGCGCGGGTGGAGGGTGTCGTACGTGGCATGGGCGGCACCTACACCGTCAATGCGGTGGTGCCGAACCCGAACGGACGCTGGCTCGGCGGCAGTGCCGCCACGCTGTCCCTCCCGGCGGGGATCCGCCGCGCGCTGCTGATTCCGACCGCCGCGATCCGGTACGAGGGGGACGTCGCACTGGTCGTCCGTCGGACCGGAGAGGGCGACCTCGTGACCGCGGTGCGGCTCGGCGCGGCCCAGGGCGATCGCACCGAAGTGCTCGCCGGCATCCAGGCCGCCGACCAGGTCGTTGTCCCACAGACCGCGAGGCCGTAATGGGCATCGCCGGACGCATTGCCGGATCGTGGCTCCACTCGAAGCTCACGCCGCTGGTCACCCTCGCCTCGCTGGCCGTGGGAGGACTCGCGATCGTCGCGACGCCGCGGGAGGAAGAGCCGCAGATCTCCGTGCCGATGGTCGACGTCATGGCGCAGCTGCCGGGCGCCGGGCCGGCCGAAGTCGAGCAGAGCGTGCTCCGCCCGATCGAGCGGCGGATGCGCGAGATCGCCGGCGTCGAGCATGTCTACGGGATTGCCGGTGACGGCTGGGCGATGGCGACGGTGCGGTTCGCCGTCGGCGAGCCTCAGGACCTGAGCGTGGCGAAGGTCCATGCCAAGCTGCAGGCGGCGATGGATGAGATGCCGCCGGGGGCGATGCCGCCGTTGGTGCAACCACATTCCATCGACGATGTGCCGATCCTCGCGTTGACCCTGCATGGTGGCGGGCTTGATGCGGAAGCGCTGCGACAACTCGCGGTGCACCTTGAGGACGAGCTGCGCACGTTGTCGGATGTGGTCCGCACCTTCACGGTCGGCGGGGCTCCGAAACAGTTGCGGGTGACGCTCGATCCCGCCCGGCTCGCGTCGGCCGGCGTCTCGCCGGGCGAGGTGGTGCAGGCGCTGCAGGGAGCGGCGGTGCGCCGCCAGGCGGGGGAACTCACCACCGCGAGTGGCGTGCTGCTCGTCGAGGTCGGAGCCCCGATTGCCACCCCGTCGGACGCGGCCCAGGTCATTGTGGCCACCCGCGGTGGCCAGGCGATTCCGCTCGGCGCCGTGGCGACCGTCACTGAGGGACCGGGCGAGGCGACCACGCAGGTGCGGACCACCGACGCGGCGGGGAGCACCCCGGCCGTGACCATCGCCCTCGCGAAGCGCCCCGGGGCCAATGCCACGGAGGTCACCCATGCGGCGCTGGCCCGCGTGGAGGCCGCCAAGGGACGCCTGATCCCGAGCAACGTGACGGTCGACGTGACGCGCGACTACGGCGAGACGGCCGGCGAGAAGGCCTCGGAGCTGATCCTCCACCTGGTGATCGCGACACTCTCCGTCACGGTGTTGATCGGGCTCTTCCTCGGCTGGCGCGAAGCGCTGGTCGTGCTGGTGGCGGTGCCGGTCACCCTCGCGCTGACGCTGTTCGTCTACTACATGCTTGGCTATACGCTGAACCGGATCACCCTCTTTGCGCTGATCTTCTCGATCGGCATCCTGGTGGACGACGCCATCGTCGTGGTCGAGAACATCTACCGGCACCTCGCCATGGGCGGCGAGGACGCCGACGTGGCCGCGATCAACGGCGTCGATGAAGTCGGCAACCCGACGATTCTGGCGACCTTCACCGTCATCGCGGCGATCCTGCCGATGGCGTTCGTCTCCGGGATGATGGGACCGTACATGCGGCCGATTCCGGTGGGCGCGGCGGCCGCGATGCTCGCCTCGCTCGGCGTGGCGTTCGTGATCACGCCGTGGTTGGCGATCCGGCTGCTGAAGGGGCACGTGACGCCGCGTGGGCATGCCGAGGCCGAGGCGGCCGCGACGGCCGACGGCCGGTATGCACGCCTGATGCGGGGATTGATCGAATCCTCCTCGCGTCGTCGGATGGTATACCTCGGGACCGTCGGCCTGCTGCTCGCCTCGATGGCGCTGCT
>JBBQJU010000296.1:0-2470 GCA_038326215.1 Gemmatimonadales bacterium | reverse complement strand
GGCAGCTCCGACCCGACCCCGGATGGACTGCGTGATCGTCCAGCGTGGAACCGAGCTCGAGACGGTCGAACCCCGTCGGGTGCGCGCGGGCGAGCTCGTGGTGGTCGGCCTCGACGAGCATGGTGCTGATGGCGTCGTGGTATACGCTGAGGGGTTCCTGCGCGGCGCTCGGCGGGGCAACGAATTCTCCTTCATGAGCACCGAGGTCTCGCGCGAGCGGCCGGTGAACTACGAGGACCTGGCCGCCCAGCTGATCGCGCAACGGGCACGCGGTGGCTACCTCCTCTGGGTTGTCGGGCCGGCACTGGTCCACTCCCGGGCGCGCGCCGATTTCGCCTGGTTTGTCGAGCAGGGTTTCGTGCAGGCGATGCTCGCCGGCAACGCGGTCGCCGTGCACGACATGGAGGCCGCGATCTACGGCACCACACTCGGCATGGACCACGAGGGTCGCCCCACCGCCGGTGGACATGGGACGCACATGCGAGCGATCAACGCGGTGCGGGCCGCTGGCTCCATCGAGGCGGCCGTCGCCTCGGGAGTGGTGCGTGAAGGCATCATGCAGACGCTGGTGACGCGTCGCGTTCCGTACGTGCTGGCCGGCTCCATTCGAGATGACGGTCCGCTTCCCGGAGTCTACACCGATGCCCTCGCCGCACAGGATGCGATGCGCGAGCACGCCGTGCGCGCGACCGGCGCGGTGTTCATCGCCACCGCGCTGCACGCGATCGCCGTCGGCAACATGCTGCCGTCCTTCCATACGCAGAACCCGGACGGGCGGCCCGAGCCGCTGATGACGATCTGCGTCGACCAGACCGAATTCGTCGTCAACAAGTTGAAGGACCGCGGGACGCATCAGGCGTTCGGCGTCGTCACCAATGCCCAGGACTTCCTCACCGTGCTTCGCACCTACGTTGAACGATGCTCGCCAGTCTGACCCCGCGCGGGCCGGGCGAAGGCCCGCACTGGGAGCGCCTCGCGCTCTGGCTCCAGGCGCAACTCCCGATGGCTGATATCGACGGCGTCTGGGTCTTCCGCGTCCTCCGGCGTGACCTCGCCGAGTACGGCACGGCAGTCATCTCCCGGATCGAGGGCGACCGGCGCCGCATCTACACTGCGCGCTACACCGCCCTCATCAAGGGGAAGAAGCGCGGCGGCTTTGAGGCGGTGATGGAGGAAATCGGCAGCGGTCCGCTCGAGGCGCTGCACCAGTTGCTCGCGCTCGTCCCCGTCCGTGCCGATGACGAGGAGCCGCCTGTCCCGATCGAGGTATCGCTCTGGTTCCCGCCGGTCGTGGTGCAGGAGGAACTGCCGCTCGATGACATGAGCGCCGCCGATCAGGTCGGCAACGAGATCGGCGACGAGATCGGCGACGAAGAACTCGCAGTCGCCGACGCAGGTGATGGCGACGGCTGACGGCGAGTCGGGTCGCGACCTCGGCGAGCGCTTCCGGCGCTGGCTGCGGGAGCGCCATCTCCCGGTGACCCGCCAGCGCGACCTCGTCGCGCTGGCGGTCTTCACCGGTGGGCGGCACCTCAACGTCGACGCGATCCAGCGGCAGTTGCGGGACCAGGGCCACAAGATCGGCCTCGCCACCATCTATCGGTCGCTCGAGGTGCTGGTCGAGAGTGGCCTGGTCCGGCAGCTCGATTTCGGCGAGGGCTTCAAGCGCTGGGAGGCGAAACGGCAGGGGACGCCACACGGCCATCTGGTCTGCTCGCGGTGCAGCGTGGTCACTGAATTCTCGACGGACCGCTTCGAGCGGATTCTGCCGTTGGTGGCCGACGAACACGGCTTTCTGCTCCAGCGCCACCGAGTCGAGATTCACGGACTCTGCCGCGCCTGTCGCGATGCCGAGGTCGGCGTCCTCGCGCGCGCCGGGCGCCCACGCGCATGACCGAGGGCGCGTTCGGCCCGCTGGTCGCCTTCACCGGCGGCCTCCTCTCCTTCCTCTCGCCGTGTGTGCTGCCGTTGGTGCCGAGCTATCTCGGCTTCCTGACGGGGATGACGCTCGACGAGATGGCCGATCGCCGCCATCACGCCGTGCTCCACGCCATCCTCTTCATCGCCGGCTTCACGCTGGTGTTCGTGCTGCTCGGCGCCGGCGCCACCGCGCTCGGGGCCGCGCTGGCGTACAACAAGTTGCGCCTCGCGCGGATCGGTGGGGTGCTGATCATCGCCTTCGGACTCTACCTGATGGGCGCCGTCACGATCAGCGCGTTCGATCGCGACCAACGCGTCCACCTCGACCGCAAGCCGATCGGCTATCTGGGTTCGGTGCTTGTCGGAATGGCGTTCGCGGCGGGGTGGACGCCCTGCATCGGGCCGATCCTTGGCGGCATTCTCGGGATGGCGGGCACCAGCGGCGACGTGACCCACGGCGTGCTGTTGCTGCTGGCCTACTCGGCGGGGCTCGCGGTCCCGTTTCTCGTCGCGGCCTTCGCGGTCGATTCCTTTCGCGCCTGGTTCAGCA
>JBBQJU010000295.1:0-2549 GCA_038326215.1 Gemmatimonadales bacterium | reverse complement strand
AGCGACATCAGCCGAGCCGCGGCTTTCAGCCGCGAGCTCCGTCGCCATGCCGCCCTGGCCGAGTTCACGCTCGATGCGGTAGCGGTCGGCGAGCGCGGCGGCGAGACGCGTGATGGTGCTCACATCCCCTCCCGCGCATCTGCCAGTCCCACGCGCTCGACCATCGGCCAGTAGCGCGGGTCGTGTCGGATCGGGTCGAGGCGCGGATGCATGCGCAGCCACATCAGCCCCGAGGCCTTCTCGGTGATCGCCGTTTCCAACCACTGATACGCGTCATCGATGTCGCCGAGCGACGCGTGTACCGCCGCGATACCCCAGGCCGAGACGACGCGGGTACCGCGCGCGGCCGTGAGCTCGGCGAGAATGCGCCGCGCCTCGGCGGTGTTACCCGCCGCGGCCTCGAGATGCGCCAGCCCGAATGATGGGCCGGCGATCCCGCCGGCGAGTCGCCGCCCTTCTTCGTAGGCCGCGCGTGCGTCGTCGAAGCGGCCCAACGCCTCGAGGCTGCGGGCCATGTCGGTGTGCGCCCCATCGAACCTGGGGTCGAGCTCGATCGCCATCCGGTACTGAAAGACCGACTTCTGGTACTCCCGCGCGTAATAGAGCGCGTCGCCGTGCACCGTCCGGATGAGCGACGAGAGGGGGTCGAGTTCGATCGAGCGGGTCGCCGCGGCGACCGCTTCGTCGATGCGCCCGAGCGCGCATAGGGCACGAGACAGCATGTTGTGGGCGAACGCCTGTCCCGGGTTGAGCTCGACCGCCTTCTGCAAGAGCGCCATGCCACCCTTGACGTCGCCACTGACTGAAGCAATGAAGCCGAGCGACGTCCAGGCATCGGTCAACGCAGGGTCCAACTCTCGGGCGCGCTCTGCTGCCGAGAACGCCTCACCTCCAGCCTCCGCAGCTGATGCCATCCCACGGGTGACCCGGACAATCTGGCAATCGGCCAGCGCCGACCACGCGGTGGCGTAGGTGGGGTCCAGCTCAAGCGCCCGCCTGGCGTGGCGCAACGCGACCTCGAGCGCGTCCTTGGTGCCGGCAAACATCGAGTGCCGACTCTTGAGGACCTCGAGGTGCGCCTCGGGATTGACCACCTGGCGCCGCGCGAGGTGCCCAGCCTCCTCGGGGGTGAGCTGCACGGCGATCTCGCGGGCCACCGTCGCCGCGACGTCGCTCTGCAGCGCCAGCACGTCGTCGAGATCGCGATCGTAACGATCGGCCCAAAGGGTCTGGTCGCTGCGCGCGGCGATGAGCTGCACGCTCACCCGCACACGTGCGCCGACGAGATGGGCCGACCCCTCGAGCACCGCGTCGACGTTCAGTTCGCGGGCGATCTCCGGGAGCGTCTTGGTGCTGCCCTTGTACTGCATTGCGGAGGTGCGCGAGATCACCCGCAGCGCCTTGATGCGCGCGAGGTCCGAGATGATCGCCTCGGTGAGGCCGTCGGCGAAGTACTCCTGCGACGCGTCCCCAGAGACATTGCGGAGGGGCAGCACGGCGATGGCGCGGATGACATCCTGCGCGGGAAGCGGGACGGCACTTGAGGACGTGCCGCTCGCGAGTGACCGGAGCGCTGCCGCGACGGCCGCGGCGGAGGCCGGGCGTCGAGCAGGTTCCTTCGCGAGGCAATCGTCAATCAGCCGCTCGAGCGCTGGTGGCGCATCGGTGCGGAGTGATCGCAGCGATGGGGCTGCGCTACCGAAAATCTCGAACATGAGCGCCTCGGGGCGCTCCTTGATGAACGGCCGCCGACCCGTGGTCATCTCGAAGAGCATCACACCGAGCGCGTAGATGTCGGTGCGTGCGTCGTCGGCGTCGCCCGTCAACTGCTCGGGGGCCATGTAGGGGAGCGAGCCGATCAGCATCCCGGTCTGGGTCAACTTGGCGGCATCCGCGTTGCCTCCCATGAGGCGCGCGATGCCGAAGTCGAGGATCTTCGGTTGTCCGGCAGCAGTGAGGACGATGTTGGCCGGCTTGAGGTCGCGATGGAGAATCCCACAGTGGTGGGCCTCGGCGAGCGCGTCGGCAATCGCGGCCCCCACGTGGGCGACCTCGTCGATCGGCAGTGGGCCGGTGCTGAGCCGCGCCTCGAGCGAACCACCGCTCACCAATTCCATCACCAGGAACGCGGTGCCGTCCTGCGCGTCGAAGTCGAAGATCGTGGCGACACCCGGGTGCGAAAGGCGCGACAGGGCCAGCGCTTCGCGACGGAAGCGCTCGGCGGTCGTCGCGTCGGCCACGGCACCCGGGGCAAGGAGCTTGATGGCGACTTCGCGATCGAGGTTGGCGTCGTGCGCGCGCCAGACCTCGCCCATCCCGCCCGCGCCGAGGCGGTCGAGGAGACGGTAGCGTCCGAGGGTGGTGTCGGACCGACTCACCGTTTTGCCCGCTGATCGCGCAGCAGATTCTCGAAGAGATGGTGCACGCCGATCAGGGTGGATCGGCCGGTGCCGCCGCTCAACATCACGAACTGACTGCCATCCGGCGTGACGTCGTACTCCCGAAAGCCGTTGCCCATCATGAACGCGCCGCGGAAGAGGAGGCGGCGC
>JBBQJU010000294.1:0-2564 GCA_038326215.1 Gemmatimonadales bacterium | reverse complement strand
CGGCCTCCGATACGGAATCCTGACCGAGTACACCTCCTATCTGGTGCAGGAGCCGGGCATGGTGGCAATGGGTGGGGGGCGGCCGATGCCGGCAACGGCGCCAGCTGGTGCGGCCGAGGCCAGGCGGATGACTGGCGAGCGAGCGTTCGAGAGTGCCCGGAACGACGCCGCCATGGCCAAGAGCAGCACGCTCGCCGACGCGCGCGATCAGGTGGCGACCAAGCAACTGCTCTCGGCAGCGCCTGCCACCGGGGCACGTGGCGAGGTGCAGGCCACGCGCCAGCTTGCCGGACGTATCTTTGCACGGCGGGGCGGCGTCTGGACCGACGTGAACCATCAGGATTCGCTGAAGGTCACGACGATCGCTCCCTTCTCGCCTGCCTGGTTCGCGCTCGCGAAGGCACGGCCGGCATTGGCCGAGGCGATTGGCCTCGATGCTCCGGTGCTCGTTGCCGGCCGCCGAGTTTCGGTGAAAGTCGCCGAGGGTGGTCTCACTGCGTGGAGCGCTGGTGCGCTCGACCGCTTCCTGACGGAGTTCGACGGCCGATGACCGGACCGGTGGGAGAGCTCTTCCGCGAATACCACAGCTCGCTCGTGCGCATGCTCACGCGGCGCACGGGTGACGTGGATCGCGCGGAGGAGATCGCGCAGGAGGTCTTTGCGCGCGCGGTGGCAGCCCCACCGCGCAACCCTCGGCCCTGGCTCTTCGCCGTCGCACTCAATCTGGTGCGCGAGGAGGGGCGTCGTGAAGTGCGGCAGCAGCGACGCCTGATGCTCTACAAGGCCGAGCAACCGGCGGCCTTCGAGGCGCCGGACGATGCGATGGAACGGGGCGATCGCCAGGCGCTGGTCCGGGCCGCCCTCGACCAGCTCTCCGCGCGCGATCGGGATGCCTTGCTGCTCAAGGCCGAAGGATTCAGTTACGACGACATTGCGGCCACGCTCGGACTGGCACGGGGGGCGGTTGGTACCACGCTCTCCCGCGCCCGCCAGAAGCTGGTCGAAGCCTACCGCGCCGGGGAGGGACGCCATGACATCGCATCTTGACGACGGCACGATCCACGAACTGCTCGACGGGGAGATTCCGTCGACGCACCTGGCACCACTGCAAGCCCACCTCGCGGCCTGTGCGGAGTGTCGTGCGCGGCTCAATTCGGCCCGCGAGATGGTGGATTTCAGCGATCAGCTGGTGGAATTGCTCGACGATCCGCCGGTAGCCGAGGTTGCACCGGTGATGGTCACGCCGCTGCCGACACCGGCACGGCCATGGATCCGTCAGTTGGCGTGGGCGGCATCGATTGCGATCGCGGTGGGGGCTGGCTGGTATGCGCGCGGCGATGTGCAGCAGGTCCTGCCACCGGTGCGCGTGGACTCGCCGGTGACCGAGGCGATCAGCGCGGTGCCGCCGACCAGCCCAGCGACCAGCCCGTCGTCAACGGGGGCCATCACCGCTCCGACGGTGGGGCGTTCGGTGGAGCCGACGCCGATCGTGGGCGGCCGACAGGAACTCGCGGCGAAGGCGACGGGCGAGGTCGAGCGGAATCGTGTCGAGCCGACACTGCAGAAGCCAGCGGCCGAAGCGCAGCGACTCGATCTCCGGACGGCGCAGGCACCCGCTCCCGTCGCGCCGGCCATCGCGGCGAGTGGCGGCGGCCTGTCGCTGCCGAGCGCGGAAGCGCGACGGGCGGCGCGCACGATCCAGGATAATCGCAGCGATCTGGTTCCGCGGGATCAGGTGATGACCAAGCAGTTGATCGGCGAGGCCGCAGCGACAGACACCGTGGCTCTTCAGCTGGTGGCACTGCAGTGGCTGCTCGATTCCTCGGAAATCAACGGGAACAATCAGGTCACGGCAGTCTGTATCGGCGTTTCCAGCTCGACGACCGTTGGCGATCGGCCCGCGTCGTCCTCGGATGCGCGTGACCTGCCGGACTCGCTCCGCCGCCGCCTCTCCGCGGGGTCGCGGAGCCTGCGGCCGGGATCCGCGTGCTCCGTGTCACAGCGCGCGCCGTTGCCTACGATCGAGACAGCGACTGGTCGGCCGGCAGTCAGTGTCCTGGTCGGGACACCACACTTTTTGTCGCCGGATCGCGCCCTGATCGGGACACAGCGTCGAGAAGGCGGTCGCTCGGCAGGAGGCTACCGCTGCGACCTCGAGCGACGCAATGGTGCCTGGGTCGTCGTCGACTGCAAGCGGACGTGGGTGTCGTGATGCCGCAGGAAATCGAACGGAAGTTCCTGGTGCACGACGGCTGGCGCGCGCACGCTCAGACCCAGACGAGGATCGTGCAGGGCTACCTCTCCTCGGTCCCCGGGCGCAGCGTCCGCGTGCGGATCGCTGGACCAGCTGGCTTTCTCACCATCAAGGGCGCGGCGAACGCATCCGGAGTCTCGCGCTATGAATGGGAACGCCAGATTCCGTTGGAGGAGGCCGAGGCACTCTTGGTCCTTTGCGAACCAGGGGTGATCGACAAGATCCGACACCTGATCGCCGCGGGGCCGCACACCTACGAGGTCGACGAGTTCTTCGGGGCGAACGCCGGGCTGGTGGTGGCCGAGATCGA
>JBBQJU010000293.1:0-2576 GCA_038326215.1 Gemmatimonadales bacterium | reverse complement strand
GGCAAACTTGAAAAGCCACCGCCGTCCGGACGCCCCAGGCGACCTGCGAGATGGCGAAGAATTACGAGGCAGTGCTGATCAAGATCGAGCCAGCGCTCGTCTCGGCCGCCACCAGCACGACGGCGGGCATCGCGACCTTCGCGAAGGGCCTGCTGCCCTCGGTGCAGAGCGAGAAGGGCGAAGTCGTCAAGATCATCGCCCAGCGCTGCAAGTAGCCCTTCCACTGACGGGGCGGGCCGCCTATATTGGCGACCTGCCCAATCGGGGGCTGTAGCTCAGTTGGTTAGAGTGCCGCACTGTCACTGCGGAGGTCGCGGGTTCGAGCCCCGTCAGCCCCGTTTACATCATCCCGTCCCGGCATGCCGGGCGGGGTGTTTTGTTTCCAGGACCCCATGACCGACGCCTTGCACGTTCCCGTCTTGCTCGCTCCGATCCTCGCCCGTGCCGAGGGCGCGTCGCGCGTCGTGGACGGTACGCTCGGGCACGGCGGGCATGCGGCGGCCTTTCTCGCCGCCGGTGCGGAGGTCCTCGGCATCGATCGCGACCCCGATGCCATCGCGACGGCACGCGCCCGCCTCGGCGACGAGCGGATGCAGTACGTCAACGCGCCGTACGCCTCGCCTGAGGCCGTCGCCGCTGTGGCGGCCTTCCATCCGGACTTCCTCCTCCTCGATCTCGGCGTCTCCTCGCGGCAACTCGATGACGAATCGCGCGGTTTCACCTTCCGCCCCGGCGCACCGCTCGACATGCGGATGGGGCCCGACGCGCCGACGGCGGCCGAATGGCTGAAGAGCGTCGACCAGGTCGAGCTGAAGCAGGTGTTGCGCGACTACGGTGACGAGCCGAAGGCTGGGCGGCTGGCGGCGGAGATCGTCCGCCGGCGTGAAAACAGCGATCTGGCGACCAGTGACGACCTGGTCAATGCCATCCGGGCCTCCTTGGGCCCCCGAAGCGGCCCGGGCGACTTCGCTCGCATCTTCCAGGCGGTCCGCATCGCGGTCAACGAGGAACTCACCGGGTTGGAGGAGGTCCTGCCACTCTTCCGCGAAGCGGTGGGGCCGGGTGGGACGCTCGCGGTGATCAGTTATCATTCGGGCGAGGATCGGTTGGTCAAGGGGGCATTCCGGTTGTGGGGCGCCGGCTGCACCTGTCCACCGGGCCTTCCCCAGTGCATTTGCGGGCACGTGCCCCTTGGTCGTTCGGAACCGCGCAAGGCAATGATTGCCGATGACGCGGAGACCCGCGCCAACCCACGCGCCCGCAGTGCCCGGCTCCGCTTCTTCCGGAACAGCGATGCCAGCGACCAGACGCCAGCGCGTGCAGGTTAGGGGACGCCACTTCGTGCTGGCGTGGACCATTGTCTTCCTGGCCGCAACCGGGGCAATCGTCGTGCGCAGTCGCGCCGGGTTCCAGCTGACCGGGCGCATCAACGCATTGCAGGGCGCGCGTGACCGGCTCCGTGAGGCGAAGGCCGACCTGCAGTCGCGCGTGGCCGCCCTCAAGAGTCGCGATCTCCTCGGGCCCAAGGTCGCGGCCCTGGGGCTGCGCACGGCCTCCGACTCCGAAGTCGTCACCCTCCGAATCGATCGGGTGCGCTGAATGGCGACACCCGCAGCGCGACTGGTGGCAGTGCAGGCCCTCCTCGTCCTCGGTGGTGCGGTGGTGCTCGGCCGCTCCTTCCAGTTGCAGGTGCTCCAGCATTCCCGATGGGAAGCGCGCGCGCGCGCGATCCGGATGGAGAGCGACACCATCGATGCCCGGCGCGGCACCATCTTCGATCGCAACGGGGTGCCGCTCGCCGAGTCGCAGGAGGCCTATCGGATCACCCTCGCCAAGAACGAATTCACCGACAGCGCCGAGGTCGTGCGGCAACTCGTGCGGCTGCCGGGGTTCGGTGCCGAGCGCGTGGCCAAGGCGATGGCAAAGCGCTATCCCTCGTTCTATGACGAGCTGAGTGCCGAGGAGATCGCCCCTTTGGTCGGGCTCAAGGGCGTGCATTTTGACGTGGCCCGTCGGCGCGTCTATCCGCTCGAGCAGTTGGCGCGCCCGCTCCTGGGCCGCCTCGATGACAAGGGCCGGGCCTCTGGTGGCGTGGAGCGGATGCTCGACACGCTGCTCACCGGCACGCCTGGGTTGGCGACCTACCTGCGCGACGCGAAGAACAACGTGGTGAAGATCCCCAATTCCATCATTCGTTCCCCGGTCGCCGGGAACGACGTCTATCTCACGATCGACAACGCGTTGCAGGGGATCGTCGAGGGGGAGCTCCGGCGCGCGGTCGCCGAGTATCAGGCGAAGGGTGGCGATGTGGTCGTGCTTGACGTGAGGAGCGGCGAATTGCTCGCGTCTGCCTCGTTGCGAACGGACACTGCCACCGGCCGCGTGATTCCGAATCTTGGTGCCTTGGTCGAGGCGAACGAGCCGGGCTCAACCGCGAAGCTCTTCACGGCCGCGGCCGTCCTGCGCGAGCGTGCCGATACGACGCCCGTCTCCGGTGAGGGGGGGATCTGGCGGATCGCGCTGCCTGGCGGCAAGAGTCGCGCGATCGAGGATGTGCACCGCGAATCGGGAATGCT
>JBBQJU010000292.1:0-2610 GCA_038326215.1 Gemmatimonadales bacterium | reverse complement strand
CTTCGTCTCGCGCATCGATCCGACCGACCCGAACGTCATCTACTCGGAGTCACAGAACGGCGGGATGGTGCGTTACGACCATCGTACCGGCGAGACCGTCGGCATCCGGCCGCGCGAGCTGCGTGGCGAGGCGCCGTCGCGCTGGAACTGGGACACGCCGATCATCATCTCGCCGTTCAAGAACACGCGGCTCTATACTGCCTCACAGCGGCTTTACCGCAGCGATGACCGGGGCGACAGCTGGACGGCGGTCTCCGGTGATCTGACGCGCCAGGTGAACCGCGATGCGCTCCCGGTGATGGGAAAGGTCTGGGGCCCCGAGGCGGTGGCGAAGAATCAGAGTACCGCCTTCTACAGCAACATCTCCCAGGTCGCCGAGTCGCCGAAGCAGGAAGGGCTGCTCTACATCGGCAGCGACGACGGGCTTATTCAGGTGTCGGAGAATGGCGGCGCCGCGTGGCGGAAGGTCGACTCCATTGCTGGGGTGCCCAGCAACGGCTACGTGCAGCGGTTGATCGCGTCGGTGCACGATGCCGGCACCGCCTTCGCCGCGATCGATAACCACCAGAACGGCGACTTCACGCCGTACCTGTTGCGCACCACTGACGCGGGGAAGTCGTGGACGTCGATCGCCGGTGATCTGCCGAAGCGCGGTGGGGTCTATGCGATCGCCGAGGATCACGTCAACCCGAAGCTCCTCTTCGCTGGAACCGAGTTCGGGGCATACGTGACCTTTGATGGCGGCGAGAAGTGGCTGAAGGTGCCGGGGCTCCCGACGATCATGGTACGTGACATCGCGATTCAGCGTCGCGACAACGCCGTCGTCTTCGGAACCTTTGGCCGTTCGATCTACGTGATCGATGACTACTCGTTGCTCCGCACGCTCGACCCGGCGCTCCTTGCCAAGGCAGTGCACGTCTTCCCGATTGCCGATGCCGTGGCGCTGTCACGGCGCGGTCAGTTCGGTGGCGGAGGCAAGGCGTCACAGGGCGAGTCGTTCTATGGCGCCGCAAACCCCGAGCTCGGGGCGACGGTGGCGTACACGCTGAAGGAGCAGGTGTGGAAGTCGCTCAAGGACAAACGGATCGAGGCGCAGAAGGCGGCCGAGAAGGCGAGCAAGCCGATCGTCTATCCGACGCCGGCCGATTTCCTTGCCGAGGCGGCGGAAGAACCGATCACGATGGCGGCGCAGGTCACTGACGCGAAGGGCCGCATCTGGCGCCTGGCCAACATCGGTGGCGCGAAGGGAATGCAGCGCTGGACGTGGGACCTTCGTGGCTCGCTGGAGACGCCGGCCGATCCGGCCCCGACGGCTGGTGGCGCAGGAGCTGGTGCGAGCGCGGGCGGCGGCCGGGGTGGTGGCGGGGGTGGCGGTGGTGGGGCAACCGGACTCTCGCCGGTGCCGCCAGGGCAGTACACCGTCGTGATCGGCAAGCGTGAGCGCGGTGTCTTCGCGCCGAGCTCGACACCGGTCTCGTTCAACGTGCTGGCCGACCCGGCGTCGCCGCTGACGCTGGCCGATCGCGACGCGAACCTCGCCTTCCGGTCCAAGGCATCACAGCTCTCGACCGACATCGGCCAGGCATCAGAGGCGGCCACCACCGCGCGCACCAAGCTCGCGGCGATCATCCGCGTACTCGACCAGATGCCCGCGGCCCCGGCGGCGCTCCGCACCAAGGTGCGCTCGCTCGATGTTCAGTTGCAGAGCATCCTGCGCGAGATCAACGGCGACGAGGTCAACTCGGCGCGCGGCGAACTGGTGCCCGTCTCGATCCGCACCCACGCCGGTGGTGCCATGCCGAGCGGTTCGCAGCCGCCGACCGGCAGCAACCGCCAACAGTACGACATCGCCGTGGCGGCCTTTGCGATCGAGTATGCCAAGCTGAAGCCGATCCTCGTGACCGAGCTGCCGGCGATCGATGCCGAGCTGGATAAGATCAACGCCCCGGCGACGCCGGGGAGATTGCCGAAGTAAGTTGGGCGACAATGGGATGATCGATGATCGACCATCGATGATCGATCATCCCTTCACCACTACCCATCCTGAATCGGAGCCGCAGATGCCTTTTTCCCGTCGTGACTTTCTCTCCACCCTCGGCGTCGGTGCCGTGGCCGCGGCGAACGGTGTGCCGCTGCATGCTGCCGTCACGCCGCCGGAGCACCTCGTCCCCATCGCCGCGGACTGGGATGTCTCCTGGGCCGACCGGGTGACGGGAAAGGTGCGTGGTGTCTTCGACTCGCCCGAGATCCATGACGGGGCGGGGATGTTCCGCGCGATCATCTGGCGCGAGCACCACAAGGCGGTCTATGGCACGCCGATCGAGCAGATCTCGTCGGTGCTGGTGGTCCGGCACGCCGCGATCTCGATGGTGATGAACGACGCCTTCTGGGCCGAGTACAAGCTCGGCAAGGCAGAGAAGATCAAGGATCCGAGGACCAAGAAGTGGATCGAGGTGAATCCCTTCCGCGCGGCCCCGGCCGACACGCCGCCGCAGTGGGCGGGGTACACGCTCGAGGCCTTCCTGAAGAACGGCGGGATCATCCTCGGCTGCAACATGGCGTTCGGGAACATGGTCGGGATGGTCGCCGAGAAGACGAAGCTCAAGGAGG
>JBBQJU010000291.1:0-2613 GCA_038326215.1 Gemmatimonadales bacterium | reverse complement strand
TACGCTTCGTCCGATGCTCCGTCGCCCAGCCGCGTCCCTCGCGCACCTTGGCCTGCTCTTCTCGATCGCGAGCTGCTTCGTCGGCATGCTCGTGTGCCTGCTGGCGCCTCGCACCGCCCGCGCGGATCAACCCGGCGCGCACACCGTGCCGGTCGCCGTCCTCGCGTTCGACTCCGAGGACTCGGAGGAGCAAGCGGATGCGCTCACCAGCGCGCTGCGCTCGCGCATCCGGGCAGCCCAGGGCTGGTCGCTGATCGAGACCACGCAGTCGCTCGGCATGATGACCGCCGCGTTCAAGTGCCCGGCGCGCCCCACGCCCGAGTGCCAGCAGAAGATCGCCGAGCAGCTCAAGGCCGAGCGCTACATCTTCGGCTTCGTCACGAAGGGCCCGACGAGCGGGCAGGTCACCGCGGAGATCCATCTCTACCAGAAGGGCAAGAGCGACACCGTCCTCAAGGAGACCTACGCCGACAACCTGAAGGACGGCAACGACGACACGCTCCGCAAGATCGCGGCGCGCATCGTCGATCGCCTCGGGGGCACGGCGGTCGGCGTCATCGTCGTCAAGTCTTCCGAGCCCTCGGGCGACGTCGTGGTGGACGGCGAGAAGCACGTGCCGCTCGACAAGGGCACCGCCCGCATCGAGCTCGCGGCCGGCGGGCACTCGGTCGAGGTCGCCTCGCCCAACGGCGGGACCAGCAAGCGAAACGTCATCGTCACCGCCGGCCGCGAGACGGTCGTCGAGTTCTCGGGCGCGCCCACCACCGAGCCGCCGAAGGAGGCCGCGAGGTCGAACACGCGCAAGATCATCGGCGGCGTCACGATGGGCGCGGGCGCGGTGCTCGGAGCGATCGCGGTCGTCGAGCTCGTTCGCTACCTCGATCTCCAGAGCCAGGGCGACGACCGCGCCGCCCAGCTCGACAAGAACAACCCGATCGACGGCGCGAAGGAGTGCCGCGCGTACGACCAGAAGTGCCGCGACATCGACAGCAGCTCGAAGACGGCCTCGGGCCTCGCCATCGGGCTGGGTGCCGGCGCCGCGGTCGCCATCGGCGTCGGCGCGTTCGTCTTCCTCAGCGATCCGGGCTCGGGCGAGAAGACGGCGACGACCAAGCCGAAGACCCGCCTGGTCCCGAGCCTCGGCGCAGGCTCGGGCTCGCTGACGGTGATGGGTACGTTCTAGTCAAGGCAGCACCACCAGGCGCACGCCCAGCGTGAGCCACTGGTGGAGCGCGGTGTTCTGGATGTCGCCCTCGCGGGTCACGCCGAGGGTCTCGACCTTCGCGCGCGTGTACTTGCCGATGCCGAAGTCGACCATCGGCCCGATGCCGAGGGTCTTGTTCAGCCGAAAATCGAGGCCACCGCTGAAGTGCCCGTACTCGGGCCCTGCGACGGTGAGCGAGGTCGTCCTGCCGTTGGCCTGACCGCTCGCGCCTTCGCCGGCGTAGCCGATCCCGTAGCCGATCCAGGGGTCCATCTTCGCGTCGGGCAGGAAGTGCCACTGCGCCTCGATGCCGAAGCGGACCCCGACGCCGACGCACGTGGCGTTGGCCCGCTTGCAGGCGTCGGCGAAGTCGCCGCCGGCGCCGCCGAAGGCGAGCCCGAGATAGGCGCCGATGAACAGGTTCGGAATCGGCTTGCCGCCGATGTCGAGGACGAACGGAACCTGCGGCGAGAACGTGTCGGACATCGCCCCGCCCTTCGTGTCCTCGAGCTTCCCGAACGGGATGGCGACGCCGGTGCGGAGCGCCATCTGGAAGCCGGTGTGCGGCGGCGGCGCGCCGTCGACGCCCTGGTTCTCATCGGGCGCTGGCCCCATCGGCCGCGTCTGCTGCGCAGGAGCGACCGGCGGCGGCACGTTCGGCGTGCCCGTCGCGGGGGCGGAGGGAGGCGGGAGCTCGGGGGGCGGATCTTGCGCAAGCGCCACGCGCGAGCCGCAGACGAGCGCGCCGAAGGTGAAGACGGAGACAAGCCATTTGGACAAGAGAAGCTCCTACGATGACGCCCTGGGTGTGACCCCGCATTCACTCTCCGATGGCGATTGTCGCGAACGGAGCGGCGAAGTCGGGGGATCGGTCAGGGAATGCGCAGAAGTCAGCACGTTGCATGCCGCAACGCTCCGATCAGATCGGCGCGTCGAGGTCGGCGAGCAGCGCCTCGAGGCTCGACCTGAGCTCGTTGGCCACGCGCCGCGCCGAGTCCGGCGAGACATTGGCGCCGAGGATGAAGTCGGGGCCCTGCGGCGTCGGGACGAGATAGACCACGATGTCCGAGAACAGCCGATGGCCGTCGGGAAAGCCTGGCCAGATCGGCAGGAAATAGGGGTAGCGCAGGCCTCCTTCGGCCTCGATCTTCGTCGGCGGGGGCAGGAAGTTCAGCGCACAGAAGCTGCGGAGCAGCCGCGGCGGGCCGTCACCAGCGAGCACCAGCCCCGAGGGGGCACGCGAGTGCGTCCTGCTCTCGACCACGATCTTGTCCGCACGCGCGAGCAGCTCGCGGTGGCTCGGGCTACCGCTGAGATCGAGGCGGAGCAGCACGCGATCGACGAACACTCCCACCATGCTCTGGACATCCGCCACCTCGTCGCGATTCGCCACCGGCGCGACCACCACG
>JBBQJU010000290.1:0-2632 GCA_038326215.1 Gemmatimonadales bacterium | reverse complement strand
CCGCACCACAGTGGACGCAGTGGCGCTGGGTGCCGGCCGGTACGACCCAGGTCACTCTCGAGAACGTGATCATCGATGACTTCTTCTTCGGTGTGGCGGCAGTGAGTCGCGATGGCCACGAATCCACGGTTCAGTTCCCCTCCTTCGGACGCTGAGGTAGTGATGCGGCTCTCCCCCGTCTGGCTCCTCTGCATGGTGGCCTGCGCTCACTCCGAGCCCTTCGACAGCGGCGTGACGCCATCCGATGGCCCCTTTGCCGCCGCCACCCCGAGCCGTTTGACGTACAACAGCTTCACCGACTCCGCCGCCTCGCTCACCGAGGATGGCCAGGGCGTGCTCTACCTCTATACCGCGACCCCCAATGGTGACCGCTGTGTCGGGCTGCTCCCGCCGGGCGGCGGGACCCAGCGGTGGCGACTCTGCGATGAACGACCGGAACGTGCCGACTCCGCCAAGAGCTTCTCGGCACCGGCACTCGGGAGCGACGGTCGACTGCTCTACCTCCAGGCACTGACGCGCCGAGGACGGCCGACACCGGACGTCACCACATTGTGGCTCGCGGACAGTGCCACGCCGTTCGCCCGCCGGGAGCTGCTGTCGCTGCCAGCGTTCATCGAGGGGAGCGGCGTGTCCTGGCTCACCGAGGCGCAGTGGGTCGGGCAGAGCAGCTTCGTGGCACGTGCCGGTCTCCTTGATGTCACACAGGCATGCTCCGGTTGTCCCTACGACACCACCATCACGGCGAATCGCCTCGTTCGCGGGAACATCACCCCGAGCGGGGCGACGCTGAGTCCGATCCCGGGCACGGGTGGGGTCACGCAATGGTCACTGGCCGAAGCAGGGGCCTCGATCGTCTTCACGCAGGGACTGTTGGTCCTGCGGGTACCGATCGCCGGGGCCACGCCGACCGCGGTCGCCACCATCCCGCGGAGCGGCACCGTCACCGGCATCAGTTGCAGCGGCAGCGATTGTGTCCTGACGGAACTCGTCACGCGTGCGGCCCCCGCGAACGGCACCGACACCTGGTTCTATCGCGTACGGCTGGCGACGACGAGCATCGAATCCTTGCGACTCGTGGTCGGTAACTGGGCTGGTCCGCGGCTCCTCCCGACCGGTGGCGATGTCGTGGTCCAATCCTCGACGGGCCTCTCCCGCGACCTCTACCTCTTCAAGGGGTTGCTGCCATGAGGCGTCTCCTCTCGCTGGCGATGCTGCTCGCCGTGACCGCGCTGCCGCTCTCGGCGCAGACGTCCGGCGGACTCGTCGGCAAGGTCGTCGATGCGGCGACCGGTGCCTCGCTTCGCGGCGCAGCGATCCGGATCGATGCCGGTGCACGCATCGCGACCACGGATACCGCCGGCGAATATCGACTCCGCAGCCTCCCCGCGGGCCTGCACACCGTCACCGTCACTTACATCGGCTACCGTCAGGCACGCCGCGAGGGGGTCATCATCCGTGCCGGCGAGATCACCCGCGCCGACGTGCGGATGGCGCCGGTCGCTGTCGAGATGGTCACCCTGCGTGCCGTCGGTGTGCAGGACCCGGTCCTCGATCCGCTGGCCACCTCGACCGCCCAGCGCATCGGAGCCGAGGATCTGCGCCGCCTGCCGGTCTCCTCGCTCGAGGACGCGCTGGCGTTGCAGGCCGGTGTGGTCGGCGAGAGCTATCGTGGTGGCCGCGTTGGCCAGCAGGCGTTCATCCTCGACGGACTCGGCGTAAAGAACCAGCTCGACGCCTCCACGGGTGGCTCGGGTCTGCGCATCCCGCCCGACCTGATCGCGGAAGCGTCCCTCGTCACCAACGGTTTCTCCGCGAAGTTCGGGCAGGCGATCTCGGGACTCGTCTCGGTCTCGACGCGCGACGGCGGCGACCGCTGGCGCGGGCGGATGGCCTATGAGACCGATCGCCCGATGACCGGCGGTGGCGACTTCGGACTCGACCGCCTCGTGCTGCAGGCCGACGGCCCGCTCGCCGGGAAGATCACCGCCGTCGGCATCCTCGATGTCTCGGCGCGTCTCGATGCCGAGCCGACGAGTGCACCCGCCGCGGCCGACCGGCGTGACCCGCGTTCGGCCGGCAACGGCGTGCTGCCGCACAACAGCGGCGAGGTGCTGACGGCCGGTGGCAAGCTCACCATCCCGATGGGAAGCCGCCTGACGACGCGACTCTTCGGCCTGGGCACCCGTGAACAGCGCTACCTCTTCGACCAGCGCTACAAGTACGAGCCGGACCTTGGCCCGGGACGCCGCGTCGATGGCACCTTGCTGAGCGCGCACCTGCAGCTGGCACCAGCCGAAGGGAGCCGGCGCCCGTTCTCAGGCGATCTACGCCTCGGCTATTTCGCCAAAGGATTCTTCCGCGGCACCGTGGACGCCCCCGACTATGCCGTCGGCGCCTTCACCGGCTCGAAGCTGACGATCCTCGGGGAGGAGACCGCCCGCCGTCAAGACACGATCGGCACCCGTGCGCCGCTGCCGGGCTTCGGCACGCCGACCTACTCCACCAACTCCCCCTATGGCGTACCGGCGTTCTTCCTGGGCAACGCGACGCAGGGCGAGCTCGCCTGGAACCGATTCGCGGAAGTCCGTCTCCAGGCAGACTTCACCGCCACCCTTGGCGCCAACGTCGATAT
>JBBQJU010000289.1:0-2663 GCA_038326215.1 Gemmatimonadales bacterium | reverse complement strand
CGCTCGCCGCGGGAAGCTGGCAAGTGGCGGTTCGACTCTCGCAGCAGGAGGACTCCGTCGGTGCGTTCGGGCTTCAACGCGGCCTGGTCGTTCCGGAGACCCGGCTCGCGGTGAGTGACCTCGTCACTGGTGAGGCGAGCTCCCCAACGCGCTGGCCGGGTGACGGCATCGGCTTCCCGCTCAACACGCTGGGCGCCTGGCCTCGGGGCGGCACGATCGAGCTCTACTACGAGGTACACGGCCTCGCCGACGGCACCAGCTACCGTGCGTCGCTCGCGGTGACCCCGCAGCGCGGGGCGACGCGGGACGGCATCCGCGTCGCCAGCACGGATCAGGCGACTGGTGTCCTCACCCGGGTGCACAAACAGTTGCAACTCGGCAAGTTGCCGGCGGGCGCCTACTGGCTGGCGGTCACCATCGAGGAGGGGGGGCGAACGGTCACCACCCGGCGGGCGATCATCGTGGCGGCGCCCTGACGAGCGGTCGCCGTTGACCCGTTCCGCCGGGGTGGACAAGTTGCGGGGATGAATCGTCTCGTGCCCACCGTCCTCTTCGACCTGATGGCCTCGGTCGAGCGCATGCTCTCCCTCTTCGGCGTGAAGCTGGAGGAGTTTCGCGCCGTTGCGGTGAAGGTGCTGGTCCTCTGGGTCGTGGCCTTCATCGCCTGGCGACTGGTGCTCGTCATTGCCGCGCGGATCGTCGTGGTCGCGGACGACGGCGATGATACCCGGCTCTCCTCCCACGAGAAGCGTGCCCAGACGATCGCCGAGCTGTTGCGTGGCGTCGGCAAGATCGTGGTGGTGCTCTTCACCATCGTGCTGACGCTCAATCAGTTCGTCGACATCACGCCGCTGCTCGGCGGTGCCGGCATTCTCGCCTTGGCGGTCTCGTTCGGATCGCAGTCACTGGTGAAGGATGTGATCGCCGGCTTCTTCATCCTGGTGGAAAACCAGTTCGCCGTCGGTGATGTGATCGAAGTGGCGGGCAAGACGGGCGGAGTCGAAAAGATGACGCTGCGCGTGGTCATGCTGCGCGATCTCGAGGGGATCCTGCACATCGTGCCGAACGGCCAGATCACGACGGTGAGCAACAAGACCCGCGGCTGGTCGCGCGCCGTCGTCGACATTGGCGTGGCCTACAATGCCGACGTCGATGCGGTGCTGGCGATCCTCCGCGACGAGGCGAAGCGGTTCGGCGAGGCCGATGCCTGGGTGCCGAAGCTCGACGGCATGCCCGAAGTGGTCGGCGTGCAGTCGCTCGGTGACAACGCGGTGACGATCCGCGTGCTGCTGCGAACGCAGCCGGGGAACCAGTGGGAAGCGGCGCGCGAATTCCGGCGCCTTGCCAAGATCCGGCTCGACCGCGAGGGGGTGGAGATTCCCTTCCCGCAGCGCACGGTGCATGTGCGCCACCATGGCGCGGGGCCGGACGATCCGGCCGCCCGCGCCGCGATCACCGATGCCGCCGCGGGGGGCGCGTGACACTCCGACTCTACAACACCATGACACGGTCGGTCGAGGACTTTGTTCCCCTGCAGGCCCCCCACGTCTCGCTCTACACCTGCGGGCCGACGGTGTACAACTATGCGCACATCGGGAACTTCCGGACCTTTCTCTTCGAGGACGTGCTCCGGCGCTGGCTCGAGGCGAGCGGGTACGACGTCTTCCACGTCATGAACCTCACCGACGTGGACGACAAGACGATCCGGGGCGCGGCGGCGGCGGGCGCGTCGCTCGCGGATCACGTGGTGCGCTTCATCGAGGCGTTCCGGGAGGACAGTACCTACCTTCGCCTTCTCCCGGCACACGTCTATCCGCGCGCGACGGAGTATGTCGCGCCGATGATTGCCCTGGTCGAGTCGCTGCTCGCCAAGGACGTCGCGTACCGGGGTGAGGACGGCTCGGTCTACTTTGCCATCGGTCGCTACCCGGCGTACGGCAAGCTCTCGCGGCTTGACACGCGCGAACTGCAGGCGGGCGCCGGGGGCCGAACCCTGGCCGACGAATATGCCAAGGAGGATGCGCGCGACTTCGTCCTCTGGAAGGCGGCGCGCGACGAGGACGAGGCGGTCGGCGCGGCCTGGGACGCCCCCTTCGGCCGCGGTCGCCCTGGCTGGCACCTTGAGTGCTCCGCGATGGCGCTCGACCTGATCGGCAAGCAGCTCGGCACCGACGTCCTCGACATCCACGCCGGTGGAATCGACCTCGTCTTCCCGCACCACGAGGATGAGATCGCCCAGAGCTGCGCGCATACGGGGCAGGCCGACTTCGCCCGTGTCTGGATGCACGGCGAGTTCCTGACCATGGCCGGTACCAAGATGTCGAAGCGGTTCGGGAACATCCTCACGGCCCGCGACCTGCGCGAGGAGAAGGTCGACGCCGGCACCGTGCGGCTGCTCTTGGCGACAACCCACTACCGGGCCCCGCTCGACTTCACCGACCAGGCGCTGGACTCCGCCCGCGAAGGGTCGCGCCGCCTCGGCGCGCTCGCCGCGCGAGTGGCCTCCCTGCCCGAGGGGGCGGGGAGCACTGCGTTCGAGGCCGTCGGCACCACCCTCGCGGCAGACTTCGCGACGGCGATGAACGACGACCTCAACACCCCTCGCGCCCTCGCGGCGCTCTTCGAGGCCGCCCGCGAGGGGAATCGACTGCTCGACGCCGGGG
>JBBQJU010000288.1:0-2687 GCA_038326215.1 Gemmatimonadales bacterium | reverse complement strand
TCACCCGACTCACGCCCCCGACGCGGTGTCGTCAACGATCGCGCCATCCGCCAGTCGGATCGTCCGGCGAGCCTGGGCGGCGAGGTCGAGGTCGTGCGTCACCAGCACCAGCGTCGTCCCGAATTCGGCGTTGAGCGCCGTCATCAACTCGACGACCGTGGCACCATTCGCCGCGTCGAGGTTGCCGGTCGGCTCATCGGCGAAGAGAATCTTGGGACGCGTCGATAAGGCACGCGCGACCGCGACGCGCTGCTGCTCACCGCCCGAGAGCTGGCCCGGGTAGTGGTGTGCCCGCGCGCCGAGTCCGACGCGCGCCAGCAGGGCATCGGCGCGCGCCGCGGCGTCGTCGGCGCCGGCCAGTTCGAGCGGTACTTGTACGTTCTCGCGCGCGGTCAGGGTCGGGATCAGTTGGAATGACTGGAAGATGAAGCCGACCTTTTCACGACGGAGTCGTGCCCGCGCATCCTCGTCGAGCGTCCCCAGATCCACGCCATCGAGGAGCACGCGCCCATGCGAGGGGCGATCGAGTCCCGCGAGCAGACCGAGCAAGGTGGTCTTGCCGCTACCCGAGGGACCGACGATGGCGAGAAAGTCGCCGGCATCGAGATGGAAGTTGATATCCTTCAGGACATCGAGCGACTCGCCACCCGAGGGGTACTCGTGGCCGAGGGCTTCACAGGTCAGCATGAACGAACTCCGAAGGGGGCAAGGCCGGGTGCGAACAACGTCGACAGCTAAGGCGTGGTACCAGCTCTGGTGGCTGGCAGGTTCCCTCGCCGCATGCAGTGGGGGAGCGCCCCAGCGCCCGGATACCACAACCCTGAAGGATAGCGGCGTCCCGGTCGCACCGGCCGCCGGGTCGCCGGGGACGGTGGTCCTCCTCGGCACCTCGCTCACGGCCGGCTACGGGCTCGACCCGGCGCAGGCGTGGGCCACCCTTCTCCAGATACGGCTCGATTCGCTGGGGCTGCCCTTTCACGTCGTGAATGCCGGGGTGAGTGGCGAAACGTCGGCCGGAGCGCTTCGGCGCATCGACTGGCTCTTTGGGCAGGGGCCGATCCGCGTCTTGGTGGTGGAAACGGGGGCCAACGATGGCCTCCGCGGCCAGCCGGTCGATTCGTTGCGGGCCAATCTCGACCAGATCCTCACCCGGGCCGAGGCGCTGCAGCCGAAGCCGGTGCTGATCGTGGCCGGGATGGAGGCGCCACCGAACCTTGGTCGTCGCTATGCGGAGGAGTTTCGGGCGGTCTTCCCGGCGGCGGCGAAGGTACATGGGGCCAGGTACCTCCCCTTCCTCCTCGACGGCGTCGCCGGGATCGACCGGCTCAATCAGGCCGACGGCATCCATCCCAACCCGGCAGGGTCGCGACGTGTGCTCGAGAACGTCTGGAAGACGCTTGGGCCAGTGCTCGACAGTCTGCGTCGCGCGGCCGTGCCCTAACCTCGACGGCCTGTTCTGGTTTCACTCCGGAACATCAACTTCGCTGCTCGATCATCGACGATCGAGCAGCGATGTTACCCTTCTCGGCATGAGCTTCTTCGATACGAATCATCAGCGTGCGGCCTGGTTGGTCGCCATCCTCGGCATCGGCATCTTCATCGCCCTGGTTCCCTACGCCTCGGGGCTCCTCGGGGCACCGATCCTCTTCGTCGTCTTTGCTGGGCTCCACCAGTGGCTGGTGCCCAGAGTCCGCAGCCGGGCCGTGGCGAGCGTGCTGGTGATCATCATTGCGATCATCCTGATCGTGGTGCCGCTGGTGTGGATGGTGTCGTTGCTGGTGGGGCAGGCACAGAGCGCCGTCCAAGGCGTCATCGACTCCCCGGTGCTCGATCGCATCTCGACCTTCACGATCGCAGGGTATCCGGTCGGCCCCGATCTCAAGGCGGCTGGCGCGAAGGCGGCAACCTTCGTCGGCGGCGGGGCGATCTCGTTCCTCGGCACGGCGACGCGGCTGACCCTGAATCTGCTCTTCACCTTCTTCGGGCTCTACTACCTGCTGATGGATCCGAAAGGAGCGTGGCGCGGCCTACGGCCGTACATCCCGTTTTCCGACGAGAACGTCGCGATCCTGCAGGACCGCTTCGTCGCGGTGACGAAGAGCACGATCATCGGCACCGGCTTCTCCTCGGTAGCGCAGGGGATCTTGATCGCCATCGCCTTCACGGTCACCGGCCTCGGCAACGGTGTCTTCTGGGGCGTGGTGACGGTCGTCTTCTCGATCCTCCCCGTCGTGGGCGGCGGGATGATCTGGGGGCCGGGGGCGATCTATCTTTACACGACAGGACACCCGGGTGCGGCGGTCGGCTTGGTGCTCTTTGGTGCCGTCATTGTTGGCAACGTCGACAACCTCATCCGGCCGATGATCTCGAACCGCTACGCCCAGATCCATCCGTTGATCACGCTGGTCGGCGCGATCGCGGGGGTCAGCTACATCGGCCTGCTCGGCTTGCTGGTCGGCCCGCTGGCGTTGTCGTATTTCTTTGAGCTGCTGACGATGTACCGCCGGGAGTATCTGAAGCCGGCGGCGATGGAGCAGGACGCGTAGCGTCTCTGTTGCCGGCCGGCTCATCGCGACGTGCAAACACAAACGCGGCCCCGGGTTACCCCGGCCGCGGTTTTGTGCTGGGAGTTTCGTCGTGCGTAGTTGCCGCCCCTGATTTAAACGCGGCCGGTATTAGCACCGCCG
>JBBQJU010000287.1:0-2714 GCA_038326215.1 Gemmatimonadales bacterium | reverse complement strand
CTCACCGAGGTCGCGCTCGGCGCGAAGCGCAACATCAAGATCAAGACACTGACGCCCTGCGACCCGTGCGGCGGCAGCGGCGCGGCGAAGGGCACCAAGCCGGTGAAGTGCGGGACCTGTGAAGGCACCGGCGAAGTGCGTCGGGCTGCGCGCTCGATGTTCGGGCAGTTCGTGCAGGTGGGACCCTGCCCGGCATGCCGCGGCGAAGGCCACGTGATCCGGACGCCGTGCGAGGTCTGCCGCGGCGAGGGACGCGTGAAGGGCGAGCGCACCGTGGCGGTCGACATTCCGGCCGGCGTCTCCGACCAGAACTACCTCACCATGCGGGGCGTCGGTGCGACCGGCCCGCGCGGCGGTCCGGCCGGGGACCTGCAGGTGATGATCGAGATCGCCGAGGACGAGCGCTTCCAGCGCCAGGGCGATGACCTGCTGCTCGATCTCCCGATCTCCTTCTCGCAGGCCGCGCTCGGAACCAGTGCGACGATTCCGACGCCGTACGGCGACGAAGCGCTTGACGTGCCGGCGGGGTCGCAATCGGGCACCGTGCTGCGCCTGCGCGGGAAGGGGATTCCCCGGCTCGGTGGCGCCGGGGTCGGCGACCTCAATGTCCGCCTCCACGTCTGGACACCGGACGAACTCACCGACGTGCAACGGCAGCTCTTTGTCGAGCTCGCCACGCACGAAGGCGATGGCCCTGGTCGCAAGGGCGGCTTCTGGTCCAAGCTGAAGGAGGCACTCGGCGCATGATCCAGGAATGGTGGCGCATCACGGTCGATTGCCGACCTGAAGACACCGACGCAGTGGCGGCGGCGCTCGTGGCGGCGACTGGGCAGGGCGTCGAAGAGCCGGCGGAGGGCAGGCTGTTGACGGTCGAGACCTCCGAGGACAATGCGAAGCGTCTGGTCGGAGCGCTGGTCGCGCAGTTCCCGGCGCTCGAGGGGATGGTCACGCCGCTCGAAGCGGTCGATTGGTCCACCAAGTGGCGCGACGGGATCATCACGCGACGCTTCGGGCGGCTGGTTGTCACGCCCTCATGGCTGCCCGTGACGCCGGATGGGGATGCGGTGGTCGTCACGCTGGATCCGGAGTCCGCCTTCGGCAGCGGGGAGCATGGCTCGACACGCGCGGCCATGACATTGCTGGAACGTCATCAGAAGCGTGGCGATCGGATGCTCGACTTCGGCAGTGGCTCCGGCATTCTCGCGATCGCGTCCGCCAAGCTCGGCGCTGTCTCCGCCATCGGGATTGAAGTGGACGACGAGTCGCATCCGATCGCCGAAGCCAACGCCGAGAAAAACGGTGTGGCGGATCGGGTCACCTTCCTGATCGGGGACGCGAGCGAATTAGGCGTGCTTGCCGGTCCTGCCGAGGTACTCTGCTCCAACATTCTCCGGACGGTCAACACGCTGCTGTTGCCGTCGATTCAACGCGCGCTGGTGCCCGGCGGCATCGCCATCTTCGCCGGGATGGAGGCGATGGAGGAGGAGCTCTTCCGGCCGGTGCTCGAGGGCGCGGGGTTCACCATCCTCGATGACGTGCACGACGCCGGGTGGTGGGGCGTGGCGGCGCGCTTCGGGTGATTCGGCTCCTCGTCCCCAGTGCATCGCTCACGCTCGGCGAGCCGATCCGCGTGGACGAGGACGAGGCGCATCACCTCGACGTGCGGCGGGTCGCGAGCGGCGCGAGGGTCGAGGCGCTCGATGGTGCGGGCGCGAGGGCGAGTGGCACGGTCGAGCGTGCAGGAAAGCGGTGGGCGTTCCTCGCGGAGCAAATCACCCACGCCCCGCCGCCGCCTGAAACGCTGGTCGCCGTTGGAGGTGGTGACAAGGATCGTTTCCTCTGGCTCGCGGAGAAGGCCGCCGAGCTGGGTGTGACGACCCTCGTGCCACTCGAGACGACTCGGTCGCGTCATGTCGAGAACCGCTTGCGCGAGGGGACCCTGGAGAAGGCGCGCCGACGCGCGCGAGAGGCCTGCAAGCAATCAGGAAATCCGTGGGCGCCGGTGATCACCGAGATTCTCGCGATGCCGGAGCTGAATCAGCGCTTTGGGGTCACCTGGTGGCTCGCCGATGATCGCGGCGTCGCGGCACCGGAGGTGACGGCGGGTGCGGATCTCGGTTGGCTCATTGGTCCGGAGGGAGGGTTCGTCGCGGAGGACCTGAGCATCCTCGAACGCGAACTTGCCCCGGTGCATGTCACGCTGGGGTTGCACGTCCTCCGCTTTGAAACCGCGGCGCTCGCCGCTGCCGTGCTCACCGCAGACCGCCGCCGCTGATCCACGCCTTACCCTCCGGGGCCTCCGATGCGTCCTGCCACTCGCTGCCTTCCGTTGCTCCTTGCCGCTGCCGCCTGTGACGGTGATGCCCCGATCGTCTGCACCGCGGAGGCCCGCTTCGGCGTCAATGTCAGCGCGCGCGATGCCGTGACGAATCAGCCGATACCGCTCGGGGTGTCGGGCGCACTGCAGGAGGGGACGTACCTGGACTCGCTGCAGATCATGTACGACATCGAGGGCCGGATCCACGCGCTGGCCGGCGCAGTGGAGCGGGCAGGCACGTATCGGGTCGAGGTGCGGGCGGCCGGGTACCAGCCTTGGGTCCGGAGCAACGTGGTCGTGACCGCGGATCGCTGTCACGTGACGCCGGTGAATCTGCAGGCGGCGATGACGCCCAAGACGGACTGAGGAAGTAGCCGGGCCCTTGACAAAATGGGGG
>JBBQJU010000286.1:0-2717 GCA_038326215.1 Gemmatimonadales bacterium | reverse complement strand
AGGCGAAGTATCTGGTCTCCTACCAGTCAGGCGATGACCACTTTGATATGTCCGAGGGGTACCAGGGTCGCCTCCAGTTCCTGATCGGCTTCCAGAGCAAGGTGCTGGTGCCGCGCGCTGGCGCGGGGAACGTCTCGTCCGATCCACAGGGCATCGAGAACGACGGCTGCAACGGCTCGGGGTGCGACGCCGTCTTCGACTCCTCGCCGTTCACGATCCCGGTGATCGCGAACTTCACGCTGGTCGGCACTGGCCCGGGCGTCGTCGGGGCGTCGGGCGGCTACGGTGCGATCCTCCGTCGCGGGACGGGCGGCCACTACATCAATGGCATCCTCGCCCGGTGGCCGACGGCGGCGATCGGTTACCGGGATGCCGCCTCGAAATCGCGTGAAACCGCAGGATTTCTCTCGATCATGGGGCTGTTCGTCGCCGAATCGCCGGTGCTCTTTCAGGCCGGGCAGCAGTCCTACGGCGGACCAGCAGGCGACATCGAGTACGCCGCCGCGACGACGGCCGCCTCGCTCTTCACCAGCTTCCCCACCAACCCCACGGCGGTCGGTGACTTCGATTGGTCGCTGGCAGCTGCCGTCGCACCGCGCACGGGTGGCGTGACCACCTTCACCGGCGACCTGCTCGCCCGGGCCGGCACGTTCATCACCGGCACGAGCTACCGCGGCGCCGCCGATCCGGCCGGCACGAAGTGGTGGCAGGGGTGGACGTCGTACAGCAACAACTGATATGGCAAGACGTAACACAGACGTCGTACGTCACTAGGATTGGGGGTCGCAGGTCGGCGCATAGCCGGCCTGCGACCCTCCTACTTCAGGAAACCGCTCATGCGTCGTCTCGCCGTATTGCTCTCATGCCTTACCCTTGCCGCCTGTCGGGCCGAGCCGAAGCCCGTCAGTGTGGTGGTCGACTCTACCCGTCCCTGGGCGAAGCCGGGCGACAGAATCGATTCAATATTCCCGATGCCCGAGTTGATCCGGCGCTTTCGCGTCGGCTTGACCGAGCCGCGTGAGCTCGAGGACGGGGCCGCCACGCGCGAGGCCCTCGCGAAGCGCTTTCTCGGCGCGGTGGCTGGCCGCGACACGGCCGCACTCCGTGGCATGTTGCTGACCCGGGCAGAATTTGCGTGGCTGATGTTCCCCGACCATCGCTACGCCGAGCCGCCGTATGATCTCGATCCGGGAATCTTCTGGTTGCAGCTGACCGCGGAGAACAGCAAGGGAGTCGAGCGCGTCCTGCAGCGCTATGGCGGGCAGCCGCTGACCTTTGAGGCGCTGTCCTGCGGGGTGGACACGCTCCAGATGCTGCGCGGTCCCACAACACTCTGGGGGCCATGCAGCGTGCGCTACCGCACGGCGGACAGCACCCTCACCCGGAAGCTCTTTGGCTCGATGATCGAGCGGAACGGCCGGGTGAAGCTGGTGAGCTACAACAACGACTTCTAGGCGGCTGGTGGGCGGACCGGGATCCCGCGGCCGGTCAAGAAAGCGCGGGCGTCCGCGATGGTGGTGCCATCGAAGTGGAAGATCGAGGCGGCGAGCACGCCATGGGCTCCCGCCTCGAAGGCATCGGCCAGGTGCGCCAGGGATCCGGCGCCGCCCGAGGCGATCACTGGAATACCGACGGTCTTTGCGGCCGCTTCCGTCAGGTCGAGGTCGTAGCCACTTCGCGTCCCGTCGCGGTCCATCGAGGTGAGCAGGATCTCCCCGGCGCCGAGACGCTCCAGCGTAGCGAGCCATGCGAGCGCTTCGAGTCCCGTCTCCTCACGGCCACCGGTTGCCATGACCATCCAGCGCTCGCCCTCGCGGCGTACGTCGACGGCGGCGACAACACACTGCGAACCATAGGCCTCGGCCAGCCGGGAGACGAGGTCGGGGTCGCGGATCGCCGCAGTGTTGACCGCGATCTTGTCGGCCCCGGCCCGCAGTGCGGCGCCGGCGTCGTCCACCGACCGAATACCGCCGCCCACCGTGAAGGGGATGAAGATCGTCTCGGCCACCCGCTCCACCATCGCCAGCGTCGTACTGTGATCACGATAGGACGCGGTGATGTCGAGAAAGACGAGTTCGTCGGCGCCCTCGCGATCATAGCGCGCGGCCTGCTCGACCGGATCGCCGGCATCGCGCAACGATTCGAAATGCACGCCCTTCACGACGCGGCCATCGGCCACGTCCAGGCAGGGAATGATGCGGCGCGCTAGCATAGGCGGAGGACGTCCTCGATGGGGCCGGCATCACCGCTGCCGAGCATGCGGATGGCATCATCCAGCGCCCGCGCCTCGCGTGCCCAGGCACAACGCTGGCGCGCCTCGGCCGGGGTGAGCCACTGCGCCGCGGTGTGCTCGTGGCTCAGGGTCACGGCCGCGTCATTCGGCAGGAAGGCCACGAAGACCGGCACCATCGCCACCTCGTCGACGCGATGCTGGTAGAAGAGTTCGACGCGCGAGAGGTTGTAGAACCGCTCCGGCGCGACGCCGGTCTCCTCCTGCACCTCGCGCCGTGCGGCGTCGGCGGGTGTCTCACCGTCTTCGATGTGGCCGTGCACCATCTCCCACGACCCGGGACAGCGACCCTCCGGGCCGCGCTGCAACAAGAGTGCTTCCAGCGACGCCCCGGCGCCGCGCAGGACCACCACATCGACCAGCGAGACCGCCACCGTCGTCATGGGGTCCACTCGGCGAAGGCCTTCATCAAGGCAATGCCGGCGTG
>JBBQJU010000285.1:0-2747 GCA_038326215.1 Gemmatimonadales bacterium | reverse complement strand
CTCCCGAGCCGTGACACTCGGTACCCCACCACTCCCCCTATCGCCATCCCCCTCCATGCACCACTCTTACCGCACCCCCCATCTCCGACGCCGAGCGTGTCATGGCCGGTCCTGCCCCGCAGAAGCCGTCTGATGTCCGCGAACTCACCCCCCGCTCCATTGCCGTCGCCCTCGGCGTCGCCGTCCTGATTGGCCTCTCCTATCCCTATGTCGTCCTGAAGTTCGGCTTCGGCCCGAACATCTCCGTCGTCTCGGCCTTCTTCGGCTTTCTGGCGCTGGGGATCTTCAGCAAGAACTACAATCGGTGGGAGAACAACATCGTCCAGACGGCGGGGACGACGGCCGGGCAGATCTCCTTCCTCTGCTGGCTGCTCGCCGCCTTCGACATGCTGGCCGCCGAACCGAACAGCGGCTTCGCAATCCACCTCACCATCCTGCAGACCTTCATCTGGCTCTCGACCGCCGGCATTCTCGGCGTGCTGCTCGCCGTACCACTCCGCAAGCACTTCATCGAGGACGAGAAGCTCGCCTTCCCCGATGGCGTCGCGGCCGCCGAAACACTGATCCTCCTCGACTCCAAAGGCGCGCAGGCCGGGAAGTCGGCGGCCGTGATGGTCTCGGCGATGGTCTCCTCGGGTGCCTTGATGTTCACCACCTCGCGCGCCTGGTTGGCCGAGGTCGTGCGCGTCTCGGCGAATCAGTTCTCGGCGGCCACCGGCGTCGGGGTCGCGGTCTCTCTGCTCTCGGTCGGCTCGGGGATGATCATCGGGCTGCGCATCTGCTTCTCGATGCTGCTCGGCATGCTCGCCTCCTGGGTGATCCTGCCGATGTACCTCTTCAATCACGGCATCATCCCGGCCGACGCGCACAAGACGCAGATCCTCCTCTGGACGATGTGGCCCGCGACGGGATTGCTGGTGGCCGGCGGCCTGACGGCCCTTGGGCTCAAGTGGCGCGTGCTGATCCGCACCTTCACCTCGCTCCGTGGCGGTTCGGTCGATTCCGGCGACTTTCCGATGCGGTGGCTGATCATCGGCAGCACCATCGCGACCATCGTACTGGTGATCGTGCAGTACCTCTTCATGGGAACGCCGGTGTGGCAGTCACTGCTGGCCATCGTGATCTCGATCCCGCTGATGCTCGTCGCACTGCGCGTCCTCGGCGAGACCAACTGGGGCCCGATCTCGACGATGACCAACGTGATGCAGGCGATCTTCGGCGCGCTCTCGCCCGGTGACCTGCGTGCAGGGATGATCTCCTCCGGCACCACCGCTGCCGTCGCTGCGGAATCGGAAGGATTGATGCAGGACTACAAGACCGGCTACATGATCGGTTCGACGCCGCGGTCGCTCACCTACATGCAGCTCCTCGCTGTGCCAGTCGGTGCGCTCTCGCTCGCGATCATCTATCCGCTGCTGCGCGATACCTACGGCATCGGTGAGGGCGGTCAGCTTTCCTCACCGACGTCGGTGCGCTGGGTCGGCTTTGCGCAGATTCTCTCGAAGGGCTTCGATGCGCTTCCCGACGGCGCGCTGATGGCGCTCGGCATCGGTGCGGTGCTCGGTGTGCTCTTCACGGTGCTCGAGCAACCGACGGAGGGGCGAGGCATGCCTCGCCCCTGGTACATCCCCTCACCGACCGGCCTCGGCATCGGGATGCTCGTCCCGGCCAACGCGATCACCACGATGTTCCTCGGGGCGCTCGCCGACTGGATCTGGCGCAAGCTCCGCCCCGCACAGGCCGTCGCCTATTCGATCCCGCTCGCCTCGGGCTTCATCGCCGGCGACGCCCTCGTCGCGGTAATCCTGCCGATCACCTATGTCCTGGGGATCTGGGGCCCGCCGTGATCTCCTGCGAACTGGCGCCTGCTGCTGCCGGGCCATAGCTTCACGGCCTTCCCCCACCAGGCCACCTCCGTGACGGACCGGACTTCCTGAGCGGCCGCGGGTCGCTGCACCAAGTACTGGGTGTCACCTTCGGCATCGCCGTCCTCGTCGGCAACACCATCGCGACCGGCATCATGCGCACCCCCGGCGAGATCGCCATGCGGCTCCCCTCCCCTGGCCTGTTCATCGCGGTCTGGCTGGTGGGCGGCGCGTATGCCCTGCTCGGCGCGATGTCGCTCGCCGAAGGCGGTGTGCTCGTCCGACGCTCCGGTGGGCAGTATCCGATCGTCCATCGTGCTCTCGGCCCCTACCCCGCCTTCGTGGTCGGCTGGAGCGACTGGTTCTCCACCGCGGCCTCGACCTCGCTCGGCACCATCGTCTTCGCGGAGTTTGCCACGCCACTCCTCCCCACAATTCCCGGCGGCACCAAGGCGATTGCCTGCACCCTGATCCTCGCCTTCGGGTGGCTGCAGTGGCACGGCGTCAAGAACGGCGACGTCGCGCAGCAGCTCTTGAGCGGCATCAAGGCCCTCGCCTTCGGCGTACTGATCGTGGCGGGGCTGACGATGGCCGTCCCCGAGGTACTGCGGTCGACGCCGCACCTCTTGCCAACCGGGACCGGCCTCCTGGCCGCGATCGTACTCGCGCTGCAGGCGGTGATCTTCACCTACGACGGCTGGACCGGCCCGCTCTATTTCGGCGAGGAAACGGTCGATGTGGGTCGCACCATGCCGCGCGCGATGATCGGCGGCGTAGTGGTGGTCGCCGCGATCTACGTGCTCTTCAACGTGGCGATGCTGCGCGTCGTGGGCATCGACGCGATGGCCGGCGACCCCTTCGTGGCGGGCAGCGCCGGCCTGA
>JBBQJU010000284.1:0-2789 GCA_038326215.1 Gemmatimonadales bacterium | reverse complement strand
CGACTGGATCATCTCGGGCGCGTTCATGCTGGGCTGGTTGTTGAAGTTGAGCGAGCTGAGGGTGAGGCTCCCCATGTCGGGCTTGAGATCGCCGGTGAGCTCGAGGCATTCCGAGCGCTCAGCGAATCCCGGGAAATCGCGCCCACTGGTCGACAGGCAGATCACCAACTCCGGATGCTGGGCGCGAACTCCCGCCACGATCTCGGCGTACACCGCCTTCTCGTATGTCGGCTTGCCGGTCACGGCGTCGCGCGCGTGCAGGTGCACCATGTTGGCGCCGAGCGCCACCGCTTCGCCAACTTGGGCGACGATCTCCGCTGGCAGGATCGGCACCTCGGGCGTCATCGCCTTGGTGGGGATCATGCCGGTCGGCGTGAAGTTGAGCAGGAAATTCGTTGACATGCGGTGATCCTCGAGGGGGGATGAGAAAACGAGAAACGAGAGGAGTCCGTCAGTTCCCTTCTTGCGCCTGCAACTCCTTGAGCCTCGCGCGCACACTCGCGACCGCAGGCTGCAGCGCAGGGTCGGCGTCCGCCCACTGATCGACGAACGCCTGGTAGTGTGTGATCGCCTTGGCGCGCTGGCCCTTGCCGTCGTAGAGCTCGCCGAGGCGCTTCTGCGTGATCGCCAACCCATAGCTGTCGGGGATCATCCGCTGACTCAGCGGCACCGCGAGGAAACGCTCCATCCAGGCAATCGTCGAATCGGCTTGCTGGAGGGAATCGAAGACCGAAGCCATCAGAATTGCCACACACGCGGTACACCCCGCCGGTGTGCCGTCCCGCATCTGCAAGGCATCCCGCGCCCGCGTCAGCGCCTTGGCTGGCGCTCCTTCGGCGAGCAAGATGACCGTCTCGAGATCCGCGATCGCTCGCTCCCCCACGGGAGTGGCAAGCCGATCGGGCATCTCTCGAAGCGCTTCGTCCAACAACCGACGTGCCTTTGCCGGCGCTCCAGCTTCGGCATAGAGCGAGATCACCTGATAGTAGGGACGTTGTACGGTGGGGATGGCGGCCCAGGCAGCACTGGCCAATACCCGGTCGAGCTTCGCAATTGCCTCCTTCGCGCGGCCCCGGAAGTAGACGTCGTTCGAGATCTCCTCCAACGCCAACTCCGGCACCCCCCGCGCGTTCTGGAACAGGACACGCTCTCGCTCCAGTCGTTCGGCCGTGGCGAGCTGACCAGCCGTCCCGGCAATCACCGTGGCGATAGTGGTGCCGACCAGACGGTTGACGGCATCACGCGAGTTCAGCATCGTCTCCGCGACCGCGCGAGCCCCGGCCCGATCACCGGCTGCATAGGCGATCTCGGCCGGGAAGAGCCCCGCCTGCTGCGTGGCGTAGAGAGAGTCCTCGGTCCGGACGGAATCGTAGACGGCCCGCGCGCCCGCCACATCGCCCACGCCGAGCAACGCAGCGGCCGCCTTGACACGGTTGCCGGGGTTGGGCTCAGCCACGCTCTGCAACCGATAGTAGTGCAGGGCGCTGTCGGAGGCGTGCCGTGCATCGTGCAACATGGCCAGCTGGTTGGTGGCGACCCGATTCGTGGGGTCAACCACAAACAGCCGGCGATACGTTTCCATCGCCTTGACCGGATCGTACCGCCGGGAATGTCCCTCGTACAGCGCGCCCATGACCATCAGGCGCTCGCGCTCCGGCAGCTTGTCGGCGTACTTCGCCGCGTTGTCGAGCGCCGAGTCGATGGCCACCTGCGGTAACTGGGCATTCTTCAAAGCGGCATAGAGTTTCCGCCATGCGAGTGCGAAGGTGCTGTCGAGCACCACCGCTTGCCGCAGCAGGGTGACGGCCTTCTCCGGGTCCCCCTCGACGTCGTTCGCGTACGTCCCTTCCGTGTACAACCGCAGCGCCTCAAGGTTGCTGGTGGTCGCGCGCTCGAGCGGGATGCTCTGGGCCACCTGCTTGAGCGACTCACCCATCTTGCTGCGCAGCTTCTTGGTGAGCTCGTCCACCACAGTGAGGAGATCACTCGGCCCGTCGGCTGTTCCCTGGAACGAGGCCAAGTTCGCACCGCCGTCTGTGGCGATCAGGTCAAGCGACACGGCGAAACCACTGCCCGCTCGCGCCAGCCGTCCGCCGAGGATCGCTTTGGCCCCGATCCGCACCGCGAGGTCGCGAGCTGTCGCGGCGTCGAGTGCCGCCCCCGGTCGCTTCATCCGCTCGAGTTCGGCGGCGACGGTCGTGGCATCGAGGAGCTGCACCGCGCGGCTCTGCCCCATCGCCTCGCGTACCGCCGCCTGAACGATCGGCGCGAGGGTGGAGTCCTCCGACGCCGCGACGAAGTCCGCGAGCACAATGCGGTCGTCCGCCGCGAGGGAGCCCGTCGCGAACAGCGACGCCGCCGGTCCGATCCCCATCGAACGCGTGATCATGAACGCCGCGATCAGCACCACGAAGGCCGCCATCGCGTACATCCCACCCCGCTGTGCCTTCCGAAACGAGAGGTGCCGGTTGGCCTTGATCGCGATGTTCGCCATGGTGCCCGAGGCCAGCGGCATATTCGAACCGCCAGGCGTGAGCGTCGGTGTGGCGCGTGACGCCTTCCGCGCCATCCACTTGGCCCAGCCCGTGGCCAGGAGCACCGGAAGCCCGAGCAGCATCACACCCACCGCACCACGCACGGTCCACTCGGGCAACCCGATCCCGACCACTGCCGCCTTCGCGACGATCCAGACAACCATCGTCGCCACGCCCCACCCGACCAGCGAGCGAACCAGGCGACCACGCGGTGACAGCGTGTCCGACTCCGACGACGCCGTGCCGACCGCACCC
>JBBQJU010000283.1:0-2817 GCA_038326215.1 Gemmatimonadales bacterium | reverse complement strand
ATGGGAGCCCCAGCAACGTATCGAGCTGGCGCGCAATCTCGACCGCCCGCCACGGATCCGTGACACGCACCGCGATCCCTGAGACCGCGCTATCCAGGCAGGCGAAGCGCTGGGCGTCTTTCCGCGACATCACCATGAAGGTGTTGTCGTAGGTGTACATCCCCGTTTCGAACGTGCCGGTGACCTCGACGGTCCACGGCACGATGTTGGTGCCTGTCAACGTACCGAGGGTCCGGCTTCGACGGACGGCCCGCGGGGGGATGATCGAGAGCAGATCCCCAGGAAGCACCGAGAGGCGCTCGGCGAGTCGGCCACCAAGCACGACGGCGGCATCCACATCGGGGGCGGTGGGCGTGAAGTCGAGATTGCCCTGCGTCATCACCGAATCCAGTCGGATCACGCCGTCATTCCCCAACCCAGGTTCGATCCCGAGGACCGCGGCCGGTTCCGGGTACCCATCCGGGTTGAGGGTGATGGTCTGGGTGTTGACCTCGGGGGCCGCCTGGACGATGCCGGGCACCGCCCGGATCTTTGCCAGCTGCGCTTGCCAGTCATCGACCCGCAGCGAGGCACCGTAGGTCAGCACGCGGAGATGCGGCGCCGCGACGAGGATCCGATCGCGCAGATCATTGCGCAGTCCGGTCATCACCCCGAGCACGACGATGAGCGCGGCGACGCCAATGGCGATCCCCGCGGTGGCGATGATCGTCTGCAGGGAGGCACTGCGTGTCCCACGCTGCCCGCGGAGATAGCGAAGCGCGATCTGGCGCTCGAGCGCCGAGGGCCACCAGCGCGCGGCCATCAGCCCTCGGGAGCGGTCGGCGCGCCGCCGGTGGATTCGGGACGCATCGCCGGGAAGAGAATCACATCGCGGATTGACGCCTCGTCGGCGAGCAGCATCACCAGGCGGTCAATGCCAACGCCGATCCCGCCGGTCGGTGGCATGCCATACTCCAGCGCGCGGATGTAGTCCGCATCGAACTGTTGCGCCTCATCGTCGCCCGCGGCACGCTGGGCCACCTGATCTTCGAAGCGCGCCCGCTGATCGTCCGGATCGTTCAGCTCGGAGAAGGCGTTGGCGATCTCGCGCCCGAGCACGAAGAACTCGAAGCGCTCGGTGAGTCGCGGGTCATCACGGTGTGGCTTGGCCAGCGGCGAGAGGGCCAACGGGTAGTCGAGCACGAAACTCGGCTGCACCAGCGTCGGCTCCAGCGTGACCTTGAAGACTTCATCGAGCAGTCGGCCGCCACTCATCGTCGCCGCCGACTCGGCCGGCTCACCACGCTTGATGAGATACGCCCGCAGCGTCGCCTCGGAGTCGGTCAGGACGTCGAGCCCACCCGAGGTGGCGCGGATCCCCTCGACGAAGGAGACGCGGCGATACGGCGCGCTGAAGTCGAGGGTCTGCCCATGCCGTTCGAGCTGGAGCGTTCCGAGGGTCGCCTCGACGAGCCCGCTCAGGAGCTCCTCGAACATCGCGAGGACGTCGTGGTAGTCGGCGTACGCCATGTACCACTCGAGCATGGTGAACTCGGGATTGTGCGTCCGGTCCATCCCCTCGTTACGGAAATCATGGCCGATTTCGTACACCCGTTCGAATCCGCCGACCAGGAGGCGCTTGAGATAGAGCTCATCCGCGATGCGGAGGAAGAGCGGCATGTCGAGCGCGTTGTGATGCGTCACGAAGGGTCGGGCCGACGCGCCGCCGTACAGCGGCTGCAGCACCGGGGTCTCGACTTCGAGAAAGTCGCGCTCGTCGAGGAAGCGGCGGATGTAGGCGATCACCCGGGCACGCAGCCGGAAGGTCTCGCGCAGCTCGGGATGCACCGCGAAGTCGGCGTAGCGCTGCCGGTAGCGCACCTCCGGATCGGTGAGGCCGCCATGCACGATGGTGGTGCCATCCTCCTGAGTCTCCACCTTGCCGCGCGGCAGGGGGCGGAGACTTTTGGCCAGCAGCGTGATCGCCATCACCGCGAGCGTCACCTCACCGGTCCGCGTGCGGAAGAGTCTGCCCTGAACCCCGACGTGGTCATCGAGGTCAAGCAACTCGAGCACGGCCCAGGCGTCGGCGAGCGCATCCTTCCGGCAGTAGAGCTGGATGCGACCACTGAGATCCTCGAGGTGCGCGAAGATCGTCTTCCCCTGCCCACGCAGTGCGACGAGTCGGCCGGCGACGGTGACCATCGGGCCGTTCTCGCCCAGCGCATCGTCCCAGAGCAGCAGCGCATCCGCGGTGGTGTGGGACCGGTGAAAGCTGTAGGCAAACGGCGTTACCCCCATCGCCTCGAGCGCGGCACGCTTGGCACGGCGGCCCTCCTCGACGTGCCCGCGGGTCAGCAGCGGGTCGTTCATGCGGCCGTCCCTCCGTTGCGCTTCAGATACGCCTCGATCAGTTCATCGAGATCGCCGTCCATCACGGCGTGCACGTCGGTCAGTTTCAATTCGGTGCGATGGTCGTTCACCATGGTATACGGCTGGAAGACATACGAGCGAATCTGGTTGCCCCACGAGTTGTCACTCTTGGTGGCTTCGACGACCGCCTTGGCGGCCTCCTGTTCCTCGAGCTTCCGCGCATAGAGTGCTGCGCGCAGCATCTTCATCGCCGTATCCTTGTTCTTGTGCTGCGAGCGCTCCTGCTGGCACGCGACGACGGTCCCGGTCGGCATGTGCGTCAGCCGGACGGCCGAGGAGGTCTTGTTGATGTGCTGGCCGCCGGCGCCCGACGCACGGTAGACATCCATCTTGATGTCCTCATCGCGCAGTTCGACCACGATCGTGTCATCAATGTCGGGGTAGACGAAGACGGACGCGAAGGAG
>JBBQJU010000282.1:0-2863 GCA_038326215.1 Gemmatimonadales bacterium | reverse complement strand
GGACTCGACCTGGGCGCGCAGCAGCGCGGCGAGACGGTCAGAGAGCCGCTCGGTGACCAGGCGGGCAGGCGCCTGGTGTGAGGAGGGCCGGGTGGACCTGGTGATCGGGTGATCATACGAATTCCGGTCGCCACCCGGTCTACCGGTTTGCCCTATGGCGCCCCGGCTGTGCCGTGCCGATACTGGCGCGGTTCGCGAATGCCGCTGGTACCGGTCTCGCGCGCATCCTCTTCCACGTACCCACTTCCCAGCTAAAGCATGGCCAGCGTCACGATCCAGTCGGTCAAGAAGAAGTTCGGCGAGACGGAGATCCTGCACGGTGTCGACATCGACATCGCCGACGGCTCGTTCACGGCGCTGGTGGGTCCCTCGGGCTGCGGCAAGTCGACGCTGCTGCGGATGATCGCCGGACTCGAGGAGATCACCGCCGGCGAGATCCGGATCGGCGAGCGCCGGGTCAACGACCTGCCTCCGAAAGAGCGTGACATCGCGATGGTGTTCCAGAACTACGCACTCTATCCCCACATGACGGTCGGCAAGAACATGGCGTTCTCGCTGATGCTGGCCAAGCAGGACAAGGCGACCATCGACGAGAAGGTGAACCGGGCCGCCGAGATCCTCGCACTGACGCCGCTGCTCGATCGCTATCCGCGTCAGCTCTCCGGTGGCCAGCGCCAGCGGGTGGCGATGGGTCGCGCGATCGTCCGCGATCCGCAGGTGTTCCTGTTCGACGAGCCGTTGTCCAACCTCGACGCCAAGCTGCGCGTGGCCATGCGCAGCGAGATCAAGGAACTGCACCAGCGCCTGAAGACCACCTCGGTCTACGTCACCCACGACCAGATCGAGGCGATGACGATGGGCGACAAGATCGTCGTCATGAAGGAAGGCCGCATCGAGCAGACTGGCAGTCCGCTCGAGCTCTACGACCGCCCGGTCAATCTTTTCGTCGCCGGCTTCATCGGCTCGCCGGCGATGAACTTCCTGCCCGGCACGCTGCGCCGCAGTGGTGGCGACGCCCGCGTCGAACTCGGCGACGGCACCCGGCTCGACGCGCCGGCCCATGCGGCCGGCGTCGATGGCCAGCCGGTGATCATGGGGATGCGGCCCGAGCACCTGATACTGGCCGATACCGGCATTCCGTCGAGGGTCGTCGTTATCGAGCCGACCGGCGCCGACACGTTCGTCGCCTGCCGCCACCAGGGTGCGGAGTTCTCGGTCGTGTTCCGCGAGCGCCACGATTTCGCCCCGGGCAGCACGATCCACCTCCAGCCCGACATCGAGCGCGCGCATCTCTTCGATGCGGGCACCGGTCAGAGCCTGGCCGCCTGAACGCGGCCTTCGCTGCACATTCACCTCTCACCAATCCGAAGGAGACCCCGATGAACGATTTCAATCGCCGCAAGTTCCTGGAAAGCTCGGCCGGCGTCGCCGCCGCGGCCACTCTCGGCACCGGCGCGCTCTGGTCGCCGCTGGCGCAGGCCCAGACGCTCAATCTCAAGCCCGAGAAGGGCGCTAAGCTGCGCGTGCTGCGCTGGAGCCGCTTCGTCCAGGGCGACATCGACGCCTACATGGTCAACGTCAAGAAGTTCACCCAGAAGACCGGCATCGAGGTCCGCGTCGACAACGAGGGCTGGGAAGACGTGCGTCCGAAGGCCGCCGTGGCGGCCAACACCGGCGCCGGCCCGGACATCATCCTGTCGACCAACGACGACGCCAACCTCTATCCCGACAAGCTGCTCGACGTGACCGACCTGGCCGAATACATTGGCAAGAAGTACGGTGGCTGGTATCCGGCCGGGGAAGCCTTTCTGAAGCCGGACGGCAAGAAGTGGATCGGACTGCCGCTCGGCGCCGCGGGCGCGATGATGGTCTACCGCCAGAGCATGGTGAAGGCCGTCGGCTTCGACTCATTCCCGAAGACCACGGACGACTTCCTCAAGATGATGAAGGCCCTGCACGCCAAGGGCACGCCCGGCGGCATGGCGCTTGGCAACGCCACCGGCGACGGCCTGTGGTGCAACTGGCTGGTCTGGACCTTCGGCGGCAAGCTCGTCGACAAGGACAACAAGGTCGTCATCGACAGCCCGGAGACGCTGAAGGCGCTCGAGTACGGCAAGGAGCTCTATTCCACCTTCATCCCGGGCACGCTGTCCTGGCTCGATCCGAACAACAACAAGGCGTTCCTCGACGGCCAGATCTCGGTCACCAACAACGGCATCTCGATCTATGTCGCCGCGAAGAACTCCCCTGATCCGAAGCTCCAGGAAATCGCCGCGGACATCCAGCACGCCGTGTACCCCATCGGCCCGGTCGGCGTGCCGACGGAGTCGACGATCTTCTTCAATCAGATGATCATGAAGTACACGAAGTACCCGCAGGCGGCGAAGGCGTTCCTGCAGTTCATGATGGAGAAGGAGCAGTTCGGGCCCTGGCTGACCGGTGCTCAGGCTTACATCGCGACGCCGCTCGACGGCTACGCCAACCTTCCGGTCTGGACCGACGATCCGAAGCGCACGCCGTACCGCGACGCTGTCAAGAACCTGCGGCCGGCCGGTTTCGCCGGCAAGCTGGGCTACGCATCGGCAGGTGCAGCGGCCGACTTCATCGTCATCAACATGGTGGCCGAGGCCATCAGCGGCTCCAAGACCCCCAAGGAAGCGATGGAACGGGCCCAGAAGCGCGCCGAGCGCTACTACAAGGTCTGACCTCCGGATCTGCTTGCCGGCCCGTTGCCCGGGGCCGGCGGCAGTTCCGGCCCTTCTTCGCGCCCGCGGCCCCGCAGCCCGCGACGCGGCTATCGACGCCGACCACACCGACGCTTCCATGACCTTTCTCCAACGACTGCAGAACAACCGCAACGCCC
>JBBQJU010000281.1:0-2881 GCA_038326215.1 Gemmatimonadales bacterium | reverse complement strand
ACGCCACGCGGCGAGCAGCAGGTCGAGATCCTCGGCACGGGCATTGGGACCAAGGATGCCGGCGGCAGTCGCCCGCACCTCTGGGGCTGCATGCCGGAGCCGCTCCCTTGCCGCCACGAGCACGGTGGTATCGGTGCGTGGGCGAGCGCTACGCCAGGCGGTCAGCGCGGCGGCATGGACGCGGGGGTCGGCGTCCTTCAACCCACTCTCGAAGATGGCGATGTCGGTGCCGCTGATGGTGCCCCATCCTTCGTAGGCCGCCATCCGCTCGCGCACATCGGCGCTCCCTTGCCACGCAGCCGCGCGCTTGGCGAAGCGCGTTGTGTCTCCCCGGGCGAGCGCGCTGAGGGCGACGCGTCGCGCGGCCCAGCTCGCGTCACGACGATCGAAGAGGGCATCGAGCGCCGCCATCGCGGTCTCGCCGCGCAATTCGCCGAGCGCGGTGGCCGCCTGCACACGGACATTGAAATCGGCGTCGGTGAGGAGTCGGACGACGTCACCCGCCTGGGCGGAATCCCGCCAGGCACCAAGCGCCTGCAAGGCGCTGATCCGCACGCCCGGCGATGCGTCCTGCAGCGCACGACGCAGTTCGGCCACGACCGTGGCGGCGGCGAGCCCGGCGCTATCGGCGTAGCTCTTGGTGAAGGTGCGCACCGCGGCCTCACGGACCAGTGGCAACTTGTCTCGGATCCCGCGCAGGAGACCGTTTCCGGCCATCGGCGCCTTCACCCGGGCCAGCGCATAGGTCGCACGCCAACGGAGGTCGTCGTCTGGATTCGTCAGGAAGGGCAGCATCGCGGCGACCGGCGCCTGCCCGGCGAGCCGCCACGACTCCAGCATCGCCACCGGCAGGAGCTGGGCCCGCCGCGTGGCGGGAATTGAGGTGCGGCCCCCGATGATCTCGGTCAGCATGGCGATCGCCGCGCTTCCGCCGCAGCGCGCCAATGCCGCCGCCGCCTCACCTGCCGCGGCCTGATCGAGGCTGTCGGGTTGACGAAGCCGAGCGATGATGGCGGGCACGTTGGCGCTGTCCGCCAGCAACCCCAAGGCAAAGAACGCATCGGCAATGACCGTCTGATCCCGATCGTCGAGTGCCTCGGCGAGCAACGGCGCACCGCGACGATCACCGATCCGCCCCACCGCCACCACCGCCGTGCGACGGACCAGTGGGTCGGGATGACCGATCGCGCGGGCCATCGCGGTCAGATCGAGTTGTCGCCGGTCCTCGGCCATCAACAGCGGCGCGAGGGCTTCGACCAGCGCGGGGTCCTGCGCCACCAGTGGCGCGGCAACCAGCGTGAGCGCGGAGGAGGCGAGGAGGAGCAACGGGATCCGCATCAGAGCCGCACCGGGTCGGAGATCGGTTGAAGGCGTTCGGCAATTGCTGCCGGAAGGCGGCCGAAGGCGAAGGTGTCATCCATGACGAGCAGCGCGCTACTACCGGTCGCGAGCAACTCCCCCGTCTCGTCGTGTTCGACGGCATAACCAAAGGTGACGCGCCGGGACGCCCGCTCGCGCACCCAGGTACGCACCCGCACGGGATCGTCATAGCGCGCCGCTCGCCGGTAGCGAATGCTGAGTTCGCCCACCATCAGCCGGAAGCCCAGCGTTTCGAGGTCACGATAGGAGAGCCCTGTCTGACGGAGGTGTTCGGTCCGCGCCACGTCGAACCAGACCAGGTAGCGTGCGTGGTACACCACGCCCATCTGGTCGGTCTCGGAGTAATCGACCCGGCGGCGGATGGTGGTGATTCCGGCGCCCTCGGTTGCCTCGGCTGGCTGCATCGTCCACCTTTCGCGCCGTGACAGCGCACCGTGTGGTTGTGGTCGGGGATGCCCACCTTGGGGCCGCCCCCGTGGCGGACGAGGAGGCGATGCTCGCCTTCCTCGACGTGGTACCGTCGCTGGGCGATGCTCTGCTCGTCACCGGCGATCTGTTCGACTTCTGGTTCACCTGGCGCCGGGTCATTCCGCGTCAGGCCATCCGGACGACGGCCGCCCTGATCCATCTCGCCCGTCGATTCCCCGTGATGATGGTCGGTGGGAATCACGATCGCTGGGGCAGCACCTTCTGGGATCGCGAGGCCGGGCTCCGTTTCGCCCCGCATCGGCTCGAATGTGATGTCGCCGGCCGGCGTGTCCTCGCCGTCCACGGTGATGGGATGCACCGCGAGCACTTCCGCGCCAACGTATTGAATCGGCTGATCAATGCGCCATCCGTCATCCGCGCGGTCGCGGCGCTGCCAGCCTCACTCACGTTCTGGGCCGCCGACCAACTGCAGCACGATCCCACGTACGCCGCCGCCCATCCCCAGATCAGCGAACTGGCCATGGCACGGCAGCGCGACCTCGCGGCGGGATTGCTGCAGGCCGACACGGGCTTGGCCGCCGTGGTCATGGGGCATACCCATCGTGCGGCGGCGCTCGAGCTCACGCCGGGCCAATGGTACCTGAACCCCGGGGCATGGTTGGATGGCCACTCCTACGGCATCCTCGACGCCAGCGGAGCCACCCTCCACCAGTTCAGCTAGGTCGCTCGCTCCCCAGCGCGGCCAGCTCAATCGCCTCCAGCGGTTCCCCCACAAAGATCGATCCGACTCGTGCGAAGCGCGCCACGTCGTCGGTCGCTGCCCACCGGTGATGGACCGTGGTGCCCGCCGGTGCCTCGAGCCCCTGCTCGGCCAGTACGCCGGCGAGTTCTCGCGCGGTCTCCTGCGCGCTGTCGATCCGTACGACGCCGGGACCCAGCACCTCTCCGATCAACCTGCTCAGCATCGGGTAGTGTGTGCAGCCAAGGACGATGGTGTCCACTCCCGCCGCACGAAGCGGCGCGAGGTACTCCTCTGCAACGAGTCGGGTCGCCGGGTGGTCGAACCACCCTT
>JBBQJU010000280.1:0-2921 GCA_038326215.1 Gemmatimonadales bacterium | reverse complement strand
TTAGTATTTCAAACAATAAAGAAAAGTAATACAAAGTAAAAGAAATACCGCACCTGGTACGTCGTGCGGCACGATCAACGACCCGAGTCCCAGCTCCGGCAAAGAAGCGCCGGACTGACAGCTTGTGCTCCTTGAACGGAGAGTCCGCGAGTGCTCGCTGCAATTCCTCACGCTGTGCGGGGTCCTGCAATGAGGTAGCGATCGCACGAGCGATCGTCGCGAGCGATCGCTCCGCGTCCGGACGCTGCAACTGATGTCCTAGATGATTGCGAATTTCTGGTGTACGGCGAGACGAATCAACCAGCCATGCAGTGCGGTCTCCATCGGGCAGAACCAAAGCGTTGTTCGGCAGATTACACGCTGTGAAGACGAGAACCAGAAGGCTGACTAGTGGGAGGCGGGGAAAGCGGGGGGGGGGGGCATTGTTGGATTCCTGGTCGTTGACGGCCTAGTTGCCCATCGACTTCTGGGAGACTGAAATTAGTACTCCGCCTGACACAATTGCAGGTCGTCGTGAAAAACGGTCGTTAGTCCCTGATTCTTAAACCGAGGATGCTTGGCAAGGTCTTGGCATTTCGCGGCGGTCGTCCACAGCGACATGCCGCGCCATTGGCACTCTGACGTACTGCCCCACCTGCTCTTGCCTAGGTCTTCATCGGTGCACGCGATCGCGACATTGTCTGCTCTATGAGGTGAGGAATCGCTGCATACGCATTGCAAAGCATCTACCAGCGGAGCACCACCTTCCCGACCGTGCTGTTCCCGGCGAGCAGATCATAGCCCCGCGCCGCCTCGGCCATCGGCACCGCCGCCTCGACCAGCGGCGAGAGCGTTCCGTCGGCCAGATGCGGCAGCACCTCGACGCGGAAGCGCGCCATCAGCGCGCGACGTTCCTCCGGGCCACGATTGCGCATCGCCGTCCCGATGATCGAAAGACGCTTGCGCAGCACCACGCCGAGATCGATCGTCGCCTCGCCGCCGGTCATCGTGCCGAGTACGACCAGCCGGCCGAGCGGCGCGAGCAATCCCACGTTCTGTGCGAGTGCCTTCGCGCCGAGGGTGTCGATGATGACCTGCACCGGATCGCCGACCGCGGCGGGCCACTGGTCGTCGGTGGTGAGCACGCCGTGATGCAGGCCGAGCGCGGCGCAGCGAGACAACTTCTCGGCCGTGCGCGATGTCCCGATCATCGTGACACCGAGTAGCGGCGCGAACTGGAGCGCTGCGGTGCCGACGCCGCTGCCGATCGCGTGGATCAGCACACGGTCGCCCGGCGTCGCCCGGCCGCGCAACACCAGCGCATCCCATGCGGTGAGGAACGCCTCCGGCACGGCCGCGGCCTCGACGTCGCTCAACCGATCAGGCACCGCGAGCGCCTCGTCCTCGTGGACGACGAGCTGCTCCACCATCGCGCCGCCCCCTACCAGCCCCATCACGCGGTCGCCAACGGCGAAGCGCGTGACGCCATGGCCCACCGCCGTGACCACACCGGCGTACTCGAGTCCGGGGATGTCGGCGGGCCAGCCAGGCGGTGCGGGATACCGGCCAAGTCGCTGCAACAGATCGGCGCGATTGAGGCCGACGGCGCGAACCGCCACCAGCAACTCACCCTGGGCGGGTTGCGGGTCGGGGCGTTCGACGAGAGCAAGGTCAGGCAGGAGGAGAGTGCGCATCCCGGAAAGCTACTTGACCTTCCACGCTCCCGAGATCGCGAAGGTCTCCTGGGAAATCATTGCGCGGGCCAGCTGGGCGGCGGGCGCCGGCGACGGTCGCCGAAGGAGCACCAGTAGCAGGACCGCTACGCCAGCGGCGGCAAGGAAGACCTCCGGGATGCCGACGATGGTCGCCGGATGGCTCGCGAGCACCGCACCCAACCAGACCCGCTTGAGCAGCATGTCCCAGAAGAGCGGCAGCACGAGGAAGCCAGCCAACAGCCACTGGCGGTTGCTGTGCTGCAGCGCGCGGTAGGCGGTGACGACCGGGGACCAGACGAGCACCAGCGTCAGCGCGAGCATCGGCAGCCAGAGAATGTTGCCGGGGGCGAGGGCGCGGGCGACAACCATCTCGTCGCCACCACCTGTCAGCACCGTCACCACGCGGGCCAACGGAAGGTTGGCCAGGATCAGCGTCACACCAGCGCGGGCCTCGCCGTGGTGGATCATCGCACGCCCACCCCAGATCAGCAGCCAGGTGAACGCAGGGCCTGCCAGGGTGGCGAGCAGCGAGATCCCCGTCGGCGAGCAGCCCGCGGGGCGCTGGAACTGCCAGAAGCTCATCGTTCCCCAGGCACCGCAGGTGAGGCGGACGGTGAAGTGGTGGATCAGCTCATGCGCCGCCAGACAGAGAAACGAGAGGGCGGCGAACTGCAGCAGATAGCGGAGGTTCAGGGGCAACCGGGTCATGCGGGGAACTACGGAGGGGGCAGGAGAAGGGTTTCAGGGTGTAACAACCGTGCAACCCCTGCCGTGGGGGCAGGGGCGCAGGGTTTCACGCAGAGGCGCAGGGGCTAGGGTTCGTGCCGCCGCCGCCGCCCCATCATGTCCTTCTTCTCCATGGCATTGTAGGCGTTGAACCGCTCGGCTTTGAGGGTCATCGCATTCAGTCGAGTCCCGTGGCGGGCGGCCGTCTCCTCGAGGTCGTCCACCAGGCAGAGGATCTCGGGCATCCCGCCGGCGTACTCGCGGATCCGGCGCGCGGTGGCGAAGAGGAGCTCGGGGCCTTGGATCATGTCGCCGCCGCGATTCCGCTCGGTCGATTCCTGCCGCGCCTTGGCGGCATAACTGGTGGCCACCGCCAGATCGACCTGCTGATCGCGCAGCTGCGCGTCGTTCTCGGCGTGCCGAGCATACTCCCACTGGTAGCGCGCGCTGGCCGACCCAAGGACGTCGTCGCGATCGGTCAAGCGGACGCGAAGTCCGATG
>JBBQJU010000279.1:0-3001 GCA_038326215.1 Gemmatimonadales bacterium | reverse complement strand
GTTCGCGAGGTAGACGAGGCCGCGGCTCGCGAGCTCGCGCACCACCGCCATGCAGCCGTCGAAGTCGGTCTCGAGCGCGAGCACCTTCGCGCCGTTCGCCAGCGGCTGCACCAGCTGCGCGACGCTCACCATGCCGCGCGGGAGGAGCACCACCACCGGCAGGCCGGCCGCCGCGCCGTACGCCGCGAGCGCCGCCGAGGTGTCGCCCGTGCTCGCGCAGGCGATGGCGCGCACCGCGAGCTCGCCGCGGCGGAGGCCGTGGTTCACCACGCTCACCAGCACCGTCATCCCGAGGTCCTTGAACGAGCCGGTGTGCGTGGTCCCGCACTGCTTCACGAACAGCTCGCCGAAGCCGAGCTCGCTGGCCAGGCGCCGCGCGGGATAGAGCGGCGTCATGCCCTCGCCGGTGGTGACGATGGCGTCGTCCGGCACCTCGGGCGCGACCCACTCCCGCTTGCTCCACACCCCCGACGGCGTGACGCCCGAGCTCCACGCCGGTGACCACCGCGCATCGAAGCGCGCGCGCCACTCGTCACCGCTCACGACGCGCAGGGCCTCCAGGTCATGCGCGACCTCGAGCAGCCCGTCGCAGGTGGGACAGCGATAGATGGCCTGCGTGAGCGGGAACGTGCCCGCGCAGCCCGAGAAGCAACGGAAGCGCGCGCTCGGCTGCGCCATCAAGGCCTCGTGACGCAGCGGAGATAGGGGGCGTTGACCGCCGAGGGACGGCACGCTTCGTTGGACAGGCAGTCCGAGTCCTTGGAGCAGACCTCCACGCACTTCTTCAGCTCCGGGTCGCACAGATCAGACTGGCAAGCGCTATCCATGGTGCACGGCTGCCCAGCGGCGAGGCGGCCCGTGAACGTGGTCGCCAAGCAGAACTTGAAGGCGTCGGTGCCGCTGGTCGAATAGATGCAATGGCCGTTCACGAAGGCCGGGAGCGCGCGGCACGCGTCGGTGTCCGAGCACGGCGGCCGGCATGCCCCGCTGCCAACGGGAATGCAGACGTTGCTCCTGCAAGACTGCCCTTGATCCGTGCAGGTATCGCCAGCCACCTTCGTCGCGGCAGCCTCTGGCGTCGCGCAGACCCAGATGTCATGTGCGGCGCCGAGCTCGGTGATCGTCTCGATGCGGCACGTCGAGGCCCCGTTGCAGTCGCTCAGCGCGCAGCAGGTATCGAGGCACGTCTTGGGCGTGCCGGTGCAGAGCCCGGAGCGGCACTGGCTGCTGGTGGTGCACGCCGCGCCGCCCAGGAGGCCGCCGCTCGCGGGCGGCGTGCGCTGCGCGAGCGTCTTGGGCACGCAGTAGCCGCCGCCGGTGCCGCCGTTGAAGCACACGAAGCTCGCCGGGCACTCCGCCGAGGTGCAGCACGGGGTGGTGCAGATCGGGCCAGTCGTCGATGTGATGGCGGTGGTGAGGATGGTGCCGGAGGCGCAGAGCTTGCTCTTGCACTCGACGTCGAGCCGGCACTTCGCGCCGAGGTCGCCGGGGCCCTGCGGAGCGTCGCTCTCGCTGCTGCCGTCGCGGACGTCGTCGGTCACGACGTCCTCGTCGCCGCTATCGGTATCGATCACGCTGCCGTCGAGCGACGCGCACTTCTTGGTCGAAAGATCGCACTGCAAGCCGGACGGGCAGGCCGAGAGCGAGCTGCCGTCGCACTGGAACTCGGGCACGTCGCCCGAGACGATGAGGCTGCAGCCGGCGCCGGTGAAGAACACCAGCGCGGCGGCGCCGAGCACGCGCGTGCGCAGCGTGCTCTTCACTGGAACGACCCGCCGAGCAGGAGCACGCCGCCCGACGCCACCGGCGCGATCGCGGGCGTGACGGCGGCGCTCTTCTTCCGCTGCTCCGGCTCCTTGGTGCGACCGAAGTAGAGGTACGCGGTCACGGCAGCGGCCACGATACCCACGCCCAGCCCGACGTCGGCGATGATCGCCTGCGTGTGCGCGCTGTTGGCCTTGTTCTGGAGATCCTCGTACGTGCCATCCCGCCCGGTGACGAAGCCGTTCGCCGGACGGTTCGCCATCGCGAGGACGCCGAACGTCGCGCCGAGGCCGAGACCGACCACCGCGACTGCGCCCACGCCGATCGTCGCGCCGTCGATGCGCCCGCGGCCCGGAACGGGCTCCGGCGTGGTGGGCGTGGGCTCGGTGGGCGTGACCGGCGACTGCGTCACCGGCTTCACTTCGCGCTTCGCCCCCTCGATTCGCTTGATGATGTTCTCGGCCTTCGCGCGCTCCGAGGCGGTGACGCCCTCCATCTCCATGTACTGGCGGAAGAAGGTGATGGCCTCGTCGAACTTGCCGAGCTTCTCGTGGACGATGCCCAGGTTGAAGACCAGGTCCTTGGCCTTGGGGTCGAGCCCGCGGGCCTGCTCGAGCTCGGCGATGGCCTCGCGGTAGGCGCCGGTCTGGTAGAGATCCTTCGCGCGCTGGAAGTGCTGCTGCGCCTCGAGCTGCTCTTTGGTCTTCGGCTCGTTCGACGGCGCGGAGTCGGGCGGGAGCGAGCCCTTGGGCTGCGCGGACGCCGAAAGCGGCACCGTGAGCGCCAGAACGCAGGAGACCCCCCACGAGAATCGCCTGCTCAACGTGCTTGCAGTGGTGCGCCGGGCGCGCGTCATCGAGCGGAAACAATAGCCGATTTCCGTTCCGTCAGGGATCGTGATCACCGCCGCTGTAAGCCCGCCCCAGGGCGAACGTTGATCCGCCTCGATGGCAAGAAAAGAACTGCTTCTCGCGCTCGGATCGGTCGTGGCGCTCGCCGGCGTGCTCGGAGCGCCCTCCGCGGCGCGGGCCGACGACGCCACGGTGACCGTCGGATCGCCACGCTTCTCGGAGCCGCCGCCCGACCCGCAGCCCGATCCCGCGCCGATCGCGGTCGACGAGGTCGATCGCCTCCGTCACGAGCGCGAGTCGCGCGAGGTCCATCGCGCGCCCTTTCGCCTCCAGCTCGGACCCCAGGGCGTGACCACCGGCAAGGGCTTCGGCCTCGGCGTTGGGCT
>JBBQJU010000278.1:0-3004 GCA_038326215.1 Gemmatimonadales bacterium | reverse complement strand
GCACTGACCGTCGGTTCGAGCCCGAGGAAGAGCAACGTTCCGATGGCCCAGGGCATCCCGAGCGACGTCGCGACCAGGCCAGCCACGATCAGCAGCATTGCCCCGTTCAGCGTCCAGAGCGCCACCCGGGCGCGGGCCTGCGCCAGCCGGAAATCGTTGTCGTAGAAGAAGGTCTCTTCGACGAAGTCACGTTCGGCGCCTTTGTCCGAGAGCGCCGATGCCGGGCGGAGCGTGAAGCTTGATGGCATTGCCGCGCCGGCGACCAGCTTAACCAGCGGCGGATGCTCAGGGTTCAGGCGGAAGTCGTTGGAACGGACGTATTCCACCCCTGCGACGATGTGCCACGGCTCGTCGACAGTGAGGGCATCGAGGCGGGTGCCGAGCGCGGAGCGCGCGGTGGCAAGCAACGCCAACGCGACGAGGAGGACGCACTGGGGCACGGAGAGATGGCGGGGTGTGGCTGGGGGAGTCACCGCCTGTAGATACGGCGGGGACGGCAGGGAGGCAAGTGGTGGCTGGTTCCCTCCTGTGCAGACGGTCCGTTGCCTGTACTTTCCCTTCAGGGAATCCACAAACACGGTCGACGTCCGACCGCCAGCGAACCAGGAGCAGCCCAATGGCAAAGGTGACCGGCATCGGCGGCGTCTTCTTCAAAAGCAGCGGCGATCATGCCGCCCTGGCGGCATGGTATAAGCAGCACCTCGGCATGGCGATCGAGGATTGGGGCGGTGCGATTCTGCGGTGGCCGGAGGACACGGCCAACGACGACGGGGTGACTGTGTGGAGCGTGGCGAAGCAGGACAGCACCTGGTTCGCGCCGAGCACCTCGCCGTTCATGATCAACTACCGCGTGGACAACATGGTGGAGCTGCTCGACCAGCTGCGGGCCGGTGGCGTCGAGATCCAGAAGGGGCCCGAGTCCCACGAGAATGGGAAATTTGCGTGGATCATGGACCCGGACGGCAACAAGGTGGAGTTATGGGAGCCGATGGCATGGGATGACAAGAACAAGGACGCGTAGGCCCACTAGGGCGACTGGCGCAGTGGCCGGTCCGCAGGTACCATCTGTAGAATCCTCTTCACATCCCTCAACACCCGAGCCATCCGATGACGCCACGTCCCCTGCTCGCCACCCTGCTGCTTGCTTCCCTCGCCATGGCGCCCGCCGGGGCACAGGAACCCCTTGCCGGCGCCGACAAGGTGATCCCCGCGCAGGTGGGCTATCGGGTGTACATCCTCGTCGACATGGAGGGGATGGGGTCGGCAGTGAAGTCTCCAGAAATCATCGCGGGAAACGAGGGGCCCTCCTTCCGCGACCGCACCGGCCCTGACTACTGGGATCATTATCGCGAGATGCTCACCCAGGAGACCAACGCCGCGATTCGAGGTGCCCGGGTGGGTGGAGCGCGCGCGTTCGTGGTGAACGAAGCGCACGGCGGCAACCGCTTTGCAAACCTCCTTCCGTGGTCGCTGGACCCCGAGGCCATCCTGATCCGCGGCTACCCGAAGCCGATGGTGATGAGTACCGGCATTGACAGCTCCTTCGGCACCGTGATGATGCTCGCCATGCACGCCTCCTCAGCCCGACGTGGCGTAATGTCCCACAGCTACGCCTTCACCGACTTTACGGTCAACGGCAAGGCACTCAATGAGGTCGGCATCAATGCCCTCGTGGCCGGCGAGATGGGGGTCCCGGTCTCGCTGGTGAGTGGTGATGATGAGCTGCTGTACGAGGTGCGCGAGATGCTCGGCGACCGCGTTGTCTACGTCACCGTCAAGGTGGCGCTTGGTGCGAATGCCGCGATCACCTACTCGCCCGCCGCGGTGCAGCAGTTGCTCGCCGACGGTGCGCGCGAAGCAGTACGCCGGAGCCGTGCCGGCGAATTGAAGCCCTTCACCCTTGCGAAGCCCTATAAGGTGGCGTTTACGCTCCGTCGCTCCTACGCCGACTCGCTCGTCACGGGGATCGACAAGGTCGTCGCGGAATGGGGTGGTACCAAGACGGGTGCGCGATCGTACACCTATGTGACGTCCGATGCCCGCCGGCTGGCGTGGCTGCTCGATCGGATCGAGGGGGTGGTGCTGCCGTAGCACGGCTCGGACGACGGCACGCATCGGGTTGTAGCGCGCACGTGGGGTGAATAATTTGACCCCGACGTACCCGAGTGCTTGCCGTCCCCCGAATCGAGTCACCGACATGTTGCGACGAGCCGTTCGTGCCCTGCGCCCTCTCAGGGCACGTCCTTCCGATGGCTCCCGCCCTTCCTGATTGCGCTGGCCCTGCTCTCCACTGCCATCACGAGCCGGAGTGTGGCACAGACCGCCGCGGCCGGCGTCACCCTCTCCGGCCGGATCCTGCACGCGGATACCAAGGCGGCGCTCCCCTACCTCACGGTCCAGTTACTGACCGAGCAGGACAGCACCCTGGTTGGCGGGCGGCTCACGAATGCCACAGGTGGATTCACCTTCACCGGGCTCCGAAAGGGGACATACCTGCTGCGCGTGCGCGCGATCGGTTACGAGCCGATCCGCCAGCGGGTCCTCGTCGGCGAATTGAGTCCGTTCCTTGACCTCGGCGTGCTGCCAATGCGCGAAGCGGCCCTTCTGCTGGGCAATATCGTGGTCACCGCGGACTCCAGCGGGACGGTGCCGGGGCGTCAAGTCGTGACGGTGGCCGACAACGTCAGTCAGATCGGGGGATCGGTGCTGCAGGCCATGTCGACGCTGCCTGGGGTAACGGTCGGCCAGGATGGCAAGGTGCTCATTCGCGGCAGCGACAAGGTGATGGTGCTGATCGACGGCAAGCAGACGGCGCTGACCGGTGCCGGTACCCAGAGCGGACTCGAGAACCTGCCGGCATCCGTGCTCGAGCGCATCGAAGTCATCAACAACCCCTCGGCGAAATTCGACGCCAACGCCAGCGCTGGCATCATCAACCTGGTGCTGCGAAAGCAGGACCAGCAGGGCATCAACGGACGTGTCGGGCTCGTGGGTGGACTCGGAG
>JBBQJU010000277.1:0-3004 GCA_038326215.1 Gemmatimonadales bacterium | reverse complement strand
CCGCCGTTTTGTCAGCCACCGACCGCACGATTCTTGCTCTGGGAGGCGCCGTCATGGCCCTCTCCCCCGAATTCATCGCCCTCCAGGAATCGCTCCTTGGCCGCTACTCGCTTGAGCGCGAGCTCGGTCGGGGCGGCATGGGCACGGTCTATCTGGCCCGCGACGTCAAGCTCGACCGGCCGGTCGCCATCAAGTTCCTGCACGCCGACCTCGCCGCCGAACCGGCCGCCCGCTCCCGCTTCCTGCACGAGGCACGGACCGCCGCGCGATTGGCCCACCCGCACATCGTGCCGATCTACGCCGTCGAGGCCGACGGTGCGCGCCCCTTTCTGGTGATGGCGCTGATCGACGGCGAGACGCTCGGGGCACGCGTGCGCCGTCGTGGCGCCCTGCCGCCGGACGAAGCAGAACGACTGCTGCGCGAGGTGGCCTGGGCGCTCGGCTATGCCCACGCGCAGGGAGTAATCCATCGCGACCTCACGCTCGAGAACGTGTTGATCGAACGCGACTCCGGCCGCGTCCTGCTCGGCGATTTCGGCCTCGCGACCGCACTCGAGACGGTTGAATCACAGCCACGCTTCGGGACCCCCGGGTACCTCGCGCCGGAAGTGATCCGCGGCGAGCCGGCGACGACGTCGAGTGACCTGTATGCGCTCGGGGTGGTGACCTGGCATGCGCTGGCGGGCCGGGCTCCGTTCGAGGCGGAGACGGCAGCTGCCGTGCTGGCGAAGCATCTGGTGCAACCAGCGCCGCCGCTCGCCCCGCTGGCCCGCGGTGCCTCGCGCCGATTGGTGGCAGCGGTGGAGCACTGTCTGGCCAAGGACGCCGACGCGCGGCCCGCAGATGCGGCCACCGTGCTGGCCTTGCTCGAACGCGCGCCGGAACCGGTGGCCATCGCCCCAGCGCTGCGGCACTGGTTCACCCGATGGGAACGCTTTCGGCCGATCTACTCGCTGGCGACGCCGATCATCGCGCTCCAGACGTGGCTGCTCGTCTGGGGGTCGCGGGAATATGACTCGAGTGCGCTGCTGGTGGCGGCGGCCGTCTCCTCGGTCCTCAGCATCACCGCCATCCCGATCCTGGCGCACCTCGGCTTCGAAGCGTGGGCGCTGCGTGCGTTGCATCGCGTCGGCTTCGGCATCGCCGACATTCGCGCCGCCTACCCGCACTGGCGCGACACCCTTGAGCGCGATCGACGCCGCGAGGGACTGCCGCCGCTGCCGGGGCGCGTGGTGCTCGACCTCACCGTGGTGGGTGCGGTGGTGCTCGCGGTCGTCTTCGGCTTCATCTACCCGAACGTGGATGGCTGGTACAGCTGGGGCCCCGAGGTCACGTACGTGAAGGGCACTATCCTGAGCATGTCGAGCACGCTCTATCTCGCCACGCTCACCGGCGTCGGGATCGGCTTTGCGTCGCCGGGATTCCGGATTGCCCCGAATGGCCGCTTCCGGCGACTGGTCGAACGCTTCTGGCAGTCGCGCTTCGCCTCGACCGTCACCGCGCTCGCATCGCTCGGACAGCCGCAGCGACTGGCCGCGAGCTCGACCCTCCATCGCAACACCGAATTGGTCCTCGGCCTCGCCGTCGATGATCTGTGGCACGCGATTCCCGCGACGCTGCGCGAGGGGCTTGGCGACGTACCGGCGCTCGCGCACACGCTGCAGGCGAGTGCGGGCGAGTTGCGCGACATCGCCGACCGGCTCCGCGAGAGTGAGCGCGAGACCGACCATGACGAGGCCGAGCAGCGCCGCCTGACCGTGTCCCGCGAGGCGGTGGAGCTGCGGCACCGCGAGGCCGTGGCCACGCTGGAGCGGTTGCGCTTGCAGTTGCTCCGTCTCGTGGCGTCGAAGGAGCAGAGTCAGGAGTTGACCAACCATCTCACGGTGGCCCGCGACCTCGAGCAATCGCTGCTGGTGGATCTCGCCGCGCACAATGAGGTCCGGGTGCTGCTCGGTCGGCCAGTGCGCCGCAGCGAGGCGACGCCGGCGCCCACACCGACGCCGAGGGCCGCGTGACCGCGGCCACCACCGAGCCGATCGACTTCGCGCAGTTGCAGGATGCGCTCGCGGGGACCTGGTCGATCGAGCGAGAGCTCGGTCGCGGCGGGATGGGGGCGGTGTATCTGGCCCGCGACGTCGCCCTCGATCGTCCCGTGGCGCTCAAGGTGCTGCATCCCGTGCTTGCGGCCGATCCCGAACAGCGCGAGCGCTTCCTGCGCGAGGCGCGGACCGGTGCCCGGCTCTCGCATCCGCACATCGTGCCGATCTACGCCGTCGAGGCGCAGGACGATCTCGTCTACTTCGTCATGGGATTGATCGACGGCGAGAGTGTCGGCGATCGACTGCGTCGGGAGGGGCCACTCCGCACCGAAGACGCCGAGCGCATCCTCCGCGAGGTGGCATGGGCGCTCGCCTATGCGCATGCGATGGGCATCGTCCACCGCGACGTCACCATCGAGAACATCCTCCTCGAGCGGCAGACCGGCCGCGCAGTCCTCGCCGACTTCGGTATTGCGGCCGCCATTGATCGCGAGGGCGAAGAGCCCCTCCTTGGCACGCCATCGTACATCGCTCCCGAAGTGGTCCAAGGCGCGCAGGCCACCGCATCGAGCGACCTCTATGCCCTCGGCGTCACCGGATGGACGATGCTGGTCGGGCACACGCCATTCATGGCGGACGACACCCCGGCCCTGCTGCTCAAGCACCTCACCGAGCCGGTGCCGCCGCTGCTCCGTGCTGCGCCGGGAACGTCCTCCCGGCTGGCGCGTGCCATCGAAGCGGCGATGGCGAAGGAGCCGGCCGCACGCCCCGATGGCGCCGAGGCGTGGTTGGCGCAGCTCGCGGGTGACGGCGAGCGTGTCGCGCTCGCCGAGCCGCTCCGGCGCTGGGTCACGCGCTGGGAGATGGTCCGCCCGTTCTACGCCCTCGGGATGAGCGTGACGGCGATGCTGAGTGTCGGCAGCGTGACCATCGGCGACACCAGGCTCGGTCAATTGCCCAACCTC
>JBBQJU010000276.1:0-3049 GCA_038326215.1 Gemmatimonadales bacterium | reverse complement strand
GGTCACTGCCGTCCGCGACGCTGCTCGAAGCCCCGTGCGATCAAGGCCTCGAGCAGTTGTTGCGCGCGGTGCTGCAGGACGCTGCGCACCTCGTCCAGTCCCGGCATCTCCGGCACATCGATGTACAGACAGTCCTGCTCGCTCGGCTCGGTCCCCTCGAGGAAGTACTCCGTGGTGCCGCAGCCGTCGCTCCACTCGCCGGGCGCTGATCCGACGTGTCCCTCGGTGATCCCCTCCGGCCGCTCGAAGTCCTCGGGGTCGTTGTCCGTGAAGGCTTCGTCCAGGAAGTCGCCGGCGATCGGTAGCGCGGCGCCAGCACCGGTCGTATGCAGCGAGCGGCCATCGTCGTAGCCGACCCAGACACCGACCACGAGGTTGGGGGCGTAAGCCACGAACCAGGCATCCTTCCAATCGCTTGACGTCCCGGTCTTGCCGGCGAGTCCGCGAACATGCACACGCTCCTGCAGTCTCGCGCCGGTGCCGTGCTCCACCACACCCTGCAGCGCGGAGGTCACCAGCCAGGCGGTGGCAGGATCCGCCGCGGCCGTCAGCGTCGGGGCGGTGGCCTCGGCTGGAGCGTCGCCACGCTTCGTCGTGCTGAGCACCATCCGAGTCGACGCGAGTGCGCCACCATTGGCCAACGCGCCGTAGGCACGGACCAATTCGAGCAGCGAGACCTCCGCACTGCCGAGGGCGAGGCTTGGGACCAGAGGCATCGGCGAGGTGATGCCGAGCTGCTTCGCCGTCGCCGCGATTGCCTCGGGCCCCACCGCCATGCCAATCCGCACGAAGGGGACGTTCAACGACTGCTCCATCGCGGTGCGCACCGTCACCGGGCCACGGAAATCGCCATCATAGTTGCTCGGCTGCCAGAGCCCGCGTGGCGTCCTGAGCGAGAGTGGCGTATCCTCGACGAGCGAGGCCAGGGTAAACACCGGCGCTTCATCGCCGCGCCGTCCCAGTGCCGCCAGCGCGACGATCGGCTTGAAGGCACTGCCGGGCTGACGCCGAGCATCGGTGGCACGGTTGTACTGCGACCGCGCATAGTCGCGCCCGCCGACCAGCGCGAGCACTTCACCGCTCCGTGGATCGATCGCCACCAGCGCGGCCTCGACCCCGGGAAGCGGAAGCCGCGACACGCCGCGCCGCACCGCCCGTTGCGCCGCCTGCTGCAGTCGGGCGTCGAGGGTGGTGTAGACGGCACCACCGCGGGCCGGCAACGAAGTCGGCAATGACGCGAGCGCCGCGTCCCTGAAATAGCGACCATCCACCGTGGTGCGCTCTGACGACGGTCGGCTGACCACCCGACTCCCCTGCGCCCGCTCCTTGGCCGCCACGGAAATACGCCCCTGCTCCGCCATCAACCCGAGCACCAGATTGCGCCGATCGCGCGCCGCGTCGGCATGGCGCGTCGGGGTATGACGGTTCGGGGCGTAGATCATCCCGGCAAGCAATGCGGACTCGGCGAGGGAGAGTTTGCGCACGTCCTTGCCGAACCAGGCACGTGCCGCGGCGCCGACGCCGTGGATGGCACGGCCCCCGTCCTGACCGAGATAGATCTCGTTGAGATACGCCTCGAGGATCGTCGCCTTGTCGTAGCGCAGTTCCAGCGCCGTCGCGAACGCGACTTCGCGCAGTTTGCGCACGGGGGTGCGGCTGGCGGAGAGGAAGAGATTCTTGGCCAGCTGTTGGGTGATGGTGCTGCCACCCTGTGCGATCCCGCCCGCCTTCACGTTGGCGAGAAACGCACCGCCGATGCGCCGCAGGTCGAGCCCGTCATGATCGTAGAAGCGCTGGTCCTCGACCGCGAGCACGGCCTGGACCAGCGAGGAGGGGATCGCGGCGAGGCGAACCGGAATCCGCGCCTCAAGGGCCGAGCCCTCCAGCGGCGCAATCGGCGCGGGTGACGACTCGGAGGCATCCTCGACGCCCCATGGAATCGGACGGGAGTAGAGCGCCGTCGGCAAGCGGCTCGACAGCGGACCCACGTGCGCCCGTACCGCCGCTTCGGTGCCGATCATGAGGGTGGCGACGAGGGTGAAGAGCGCCACCACGCCCCCGATCCGCCGGACGGTGAGGTAGGGGCGAAGGGCGAGGGCGCGATCACGGAGCCGTTGGACGAACTCCTGCCTGGTCATCTCATCTCTCGTGGGGAAAGCGACAGAGAGCCCAACGCGATCGGACGGCACGAAGTTTCGGGTTGAAACAGTTGAAACGTTCACCGCTCACTGATCACCGACGATCACGTACCATTCGGTCGACTCGAAGGCCCCTAGATTGGGCACTCCACAGGCGCATCGATGGCGCACCATTCGCTTCGAGTACCCGACACCCAGGTAGTTATGATTTCGCATCTTCCACGGTCCTTCGTCCGTGCCTCCCGCCTCATCGTGCTTGCCGGTCTCTTTGCCTGCGGAGGATCGCCGCGTACGCACCCCGTCGTGGGCGTATGGGTGGTCCGGCATCAGGGCGCCCCCTTTCCCTACCATATGTATGTCTTCAACGCCGACGGTACGCTGCAGCAGGCCAATCCCGACGCGGGTAACCCACGCACCAGCGACAGTGACGGAAAGGGCATCTGGGTCGCCGCCGCCGACACGATCACGGGCAAATTCGTGGAGATACTGGCGGATCGGACGACGCACGACTTTTTGGGACGAGGAGAGATCTCTTTCCGCGTCGTCGTCCGAGGTGACAGCATCATCGGCACGGCCAGCGCGAGGTTCTTTGACGCCGCTGGCACACCACGCGATGGGCCAATCTCCGTCGATATGCTTGGTAGCCGGGTAACCCTGCCGTAAGTCCGGGCGGCGGGGCGACCTCCATGGCATGCGGTCGGGTCATTCGATTGCATACGGCCCAAGAAGCGTTTGCTGCGGGCAAGGCCATGACCAGCAGGGTGATGGCGTCGAAGGCTTTTCGACGCCTCTGGCGACTTTGCATAAGCGTCAGGAGTGGACGGATAGATTTCTGACGACACCGACGAATGGCATCGACGACCGCTATTTCACCGTCGACTCCTCGCGTAGGAATCTGGGGCTCGTCGAAG
>JBBQJU010000275.1:0-3128 GCA_038326215.1 Gemmatimonadales bacterium | reverse complement strand
CCGCTCGGCTCGACCGGCGCGATCGAAGTCGCCCCGAGCGATCCGAAGGTGGTCTACCTCGGCACCGGTTCCGATGGCCTCCGCAGCAACGTCTCCACCGGCCGCGGCGTCTACCGCTCCGGCGACGCTGGCGCGACATGGCAGTTCATCGGCCTGTCCGGTGTCGGCCAGATCGGTGGCGTGCGCGTCCATCCGCGCGACCCGAACACCCTGTGGGTGGCCGCCAATGGTGACGCCTTCAAGCCGTCGGCCGAGCGAGGCGTCTACAAGAGCCGCGACGCCGGCAAGAGCTGGCAGCGGGCGCTCTTCCTCTCCGATTCCAGCGGCGCGATGGATGTCGAGCTGCAGCCGGGGAATCCGGACGTGGTTTACGCCTGGCTGTCGCGGATCGAGCGGAAGCCGTGGACGATCATCTCCGGCGCTCGTGAGGGCGGCTTCTACCGCAGCACCGATGGCGGCACCACCTGGACGCATATCACCGCCGGCCTGCCAAGCGACCTGATCGGCAAGGGCAACCTCGCCGTGACGGCCGCGAATCCGCAGCGGATCTACGCCCTCGTCGAGGCAAAGCCCGGTGGCGGCCTCTATCGCTCCGACGACGCCGGCCTGACGTGGGCGCTGATGAACGCCAACGCGGGCCTGACGCAGCGCCCGTTCTACTACACCACCCTTGGCGCCGACCCGACCAACGCCGATGTGGTCTATGCCGGTGCGGAGAGCTTCTACAAGTCGGTGGACGGCGGCAAGACGGTGACGACGATGCGCACGCCGCACGGCGACAACCACGACATCTGGATCAACCCGACCAACGGGCAGACGATGATCCAGTCGAACGACGGCGGGGCGAACGTTTCGTTCGATGGTGGCAGGACCTGGTCGACGCAGCTGAACCAGCCCACGTCGGAGATCTACGGCGTCTGGACGGACAACGCCTTTCCGTACAACCTGTACGGGGCGCAGCAGGACAACAGCACGATCCGACTCTCGTCGCAGTCCGTCCCCGGCCCGCGCGAAGAACTCGGCAACATGCCGGGCTGCGAGACGGGCCCGATCATTCCCCATCCGACCGACCCCAACATCATCTACGGCTCCTGCAAGGGGCAGTACACGGTGATGGATCTGCGCACCGGCCAGTCGAAGAACTACTGGATCGGCGGGCAGTCGCTCTACGGCAATCCCGCATCGGACCTGATCTGGCGCATGCAGCGCGTCTCACCGATGGCGCTCTCGCCGCACGATCCCGCCGTGCTCTACTACGGCTCGCAGTACCTGCACCGCACCCGCGACCTCGGCGTCACCTGGGAGACGATCTCGCCGGATCTCACCGCGAAGCCGGCCTGCTGTCAGGGCGCGAGCGGTGAGCCGATCACGCGCGACGTGACGGGCGAAGAGTTCTACAGCACGCTCTACGCGATCACCGAGTCACCGATCGAGCGCGGTGTCATCTGGACCGGCGCCAACGACGGACCGATCCACGTGACCCGCGACAACGGGAAGACGTGGACCAACGTGACGCCGAAGGATTTGCCGAGCGGCGGCCGTGTGCAGTGGATCGAGGCGTCGCCCACGCGGCCGGGCGTCGCCTATGCGGCCGTGTATCGCTATCTGCTCGGCGACTATGCCCCGTACTTCTATCGCACCACGAACTACGGCCGCAGCTGGACGAAGATCGTCAACGGCATCGCCGGTGACGAACCGACTCGCGTACTGCGCGCCGATCCGGATCGTGCCGGTCTCCTGTATGGCGGCACCGAGTTCGGGATGTATCTCTCGTTCGACGACGGCGATCACTGGCAGTCGCTGCAGCTGAACCTGCCCAATGTCCCGATCAACGACATCAAGGTCTACAAGAAGGATCTGATCGTCGCGACGCAGGGGCGCGCGCTGTGGATCCTCGATAACCTCTCGTCGCTGCAGCAGCTCCGCCCCACGACGTCGACCGATTCCGTCGTGCTGTTCACGCCACGTGACGGTACCAAGACGCGGACCAACCCGGAGCTGCTCGGGCCGATGATCGAGTACCGACTGCCGGCGTCGGGCGGCACCGTGAAGCTGGAGATCCTCGATTCGGCTGGCGCGGTGATCAACAGCTACACCAGCGGCGCAGCAGCGACGCCTGCCCCCGCGCCCCGCCCCGCGGCGGCCCCGGCCGACCCCGAGGACCCGGACGCCGCCATGATGGCCGGCCGTGGGGGCCGGGGCGGTGGTGGCGCGGCCAGCCGCCCAACGACCAACGCCGGCATCAACCGCTTCACCTGGGATGCCCGGACCAGCGAGGGCCTCGGCGCCCCGCCGGCCCGCTACACCGTCCGGCTCACGGTCGAGTCGCAAGTTCGGACCGCGCCGCTCCGGCTCCGGATCGACCCCCGCGTCGCGGCGGGCGGAGTCACCGAGGCCGACCTCGTGGCGCAGTATCGACACAACCGGCAGATGCGGGCGATGACCACCGAAGCGACCCAGCTCGTCGCGAAGGTCCGCACCGCCGAGACGCGGCTCAAGGCCGCCGGACCAGCGGCGGCAGACACCCTCAAGGCGGTCCAGGCGCTGGCCGCCACCCTGAACACCGAAGCCGTCCGCTACGGCAAGCCGGGCCTCCAGGCCCACATCTCCTATCTGGCTGGCATGACCGGCGGCGTTGACCAGAAGGTGGGGCTGGACGCCATCAAGCGAGCCGCGGTGCTGCGGAAAGAGCTGGATGCGGCGCAGGCCTCCGCGCAGCGGTGGATTCCGTGAGGGTGAACGGGGAACGGGGAACGGGGAACGGGGAACGGCAGGGGTTTTGTCACCCTGAGCGGAGCGACGGCGTAGCCGACGCGGAGTCGAAGGGCCTATTGCGACGTTGAGAGGTCCTTCGACTTCGCCCGCTGCGCGGGCTTCGCTCAGTATGACAAAACCCTCACTCCTCACCCAGCGCGGCCACCGGCCGCGCCCCGTTCACCGTTCACCGTTCACCTGTCATTATGGCAGTCAATCCCGGTACGCCGATTGCCTTTCTCCTCGGCATTCGCGTCCGGGATTCGCCTGGTCGCCAGTATGACGCCGACGTTTCAGGAGTGGATATGGCCTCGAAGATCATCGGGATCGACCTCGGCACCACGAATTCGGTGGTGTCGGTCATGGAGGGCGGC
>JBBQJU010000274.1:0-3160 GCA_038326215.1 Gemmatimonadales bacterium | reverse complement strand
GTCGCCCTGGGTGGCAGCGAAGGCAGGCACGGTATCCGGCCGATTCGGCAGCAGCGAGGGTCGCGAAGAATTCCCGGTTTTCCGGTCGTGCCGGACGCGACGGGCAGCTCGGCCGGCAGGCGATCCGGGTGGTGCGCACCGCGACAATGAAGAGGCCGTCCCAGGCCGGGTCACGGCTGGTGACAGCACGCATCATGGCGCGGCGGGACGGCAGCAGAGCAGAGCGAGTCATGGCTGCCAGTCTACCGCCATCCCCGGGCGCGCGCCACCGGGAATTGGACGATCAATTCCGGCGGGCCTTGCTTCCCGCCCCGCGCCGCGCGCTACTTTCCACGGTACCCTCGATTCTCCCGGAGGCGTTATGAGTCGCGACCAACTGCAGGTGTACGAAAGCGGTGACGTGCGGGTGACGTTCAATCCCCAGCTCTGCCAACATTCCGGGATCTGCCTGAAGGCACTCCCCGCCGTCTTCGATGTATCGCGCGCGCGCTGGGTGGATCCCGACGCCGCCAGCGCGCACGAGGTGCACGCGGCGGTCGCCAAGTGCCCGTCCGGCGCACTGCAGGCGCAATTGATCACCTCGGTCTATCCGATCACCCCTCCGCCGGCGGACCATTGATGCGCGCCCTGCTGCTGCTGCTCGCTGTGGTCACGGCCCTGCCACTCTCGGCACAAACCAGTCGAGACTCCCTCGCCCTCGCCTTGCTTCGGTTCGAGTACGTCGTGCGCGATGCGACGCCGGGGGCGCTCTCCCGAGGCGACCTGAACCGGGCGTTCGATCGGGCGTCGCTCGGCTTCTTCATGGGGCAGGGTGCCACGGCCGGTGCGCTCCTCGATTCCGTCTCACGTGCCCTGAGCACTCCTGCCGCGTTGGCACAGTACGCGGTGACGGCGGAGCGGAGCCTGGCGAGCGCCACGGCCGAGGTGCGCTGGTTGCGCCGTGGCAGCGATTCGCTGGCCTATTCCCTCGCCCTCCCGCCGGGATCGGCGCCGGCGCCGCTCCTGATCGCGCTGCATGGCGCAGGCGGTGACGAGCGGATGTTCTTCACGGCGTACGGGGCGGGTACCCTCCGCGCCGAGGCGCTCCGGCGCGGGATGATCGTGGTCACGCCGAACAGCACCGGCTTCGCGATGCAGCCGTGGGCGCTCGATTCGCTGATGGCGGTGATTGGTCGGCTGCACCCAGTGGACGGCGCCCGGGTCTATCTGCTCGGTCACTCGATGGGGGCCGCGGTTGCCTCGCAACGATCGCGCGTGGCGGGGGATCGCATCGCTGCCGTTGCCTGCCTCTCCATGGCGTGCGGCGGCGGGGCGGCGGGGACTGGACGGGTGCCACCGATGCTCAGCCGGACCGGGGCGCTTGACCCGATCGCCCCGCCCGGGCGCGCGGAGGCAGCCGCGAAGAGCGCCGTGGCGCGCGGGGAGTCGGTGGACTACGCGACTGTGCCGGACGAAGGGCACACGCAGATTGTTGGTCCGATCCTGCCGATGGTCCTTGATTGGCTGCTGCGACAGCGCCTGCCCTGAGTAGTGCTGCGCGACGCACAACGGGCCGCCCACTGGGCGGCCCGTTGCGTTGCCGGATGGTGCGCGTGCAAGACTATTCGATCGTGATCGGCTTGAGGCCCTGCGAGACTCCGTCCAGCAGGATCTCGATCTGGTAGCTCCCCTTCGGCCACGGCTTGCTGCTCACGAAGCGGATCGGGATGGTCGCGACGCCACTGCTCACCGCGGGATCGCCGGCCACGCCCTTGTCGCTGGCCACCTTGGTCGTCCCCTGCAAGAGGACGGCTTCGACGGCCGCCCCTGGGGCGACGTACTGGGTGCGCACCGAGACGAAGATCGTGTCGCCGCTGTTGAAACGGGCCGCGACGCTCCCGAAGATGGCGCCGGTCGAGTCCAGCGCATGGCCCGCGTCGAACGCCATGACGTGGGGCATCTTGACCTCCGGCACGGCGGCCGTGGTCGAGTCGTTGGGACCGCCAGACGGCTCCGGCGACTTGTCACCACACGCCACCAGGGCGAGGGCGAAGAGCGGAAGGGCAAGGATCGATCGCATGGGCCAGACTCGGTCGAAAGGTGATGGTCCTGCGCGCCCCCGATGGGCGGCGCCTGATGGAAACTAGTGCCCGACCCCGACGGGGCCAATCACCTAGTGCCTACTGGGTCAGCCCGCGCTGCCGAGGATGCGCGGGATCCGGTCCACGCCGTCGATCCGGGGGGCCAATTCCTTGAGGAGGCCGGTGCGGATGTCGTAGACCACCGCATGGAGGATCGGTCGGCGCCCCCGAGCCCAGGCATCCCGAATCACGGGTGTCGCGGCCAGGTTGTGGAGCTGTTCGAGCACGTTGAGCTCGGCCAGGCGGTCGAGGCGGGCCTCACCTTCCCCGCAGGCATCGAGCTCATCCTTGTGGAGACGCTTGATGGTCCGCAGTTGCGACAGCCAATGGTCGGTCAGGCCATGGGAAGGCGACTCGGCCGCGGCGGCCGCCCGCACGCCGCTGCACCCGTAATGGCCGCAGACGATGATGTGCTTCACGTCGAGCACGTCGACTGCATAGTCGACGGTCGCGAGCACATTCAGGTCCGACCCGTAGACTTGATTGGCAATGTTGCGGTGGACGAAGAGCTCGCCCGGCGCAGTACCCATCATCGTACTGGTTTCGACGCGCGCATCCGAGCAGCCGATGAAGAGGGTCTGCGGTGTCTGCCCGGCGACCTGTCGCGTGAAGTAGCCGCGGTCCTTGGCCACCATCTCGGCAGCCCAGCGACGGTTGAAGTCCAGCATCCTGTCGAACGCTTCCATCGTCGCGGCTCCTGAGGTCAGTGCGAGTGCGCAGGCGTGCTGCGGACGTCCGGCAGGCCGACGAGGCGATAGTCGATGCCCTGCGCCGCCGCCGTGGTGCGGAAGTCCTGCAACAGTTCGGCGATCTCATAATCGACGTGTTGCGCGTGGCGGCCATCAATCTCCAGGCGGCTCCCCGGCGGCACGCGCTGGAGAAATTGCGCTAGATGGGCCTTGGCGAGGAAGGTCACCTGATCGGGCAGGACGTAGCGCGTCAGTACCGCGCCCTCCATCGAGACCAGGCGCAGTGCCGGCGCGTTGGCATGTGCGCGCAGAATGAAGAAGGCGCCCACGCCCAGTCCGACGGCGATACCC
>JBBQJU010000273.1:0-3174 GCA_038326215.1 Gemmatimonadales bacterium | reverse complement strand
CGACGCGACCAGCGGGACTTCCGTGGTGTCGCCGTTGGTGCGCATTCCGACCAGGTCGCCGGCACCAGCGGTTCCACTGTCAGTCCGGACCACCAGCCACTGGCCGTCTGGTGACCAGACCACCCCCTGCACCGGTCGCGCCAGCTTCACCAGTGCTCGCTCGTTCCCGCTCCCGTCCGCGGCAATGCCGTACACGCCGCCTCCATTCAGCGAATCGCGAATGAAGGCGACGGTCTTGCCATCGGGCGACCAGACCGGCCGACGGTCCTGCCCACCAAAGCTGAGCCGGGTAAAGGCACCGCGATCCAATTGCTTGAGGTAGATGGAGAGTCCACCACCGGTGGAGCCCGTCCCCACCGCCAACCGCCGACCGTCTCCAGAGAGCGCGAACGAGTTGAATGTGCCCGACCAACTGGTATCGATCCGGGTGACCTCTCCTTGGCGGTCCACCCGGACCAGCTCGCTGGTGCCGCTCCCCCCGGTGCTTCGCGCGTAGATCAGCGATCCATTGCGCGACAGGCCAAGCAGGGGCACCGTGCCGAAGGTGGCGTGGACGACGGAGCCATCGAGCACGGTCGTGGCCGGGCCGGTGATGGCGAGCTTGTCGAGGTCGAACGGCGCGACCATCGCGGTCAGATCAGTCCGGATATAGAGGAGGTAGCCGTTCGGGAGGTACCACCCCTTCAAGACGTCGGGAAGGAGGCGGGTCAGGACGCCGGTCTTGAGGTCGATGGCGCTCAAGGCGCTGGTGGCGCAATTCGACGAGCACACCGTGGCCAGCGCGCCGCGTGCATCGGGAAGCGCTGTCACGTTGACCAGACCATAGCCGAGCAGGGCGGAATCGGAGTGGGCGATGGTGTAGGCGCCGCCGCCGGCTTGAACACGACGCATTTCCGTCCCGTTTGGCGAGGGATAGAGTATCGTCTCGTCATCGAGCCAGGCGATGCCGTATTCCTGCGATGCGGTGGAATCGGCGAGCAGCATCGAGGCGCCACCGTCGAGGCGAACCTTCTTGAGCTGCCGATCGGCGGTGAAGGCGATCCATTCCCCGTCGGGCGAGAAGACGGCGGCGGCGCCGCGCTCGGTGCCGGGAATGGGAATCGCCGTCAACCGGTCGGCGCGCTTGAGCCAGAGCGGCGAGTTCTGGATCGCCTTCCGGAAGACAATGTTCTGACCGTCGGGGGAAATGGCGATCATCGACCCCGGGAAGTCCACTTCGAGCGTGTCGCTCAGCACGATGGTCTGCCAATTCGGGATCGGCTTCGGCGCAGGGCGAAGCCAGGCGAACGCCGCCGCCGCGAGGGAGAGCAGTGTCACGCCGCCGAGCAGCCAGGTGGTGCGGTTGCTGCGCTTGGCGGACGCCACGGCGCGGGTGCGCGAGGCGGAGGCGGTCGCGCCGGTCGCATTGCCCAGGGCGGCGGCAAACTCCGTGGCGCTGGCGAAGCGATCCGCAGGCAACTTCTCGAGGGCGCGCAACACCGCCGCCTCGACGTGCTCCGGCACGGCCTTGCGCTGCGCGCTGAGCGGGCGCGGCTCCTCGGTGATCAACCGTGCGACGATGGCCTGCACACTCGGCCCCGTAAACGGCGCTTCCCCTGCCAGCATCTCGTAGGTCACGGCACCCAGCGCATACACATCACTGCGCGCATCGATGGTGCGCTCGCCCATCGCCTGTTCAGGCGACATGTACTGCGGTGTGCCGAGCGAGAGTCCGGTCTGCGTCATCCGCGCGCCACCGGCGCTCTGCACGGCCAACGCGATGCCAAAGTCGGCGACCAACGCGTGGCCACCCTGGAGCAAAATATTTTCCGGCTTGATGTCGCGATGGATCACGCCGAGGCCGTGGGCGTAGCCTAGGGCGTCGGCGACTTCGCGGGCGGTGCGGATCGCTTCGTCGATCGGCAGCTGACGATCGCGCTCGAGGCGCGCACGCAGCGTCTCGCCGGTGACCAACGGCATCACGTAGTAGAGCAGGCCGTCGGCCTCGCCGCTGTCGAGGAGCGGCAAGATGTGCGGATGCTGGAGCCGTGCCGTGGTGCGGATCTCACTCAGGAAGCGTTCACCGCCGAGTGCCGCGCCGAGGTCGGGGTGGAGCACCTTGATGGCGACGTCGCGGTCATGCTTGAGGTCGTGCGCCAGGTAGACGGTGGCCATGCCACCCTGACCGAGCTCGCGGTCGAGGCGGTAGCGGTCGGACAAGCTTGCCCTGAGGCGTTCCATGATCATCGCCGAGTGCTCCGGCGTCGGTTCGCCGAAGGGGCGTCCGTGAGGCGACTGAGAGTGCTCAACGCGGGCTCTGGGTACGAGAGTTGTGGCTGGATTGTCTCAAGGATAGCGCCAATCAGCGGTGCCGGCGAGCAGGCTGGTTTATGCGCCGGGCTCGTGACGCGCGACGCCGGCGATCCGATCGAAATCACGATCGAAGCTGGCCACCCCGTCGAGCCGCTCCTCCAGGACGACGGCGGCATGCAGGGCGTCCCGCGCCATGATGGTCGCATCGGTGTCGAGCAACTGGCGCGCCCGGTCGAGGATGCGCGCGGTCACCGGGATCACCACGGGGAAGAGCCGGCGGGTGAGGTCGTAGACCTGCTTGCCGTCCTCCCAGCGGTTGATCGCTCGGTAGCGGTGCAGGATCTCCTGCAACACCTCGGCGTCGATGGTGGCCTCTACCTCCCCAGCCGCCACCTGCTCGAGCAGCGCCAGGCTCGGTGCCTTGTTGGGATGGGGGGCGCCCGCGGCGTACATAATGATGTTGGTATCGATGAGCATCACGGCAGCAACGTGCCCGGCCTGGGCACCGACTCCCGCTTCATCGTGGCCGGGGAATCCACTGGCAGGCCAAGCTGGGAGAGCGCCGCCACCGCGGCGAGCTGCTCGGTCCCGCCCACCACGCCGTACTGGATCTCGCAGGCCTCGCGGACCAGGTCGCCCATGCTGCGCCCGCGGCGCGCCGCCAGCTCGGCGAGTCGCCGATGCAATGCCGGAGAAAAGAGGATGGTGGTCTTTTTGGTGAGTTCCATATACGCCTCCATATATGGAAGATATTCGGATGAGGTGATCCAGCAAGACCCGCCGCTCAGCTCCCGACGACCCGCACGCCCGCGGCCCGCGCTGCCATGGCGAGCGCCTTGTCTTGGGTCGCCAAGGTGACCGCCGAATCGGTGGCCTCGCGCC
>JBBQJU010000272.1:0-3202 GCA_038326215.1 Gemmatimonadales bacterium | reverse complement strand
CGACGATGCGATTCTCCTGACCATGTTCGATTGCGATCGCCTCGAGATTGTCGGCAAAGTGATTGCCGAGGATCACGGACTGCCAGGAATAACCACCCCAGAGACCGTGCCAATTTTCCTCGACGCGATTGGCCACGAAGGCGTTTCGAGAAAAGGTTGCCTCGATCCCGTTGGTCGGAGCGTGGGAGAAATCATTGGCGTAGAAGAGATTGTCGTTGGCCCCGCCCTTCCCCGTGTCCATCGTGGACTGCCCCGCCCAGAGGAAGAGGCCATCACCGCCGTGGGTGATGGAATTGTGGGCAACCACGTTGAAGCAGCTCTGCTCATATATCAACAGCCCGGCCGAGTCCTGCCCGCGGTTGTAGAAGCGGTGAGAGTAGCCGCGCACGTCCCAGTCGATCTTGTTGTGGAGGATGCGGTTGTAGGAGGAGCGATACATCCCGACACCGAGGCCGGAGTTGAACGAGAAGTCGTTGTTCCAGATCAGGAGCGAATCGGTTCGGGTCAGCATCAGCCCGTTCATCCCCTGGCGGACCGTCACGTTGCGGATCTCGCCGCCGATGACCCCGTCGAGGTAGACACCGGCGCCATGCCGGAACCATTCCTGTTTTTCGTTTTGATGGAAGGAGAGCCAATCGACGAGCGACTCCTTTTCGATGCCTGAGTAGAGGCGCGGCTTCTGGTTGTAGGAGAAGTCACTATCGAGGAGCCGGAGTCCGCGGGTACCGCGCGCCACGAGGCCATGCTTCACCCCGCGCACGCTGACGCCGCGCACGGTGATGTTCGCGCCACCATCGATCACGATCCCGTCGCCGGTGAAGCGGTCAGGTTGGTTGCGCACCGTGTCGCCGACCAGTTCCACCCCGCGGAGGTCGAGTACGACCCCACGCCCTCGCACGATGATCCCGACCGAGTCGGTGGCCGGAATGCGATACCGCCCCGGCGCAATGCGCGTCGAGGCGGTGATCGTCATCCCCGGCACGAAGGGGACGGCGCGCTGCGCGGGCAGCGTGGCGGGGAGGAGCTGGAGCGGGTGCGGGAGCTGGCGAAGGGTGCGAATCCGGAAAGCTAGCGCCACCGCCCGAACGGACGCAGGGGCGACGCATGCGTCGCCCCTACCGCTGGCGCACGAGGGCGGGGAACAGCGATGAGGGGCGAACCCGTTAGACGTAATCCTCGATCGGCGGGCAGGTACAGACCAGATTCCGGTCGCCATACGCTGAGTCAACGCGGCCGACCGTCGGCCACAACTTCCGCTGCCGGAGCCCGGCCACCGGGAACGCGGCCTGCTCGCGGCTGTAGGGCCGGTTCCACTCGTTCGCCGTGACTTCGCCCAGGGTGTGCGGTGACCCCTTGAGGACATTCACCTCGCGGCTCGCCGTCCCGTCCTCGATCTCGCGGATCTCCTCGCGGATTGCCAGGAGCGCGTCGACAAAGCGATCAAGCTCGCTCATCGGCTCCGACTCGGTCGGCTCGATCATCATTGTGCCGGCCACCGGGAAGGAGACCGTCGGCGGATGGAAGCCGAAGTCGATGATCCGCTTGGCGATGTCTTCGACCTCGATCGCTGCCGTTGCCTTGAAGGGGCGCATGTCGATGATGCACTCGTGCGCGACCAAGCCGTTCTTTGCCGCGTAGAGCAGGTCGAACGCCCCCTCGAGCCGCTTGGCGATGTAGTTCGCCGAGAGGATCGCCACCTTCGTCGCATAGGTGAGCCCTTCGGAACCCATCAACTGAATGTAGGTCCACGAAATCGGCAGGATGCTCGGGCTGCCCCACGGCCCGGCCGAGACCGGCCCGGCCGCCTGCGCGTGGTCGAGGTCAACCAGCGGGTGCCCCGGAAGGAACGGCGCCAACTGCGGTGCCACGCCGATCGGTCCCATGCCAGGACCGCCGCCGCCATGCGGGATGCAGAAGGTCTTGTGCAGGTTGAGGTGGCAGACGTCCGCGCCGATGTCGCCCGGACGGCAGAGACCGACCTGCGCATTCATGTTGGCACCATCCATGTACACCTGGCCGCCATGCGCGTGGATGACCTCGCAGATCTCCTTGATCGACGACTCGAAGACACCATGCGTCGACGGATAGGTGACCATCAGCGCCGCAAGATTCGCGGCATGCTCGGCGGCCTTCGCCTTCAGGTCGGCGACGTCGATATTGCCATCGCTGTCGGCCCCCACCACCACCACCTTCATTCCCGCCATGACCGCGCTCGCCGGATTGGTGCCGTGGGCAGACGTCGGGATGAGACAGATATTGCGATGCTGATCACCGCGCGCATGGTGATAGGCACGGATGACCAGCAACCCCGCGAACTCCCCCTGCGAGCCGGCGTTCGGCTGGAGCGAGACCTTCGCAAAGCCGGTGATTTCGGCCAGCTGCCCCTCGAGCTGGCGGAACATCTCCGTATAGCCCTGTGCCTGCTCACGCGGCGCGAACGGGTGCAGTGCGCCGAAGCCGGGGAATGACACCGGCATCATCTCGCTGGTGGCATTGAGCTTCATCGTGCAGGAGCCAAGCGGGATCATCGCGGCCGTGAGCGAGAGGTCCTTTGCTTCGAGACCGCGCATGTAGCGCAGCATCTCGGTCTCGGAGCGGTGGCGGTGGAAGACCGGGTGGGTCAGGTACCCACTGGTGCGCTTGAGCGTCGCGGGGATTGCCTCATCGGAGACCATCGCGGCATCGAGCATGAACGGCAGCGCCCCGTCGAGCGCGAAGCAGGAGATCAGGTCGCCGAGGTCCGCGAGCGTCACCGTCTCGTCGAGCGAGACCACGACGCGATGCGTCCCGATCCGGCGCAAGTTGATGCGCCGCGCGGCGGCGGCCTCGATGATCCGATCCTGCTTCCAGCTCTCGACCTTCACCGAGATGGTGTCGAAGAAGTGCTGGTGTTCGACGGTGTAGCCGAGGCGATGCAGCGCATGCGCCAGCAGCAGCGTCCGGCTGTGCACTTGCGTGGCGATCCGGCGAATCCCCTCGGGGCCATGGTACACGGCGTACATCGACGCCATCACCGCGAGCAGTACCTGCGCTGTGCAGACGTTGCTGGTCGCCTTGTCGCGGCGGATGTGCTGTTCGCGGGTCTGCAGTGCCATGCGGAGCGCGGGCTCGCCGCGGCTGTCCTTCGACAACCCGATGATCCGACCCGGGATATGGCGCTTGTAGGCGTCGCGCGTGGCGTAGAACGCGGCGTGCGGACCGC
>JBBQJU010000271.1:0-3228 GCA_038326215.1 Gemmatimonadales bacterium | reverse complement strand
CTCCTCGGCGCGGCCGCGGTGGTCGAGCTGCAACTGGCCCCGGGCGGGATCGAGATCAAGCTGAATAACGCGGCCACTGGTGCCGTCACCCAACAGGGCGTGCGTGCGCTCGATCGGGGCGGCGCCGGCGACTCCCGCCTGGCGATCCACCGGGTGAGCGATGAAGTCGTGGCCTGGATCACCGGGGCCAAGGGCATCGCCGCGACGCGGATCCTCTTCAAGCTGGCCAAAGCCGATGGGAGCGACGACGGCATCTTCCGGATCGACAGCGATGGGAAGAACCTGGGGCGGGTCTCGCGGGCCGGAGGCATCACCCAATCGCCGGCGTGGCACCCCGATGGCAGCCGGGTGGCCTACACCGAGATCCGGGACCATGTCGGGACGATCATTCTGCAGTCGCTGGTGACGGGGAGCCGGGTCACCATTCCGACCACCACCACCGCCCAGAACTACACGGCGGCGATCTCGCCGGATGGCTCCCGGATGGCCTTCACCCGGAGCGGCGAGGAGGGGTCGGACATCTACGAGGTCAATCTGGCGCAGATGTGCTGCGTGCACCGTTTGACCACGGTTGGGAGGCTGGCGATCAACCTCTCACCCACCTATTCTCCCGACGGGAAACGGATCGCCTTCATCTCGCAGCGCGGCGGTCGGCCGGGGCTTTATGTGATGGACGCGGACGGCTCCGGGCAACAGGCGTTGATCTTCGACGCCGACGATACTGCCGAGTCGCAGGCCCCGGAGTGGTCCCCGGATGGGACCAAGATCGTCTTCCACCGTGACTTGGCCGGTGGACGGCAAATCAATGTGCTGGATGTGGCCCGCGGTACGGTGCGCGCGCTGACCAGCAGCGGCAGGAATGAGGACCCGAGCTGGGCGCCCGATTCGCGCCACGTGGTCTTCAAATCCAGCCGCAGTGGACGCGACCAGCTCTGGGTGCTCGACACCGAGACGTCGGCGTCCCGACAGATATCCACCCCAGGGGGCGCTCGCGTCCCCGCCTGGTCGCCGTCGCTTCGCGCGACGACACCCTGACCCTCGAGGACCGCATGACCCAGCGTACCTTCCTTTCCGGCCTCATGGGCCTGGTGCTTCTGACGACGGCGTGCGGCAAGAAGGCCGAGCCGGTCGTCGCGCCGAAGCCGTCAACCACGCCGATGGCCGTCGATCCCGATGCCGCCGCGCGCAAGACCGCCGACTCGCTCCGGGCGGTGCGTGCGGCGGAAGCGGAACGGATCCGCGCCGCCGCGGCCGCCGCCGAGGCCGCCCGCGCCGCGCTGGTGAACGAGATCGCCGAGACGATCCACTTCGACTACAACATGGACGCCATCTCGGCGGACGATCAGGCGCGCCTTGACCGCAAGGCCGCGATTCTCCGTGCCAATCCGGCGCTCAAGCTCCGGGTGACCGGCCACGCTGACGAGCGCGGGTCGGATGAATACAACATCGCCCTCGGCATGCGCCGCGCCGTCGCCGCCAAGGCCTACCTGACGGGGAAGGGGATCGATGCTGGCCGCGTCGAAGTTGCCTCGCTCGGCCGCGAAGTGCCGATCGATGCGGGCTCCACCGAGGCGGCGTGGGCGCGCAACCGCCGCGACGAGTTCGAGATCACTGCCGGTGGCCAGTCGCTCGTGAAGCCGAACTGATGCGCCCTCGATACGCCGCCCTCTGCCTCCTCGGAGCCGCGGCCTGCGCCACGCCCGGTCAGGTGCGGCGTGTCGAGACGCAGGTCGCCGTGATGCAGCGCAATCAGGAGCGCGCCGACTCGGCGCGCGCCTCGGAGTTGGCCCGGATCATCGCCATGCAGACCAAGGCGATGGACTCGTTGGTGGCGCTGACCCGGACCCTCGATCGGGTCGATCGTGGCAGCCGCGAGCAGACCACCGAGTTGCTCGAGGCCCGCAAGCAGATCCTCGCGATCCAGCAACGGATCGATCAGAGCCAGCAGGGACTTCGCGAACTGCGGGCGCAGCTCGATGCGCGCAGTGAGATGGCCGCGGCCGCAATCACGATTGGCGACACCGCAGCGAGCACCTCCCCGGTCACCACGCCGGCACCGGTGGCCGCTGGTCCGACCGCGGCAACGCTGTACGCCACCGGACAGCAGTCGCTCCGGATCAACGCCTTCGGGACGGCACGCAATGCCTTCCGCGACCTGTTGAAGGCTCATCCAACTTCGAGCTACGCGCCCGATGCGGCCTACTACATCGGCGATGCCTTCCTCCGAGAACAGCGGACGGATTCCGCGCAGGTCTCGTTCGGGCGGGTGGTGCGCGAATACCCGACCTCGATGCGGGCCGCCGCAGCGCTCTACAAGCTCGGTGTGATGGCGCAGGATCGTGGCGACCTCGCGGCAGCGCGTGGCTACTTCCAGCAGGTCGTCGCGCCAAGGTACCGGGCCGCTGACGAGTACGAGCTGGCGCAGGATCGTCTCAAGACCCTGCCGCTCTAGCCGCCCCGCAGCCCCGACTCCGACCATGACCACTTCTGCCGGCGAGATGCCGTTCCTCGACCACCTCGAGGAGCTGCGCCAGCGCATCTTCTGGGTGCTCGGGGCGGTCGTCGTCGGGGTCGGGCTCGGGCTCTGGCTGGTGCTCCACTTCAACCTCGTCGTCGAGCTCGCCAAGCCGATCGCCCCCTACATCCCCGGTGGGAAGCTGACGCTCCACTCGCCGACCGAATCGGTGATGGTGGTGATGAAGCTCGGCATCGCGCTCGGGCTGGTGCTCGCCTCACCGGTGATCATCTGGCAGCTCTGGGGCTTCCTCTCGCCGGCGCTGTACCAGAAGGAAAAGAAGGCGATCATCCCGACGCTCGTGGCAGGGTTGGGACTCTTCCTCTGCGGTGCCTGGCTGGGCTGGCGCTACGCTGTGCCGATGACGCTCAAGTTCCTGCTGACGTGGCTCGGCAACGACGCGTTCAACAACCAGATCACCTTCGACTACTACTTCGGCTTCCTGGTCCAGTCCACCCTGGCGCTCGGGCTCTGCTTCGAGTTGCCGCTGGTGATGATCCTCCTCGCCGCCTTCGGGGTGATGGACGCGAAGAAGTACCACGCGATGCGCCGCTACGCCGTCGTGGTCTCGTTCATCGCGGGCGCGTTCCTCTCGCCGGGTGCCGACGTCCTCACCATGTTGCTGTACACCGCGCCGCTGCTGATCCTCTACGAGGTCGGTGTGCTCGGCTCGTATCTGGCGCAGCGCAAGGGACGCAAGCGGGCGGCCGAAG
>JBBQJU010000270.1:0-3258 GCA_038326215.1 Gemmatimonadales bacterium | reverse complement strand
AGCCCCAAGGCGGCGGCGTACCGCGCGCAGCTGGCCGGGATCCTTCCCGATGACTGGGCGAGCCACCTTCCCGACCTGCGCGACGAGTCCGTCGCCTCGCGCCAGGCCTCACACAAGGCACTCACCGCGCTGGCACCGGTGATCCCGGGCTTGGCGGGCGGTTCGGCTGACCTCGGCGGCAGCAACGGCACCAACCTCACCTTCGGCGAGGTCTTCTCGGCGACCACCACCGGGCCGCGATTCCATTGGGGTATTCGCGAGCACGGGATGGCGGCGACGCTCAACGGCATGGCGTGCCACGGCGGCGTGCGGCCCTATGGCGCAACCTTCCTCGTCTTCGCCGACTATTGCAAGCCATCGATCCGCCTTGCGGGGCTGATGGGGCTCCCGGTGATCTACATCTTCACGCACGACTCGATCGGTGTCGGTGAAGATGGCCCGACGCACCAGCCGGTCGAACACCTCGCCATGCTCCGCGGGATCCCCAACCTCGTGACCCTGCGCCCCGCCGACGCCGCCGAGACGGTGGCCGCATGGCGCACGGCCATCGGGCGCAGCACCGGACCGACCGCGTTGATCCTCACGCGGCAGAAGCTCCCCGCGCTCGCGCGCCACGCCGACACGTCGGCGGAGACCGCGCGTGGCGCCTACATCCTGCATGAACCGGCGACGTCGCCACGTGCCATCATCCTCTCGACCGGCTCGGAGGTGCATGTCGCGATGGCGGCGGCGGCGGCGCTTGATGCCGAGGGGACACCGACGCGGGTGGTCTCGATGCCGTCGTGGGAACTCTTCGCGGCGCAGGACCCGGCATGGAAGGAGCGGGTGCTCCCGCAGGCGATCACCGCGCGCGTGTCGATCGAAGCGGCCCTCACCTTCGGCTGGTCACGCTGGGTCGGCGACCGCGGCCGCTCGCTCGGCCTCGATCATTTCGGCGCCTCCGCCCCGGGCGAGCGCCTCTTCCAGGAATTCGGCTTCACGCCGGCGCATGCCGTCGATGCCGTGCGTTCCATTCTCACCGCGAGCCCGTCGTGACCCATCCCCTCGTTCGCCTCGGTGCCCTCGGCCAGAGTCCCTGGTATGACTTCATCACCCGCGACCTGGTCCGCTCCGGCGAGCTGGCGCGGTTGATCCGCGAGGACGGCCTCCTGGGGATGACCTCGAACCCGACGATCTTCGAGAAGGCGATTACGGGGAGCAACGACTACGACGACGACATCCGTGCCCTCGCCACGCGCGGTGCGACTCCCGCCGAGATCGTCGAGTCGCTGATGGTCGCCGACGTTCAGGCGGCGTGCGATGTCTTCCGGCCAGTCTACGACGCCAGCGGCCACGGCGACGGCACCGTTTCGCTGGAAGTGGCCCCGACGCTGGCGCACGATACCGCAGGGACGATCGTGCAGGCGGAGCGGCTCTGGGCGCGCGTTGATCGACCGAATGCGATGATCAAGATTCCCGGCACGCTCGAGGGCCTCCCCGCGATTACCCACTGTCTCGCGAAGGGAATCAACGTCAACGTGACGCTGCTCTTTGCGGTCTCGCGGTATCGCGAGGTGGTCGATGCCTTCTGCCGTGGCCTCGAACAGCGCGCCGCGGCTGGTTTGCCGATCGACACCCTCCACTCGGTGGCGTCGTTCTTCGTGAGCCGCGTCGATGGGCAGGCCAACGCGGCGATTGCCAAGGCAGGCGCCCCTGCGGCAGGACTCAAGGACCAGGTGGCCATCGCCAACGCCGTCGCCGCCTATGCCGCCTTCGGCGAGACGCTGCTCACGCCGCGGTGGCAGGCGCTGGCGGCCAAGGGAGCCAAGGCCCAGCGGACGCTGTGGGCCTCGACCAGCACCAAGGACCCGTCACTCTCCGATGTTCTCTACGTCGAAGCGCTGATCGCGCCGGACACGGTGAATACCTTGCCACCGGAAACCTTCCGCGCCTATGCCGATCACGGCGATCCGCACGTGCGGATCACGCCCGATGCCGAGGCCGCGGCGGCGCACACCCTGGCCGCGTATGATGCACTTGGCGTGGGCCCGCTGGCGGAGCGCACGGCGTTCCTCGAGGCGGATGGCGTGGCGAAATTCGCCGAGAGCTGGCTGCAGTTGCTGGACCGCGTCGAACAGAAGGCCGGTTCGCTGGCCGGCTGACCCTTCTCCTCCCTCGGAGCCCCGATGTTCGCTGCCCTGCGCAAGATCCCCCTCACGTGGTGGATCGGCATCTCGATGGTCGTCGGGATCCTGATCGGCTATCTCGACAATGCCGTCTGGACCAGCATCTCGTTGACGCCGTACCTGCAGCCGTTCTCGTCGATCTTCATCAAGATGATCAAGTCGATCGTGGTGCCGCTGATCTTCGGCTCGCTGGTGGTGGGGATCGCGGGCCACGGTGACGATCTCAAGAAGGTCGGTCGCCTGGCGCTCCGCAGCATCATCTACTTCGAACTGGCCACCACCGCGGCGCTGTTCATCGGCCTCGGTGCGGTGAATCTGGTGCGGCCGGGCGACGGCGTGCAGTTGACGGCGAGCGCCGAGGCGGGGACGAAACTCGCCGAGACGAAGACCACCTTCGCCGGCGTGCTGGACCACACCGTCCCGGCGTCGTTCTTCAAGGCCGCCGCCGATAACGAAGTACTGCAGATCGTCTTCTTCTCGCTGCTCTTCGGGATCGGGCTGGCGCAGGTCAAGGGGAAGGCGAAGGAGACGATGCTGGCGTTCTGCGAGTCGCTGACGGAGGTGATGTTCAAGTTCACCGGTATCGTCATGCTCTTTGCGCCCTTCGGCATCGCCGCAGCGATCGCGGTCACCATCGGGAACAGCGGCCTGGGGGTGCTCGGCAACCTGGCGGCGCTGGTGCTCACGCTCTTCGGGGCACTGGTGGTCTTCGTGTTGGTGGTGCTGCTGCCAATCGCGTTGATCGCGAAGGTGCCGATCCGGCTTTTCTGGAAGTACGTCAAGCAACCGTACCTGATCGCCTTCTCGACGGCCTCGTCGGAAGCCGCGCTGCCGCTGGCGATGGAGAACCTCGAGAAGCTCGGCGTGCCGAAGCGGATCGTCGCCTTCGTGCTCCCGACCGGCTACTCGTTCAATCTGGATGGCTCGACGCTCTACCTCGCCGTCGCATCCGTGTTCGTCTCGCAGGCGGCCGGCATCGAACTCACGCTCGGTACCCAGCTGCTGATGATGCTGACGCTGATGCTGACGTCGAAGGGTGTTGCCGCCGTGCCGCGCGCCTCGCTGGTGATTCTCTCCGGTACGCTGACGTCGT
>JBBQJU010000269.1:0-3286 GCA_038326215.1 Gemmatimonadales bacterium | reverse complement strand
GAAGCCATCGTGATGCCGGGAGGTGATGGTGATGTAGCGCACCCCGGCAGCCTTGGCCAGCGCCACCCACTCCGTCGCGTCGAACTTCACGGGATTGAAGTTGCCGGCCAGCCACTCGTACATGGGGATGGCGAGCTTCTGGTTGTTCATCACCCATTCGCCCTGCCCCAGCTGGGAGTAGACGCCCCAGTGGATGAACATCCCGAAGCCGGCGTCGCGGTAGCGCTCGCGGGCGGCGAGGCGCACGGCCGGGACCGGTTCCTGAGCGGGGAGTACCCCCACCGCTGACGCCAGAAGCAGGAACCACACGATCGAGGGGCGTCGGGTCATCGGTTGGCTCGATGGAAGAGGGGGATGCGGCATGATCACGGCAATGGCGGCGGGATGAGAAAACCTACTGCGCTGCCGCGCCTCCGGCGAGGGGACGATGGCGACCGGACGGCCGTCGTCGGTAGCTTCCCGAACGTGGTTCTGCGCCCGCCGCCCACCAGGACCCCACGCTGAAGGAGCTGCGATGAGCACGACGACCAACACCGCCCTCGAAATCCAGCACGCGCTGCTGACCGCCCTGCTGGAACACGCCTCGGTCGCCAAGGCCGCCCCGCGATTCCTCGCCGAGATTGCGCCCACCCTCGGGCTGGACGTCGGGATGCTCTGGCTCCTGGACCGGCGTTCCGCTGTGCGCTCCCTCTATTGCGCCGCCACGTGGGCGCGCGAGCCGGAGGCGATGGACGCCTTCCTGACCGCCAGCCGGGTCCGCCGATTCCGGATCGGCGAGGGGCGCCCGGGGACCGTCTGGGAAGAGGCCCGCCCCCTGTTCTTCACCAGTACCAACCCCGCCCTCGCCCTGCCGCGCCACGCCGACATTGCGGCGGCCGGGCTGCAGAACGCCTTTGCCTTCCCGATCGAGGGCGATGATCGGGTGCTCGGCGTCATGGAGGGGTTTCACCGCACCGAGACGCCAACCGCGGCCGACCTGCTTCGCGCCGTGGAGTCGCTCGGGCCCCTGCTCGGGCTGGCGCTGCTGCGCGAGGAGACCGAACGGGCACGCCGGGAGACCGCGGCACGACTCTCGTCATTGATCCAGAGCCTCGGCGCGGGGACGCTGTTCGAGAACGAGGACCGACGGGTCACGCTGGCGAATCAGGCATTCTGTGCGCTGTTCCAGCTCCCATCGACCCCGGAGGCGCTCGTGGGCGCCGACGGCACTCACATCGCGGAGCAAGCGAAGCAGTGTTTCCGTGATCCCGATGACTTTCTCCATCGGACCGCGGCCGCCCTGGCCGGTCGCGAACGGCTGCTCGGCGAGCCGTTCGTGATGCAGAGCGGCACCCGGATCGAGCGCGACTATATCCCGGTCTTTGTCGGTGGCAGCTACGTCGGCCACCTCTGGTCCTACCGCCTCGCGACGCCGCCCGACCGGACGTAGCGGCCACCGCACGGCTATCGTCGGCGCAGCAACTCGCTCGCCGGCAGCAGCACGGCATCGCCCAGCGGGGTGCTCCGCCCGGCGAGATCACTGAGGTCGCTGCCGTGGTAGGCCTCCTCGCCGTGTTCGGCGAGATCGAGACCGGTCATCTCGGCGTCGAGTGCGACGCGCAACGGCATGACCACCCGCAGCGCCGCGAGGATCGCCACACTCCCCACCGCCGCGAAGGCCACCGTCGCCAGCACCGCGACGACCTGGACCCCGACCAGTGCCACGTTGCCGTAGAGCACGCCATCCGCCCCGTTGGGGTTGACGGCCTTGCTCGCGAAGACACCGGTGAGCACGGCGCCCGCGATGCCGGCGACGCCGTGGCAGGCAAAGACATCGAGCGTGTCATCGACGCGCGTGGTGGCGCGGTAGTGCAGCGCGTAGAAGGAGCACGGTGCCGCGAGCGCGCCGATGGCGAGGGCAGCGAGCGGCGTCACGAAACCGGCCGCCGGGGTGATCGCCACCAGGCCGACGACGGCGCCGGTGGCCGCGCCCACGGCCGTCGCGCGCCCGCTGCGATGCGCCTCCAACAGCATCCATATCACCAGGGCCGCAGCGGCGGACGCATGCGTCGTCAGGAGCGCATTGGCCGCGATCCCGTCGGCCGCCAGCGCCGATCCGGCGTTGAAGCCGAACCAGCCGAACCAGAGCAGCCCCGCCCCGAGCAAGGTGAACGGCACGTTGTGTGGCACGGTGGGGACGCGCTTGAAATCACGGCGGGGGCCCAGCGTCAGCGCCAGGACGAGGGCAGTGATCCCGGCACTGATGTGGACCACCGTCCCGCCGGCGAAATCGAGCGCGCCCAGGGTGCGGAGCCATCCCCCATCGCCCCAGACCCAATGGGCCAGCGGGTCGTAGATCAGGGTGGACCAGCACAGCCCGAAAAGCAGATACGCCAGAAAGCGCATGCGATCAATCACGGCGCCTGCCACCAGCGCGACAGTGATTCCCGCAAACATCCCCTGGAACGCGGCAAAGAGCACGTGTGGCAGCGCCCCGGCGTACGTCGGGTTCGGCACCCCGGTCACGCCGCGGAAGCCGGCCCAGGCAAGCGATCCGATCCACGCGTTGCCGGGGGCGAACGCCAGCGAGTAGCCGACCACCACCCACTGCACGGTGATCAGGGCGAGCGCGCCGAGACACATGAGCATGGTGTTGAGCGTGCTCTTGTTGTGCACCAGGCCGCCATAGAAGAAGGCCAGGCCCGGCACCATCAGCGCGACCAGGGCAGTGCTCATCAGCACCCACGCGACATCACCCCGTACCAGCGCGTCCACTACTTCGACTCCGGACGGGCGATCGGCATTTCAAGTTGCGTGAGACGCATCACGTCGTCGGCGTTCACAGCCGTGAGCGAGTCATTGTCGCGCTCCCCGGTACGGATCCGCACCGAGTGGTCGAGCGGCATGACGAAGATCTTCCCATCGCCGACATCGCCCGTGCGCGCCGCATCGCAGATCGCCTGGATGGTCGTCTCCACAAACGGCTCGGAACAGGCCAGCTCGATCCGGATCTTCTCGTGGAACTCGAGCACCACGGTATCGCCGCGGTAGTGCTGCACGGTGTCGCGCTCGCCGCCGTGGCCGCTGACGCGCGAGAGCGTCATCCCGGTGACACCGGCCTGAAAGAGCGCCCGCTTGACCTCGGCGAGCCGCTCGGGGCGGATGATGGCAACAATCAGCTTCATGGACAGCGCTCCGGAGGGGACCTTAGGCGAGGGAGGGAGCCGAAAGGTACCCGCGGGCGCAAGGGGGGGGCCGCAGTAGATTTCCCGGATGCCGCTGTCTCCTCCCCGCCCCGCCATCGTCC
>JBBQJU010000268.1:0-3294 GCA_038326215.1 Gemmatimonadales bacterium | reverse complement strand
CGTTGCCGTATTGAAGCGGCTTCTCGATGAGCTGCATGTACGCCCACACCGACACGACAATCGCTGCCGTGAGACCGACAATACCCGCGATGCCCGCTCCTGTGAACGCCGCCCCCTCACCTCTGGGCGCCGAGCGACCGTAGAGCGCGATCCCGGTAATGATGCCGACGATTGCGCCCAGCAGCCCGAGGGCGAGCACAAAGTATCCGCGCATCCCCTCGCGCTCGCTCATACTCACCGCGTTGGCGTATACCCCAGCGCCCCCGGCAGCCACCACAAAACCGACGACTCCGCCAACGAGCGCCCAGAACAGTCCCAAAAGAATCCGCATGCGGCCTCTGAGCCATGTGAAGTGTGCGCAACGCGCTGGCGGGCCCCAACCCCGCCCGCCCTCAAATCTTCCCGAGCGGAACGATACTGCTTGGCATCAATGAACTGGAGCCTCAATCAGCCCTCGGTCGACGTGCCGAGCCCTCTCCGCCGCACCCGTGATAGGTCTCGTGGTCGAGCGTCACCGTCACCGTCGTTGCGAAGCGACGTCCGCTCATTGCGTCGGTGCAGGGCTTGGGCACGATCAGCACCTGCAGATCGTTGGCTTGCGTGACGGCGTGATAGACCAGGGTGCCGCTCGCCGGGTCGGTCGTCGGCGCGGGGACCGGCATCACCACGTCGGGGTTCCCGATGAGGGTGAACCGGATCTCTTGCCCATTGCGGATCTGCAGGTGCCAGAAGGGCTCCTGTCCGAGGGCCCGGAAGTCGGGATCCTGCTCGAGCTCGAAAAACACTCCGTCCCAGGGCGCCAGTGCATGGCCGGGCGTGACCCCGATGATGAGGCCACCGAGCGTCGTCCACGGGGCGTCGCCGCAGGTGACCTGCAACAGCGTGAGATGCTCGGCGGATTGCAGCAGCGTGAGGCTGCCACGGTCGATCCTGAATTCCTGATCGAGAAGACTGTCTGTGGCGACGGTTCGTGCGGTATAGGCCGGTGAGTCACACTGATCATCGACGGAGCGCGCGTGCGTCGCGGTCAGCCGCAGTGTCCGCCCGTGCCACGCCGCGGCTTCGACATCGCTCAAGGCGCTGATCCCGGGGATCTGATGCGCGACCACGGTCCAGGTCCCGAGCATGGCAGACACTGGCGTAATGCTCATCTCTGCGGCAGGTGCCTCCCCGGCACGATCGGCCGCTGGCGCCTCGCTGGCCTTCTGGCAGGCTGCGCCCAGGACCACGATCGCCAGCAGGATCCTTCTCAGGGGCCACCGTGGTGGCATGCGGACGTTCATGCTGCTCATGCCTCCTGCGTGAAACCGCGCTGGGCCCGCGCAATGATTGCTGATCCGCCCTGCTTACAGGAGTGTCTCAAGCCCGGCCGTCCGCTGACCTACTCGACGTTCTCGCCGCTGCGCGGCGTAGTGACAGCTGAATGCCGACCTTGCGCAGCTCCTCCCCCACCCCAGCGGCCAAGCACCGTTTCCACATCGAAACGAGCGGCGAGGAGTATTTCCGGTGCGAGGTCACCGACGGTGTCGGTCATTCGGCAAAGATGGCCTCAGGGCGGGGTGTGGCGCTATGCCGGATTAGGTTTGGGGAGGCCCTCCGATTCCGCGCCACCGGCTGCCCCGCTCCTAACCCCAGGACGAGCATGACCCGCACCCTCCCGCGCCTCGGCGTGTGGTTCCGCAACGCCTTCTCGCTCCGCGAGGCGCTCGACGAGGCCGCGATGATCGAGGAGATCAACGCCGGCGTCGAGTTCCGGGGCACCACGCTCTGGGCGCTGGTGCTGGCGATCGTCGTCGCGTCCGTCGGCCTCAATGTCAATTCGACGGCCGTCATCATCGGTGCAATGCTTATCTCGCCGCTGATGGGTCCGATCATCGGGGCGGGGCTCGCGCTCGGGATCAACGACACGGGCCTGCTCCGACGCGCGGTGCGGAATCTCGCCATCGCCGCCGCCGTCAGCGTGGTGACCTCCGCGATCTATTTCAGTCTTTCCCCCCTGGCCGACGCCCAGTCAGAATTGTTGGCGCGGACACGACCGACGATCTACGACGTGCTGATTGCGCTGGCAGGTGGCAGCGCGGGCGTCATCGCGGCCACACGGCGCAGTGACCGCGGCAATGTCCTCCCCGGCGTCGCCATCGCCACCGCGTTGATGCCGCCGCTCTGCACCGCCGGGTACGGCATTGCCAATGGCGATCCAGCGTTCGTTCTGGGTGCGCTGTATCTCTTCGTAATCAACTCCGTCTTCATCTGCCTGTCGACGTTGGGGGTCATCCGGCTCCTCGGCTTTCAACAGCGTGAGCAGCTGGAGCCGGACGAGGCACGACGCCGGCGAGTCATCATCACCGCCGCGATCGTGATCACGATCGTGCCGAGCATCTACGTGGCGTGGCAAGTGGTGCGGGAAACGCGATTCGACGGCGCCGCGCGGCGCTTCGCCGCGGAGAACCTCGTCTTTACCGACCGGTCCGCCGTACAGACGGCTTTCCGGTACGGGCGTGATTCGTCGACCATCGAGACGACACTGATCGGGCAACCACTCGGGGCGGAGGCAGAGGGGGCACTGGTGCGGCGGCTCGAGTCTTACGGCCTCGGACGGACGCGGCTGGTGCTCCACCAGTCCGGATCGGGGACTATTCAGCCAGAGCAGCTGGGTCAGGTCGTCCGGGCTGGCATCCTCGAAGATCTCTACAAGCGCAATGAATCCGCCCTCGCGTCGCGCGATGATCGGATCCGCGTCCTCGAGTCGGAAATCGTCCGGCTGCGGTCCCAGGAAGGGCCCATGAGTGATGCCACCAGCGAGCTCGGCGCGCTCTACCCCGAGCTACGCTCGCTCCTGCTGGGCAGGGTACGCACAGTGCCCGGGACCGCCGGGGCTGCCGACTCGACGCTCACGGTGGTGGCGACGTGGCGCCGAGTCCCACCCCAGGCGGATCAGCAGCGGATCGGGGCCTTTCTTCGTCAGCGACTTCATGCCGATTCCTTGCGACTCCGTCACGTCACTGACCGGTGAGGGGGCCGCGGTCAGGCGAGCAGCTCCCCTGACTCGACCCATGTCGCGATAGTCCTGCCGATGGCCCGACTTGGGGGAGTATTGCGCCTTCATGAGCAGACAGTTGCATCTCTCTCATGCCAAGGAGGCTCTTCATGCGCCCATTCTCCCAACGGGCAGCTGCCCTATTGACCTGCCTGTTCGCCGCAGCGTGCGGGGACAACAGCCCGGTCATACCCCTGCCGCCGCCGCCCCCGCCGCCGGCGAATGTGGCCTCCGTGGCGATGTCCGCCACGGCCGGC
>JBBQJU010000267.1:0-3363 GCA_038326215.1 Gemmatimonadales bacterium | reverse complement strand
CACATGTCGGCGTGCTCTGGGGCCGGCATCCGCTGCTGAGCACGATCGACGTGCCGAAGCTCGAGCCCGCGCCGGACAGCGCCCCGGAGCGGCTCGAGACCGGGACGCAGAACCATGAAGGGATCGTGGGTGCGGCTGCTGCGGTGCAGTGGATTGCGTGTCTCGGTGGTGGCGAGGGCAACCTCCGCTCGCAGTTGGTGCGCAGTTACGACCTGCTGCAACGGCGCGAGCGAGAGCTCTTCCAGCAGCTCTGGGATGGCCTGGGCGAGATCCGCGGCGTCCGACGCCTAGGACCGCCACCGGGGACGCCTCGCACTGCCACGATTGCCTTCACGCTGGCGGGAAAGTCGTCGGAAGCGGTCGCCCGCGGCCTGATCGATCACAGCTGCTTCGTCTCGAACGGCGACTTCTACGCGACGACGGTGGCGCGGCGCTTGGGGCTCGAGGTGGAGGGGATGGTCCGGATCGGTGCCGCCTGCTACACCACCGCCGAAGAAGTTGCCCGCGTCGTGGCGGGAGTCGCCGCGCTCAGTCGCTGAGGCGCAGGGGGTCGATCACCACTTCGCCCACATCCGTGGGCGGCAGTCCGAACTGCGCATCGGCCAGTGCGCCCAACCATTCCCGGTCGCGGCGGCCGCGCCCGACCAGCGCCTGCCGCCGGACGTCTTTGCTGCGGAGGAGCGCGCCCTCGCCGTTCGGGTCGAGTCGCAACACCGCTGAGGCCTCGTCGCGAAGCACTGACCGGATGTTGGCCGTCGCCTGGTCAAGATTGGCCCCAATCAGCTCCTCCGACAGTTCCCATCGACTCTGATCACTTGCCATCTGCATGCCGAATTGCCAGGTCTTTGAATTCGCGACCCGCACCATGCCGCGAAACAGCTTCCGGTTGGTCGAGACGGAAAAGATCGTCGGTGAAAGGATCCGCTCAAGGTGCTGGTCGGCCGATCGATGATCGAGCCGAATCAGCTCCCGCGCCGCCTTCGGAACGGCCTCGCCGAGCACCGTCTCCGCCCGGCTCTCCCAGTAGGTATGTCCCATGGACCGCGTACTGCTGGTGATCACCAGTTGGCGCGGAACGTAGTAATTGTGGGCCACGACATCGGCGGCGAGGTGGGCCATGTAGCCGAGGCCGAAGGCGCGCAGGGCGTCGGTGTCGGCGAGGTCACGCACTTCCATGCCGACATGCCACGCGTGGCAGTGCCGGTCGGCGGGTGCAAACTTCTTCGCCATCGTCGTGTCAGCAGCGATGTTGCCGTAGAGGTAGTCGTACGGGAACGCGCGCAACAGATCGGCCACGGCCGCTGGGAGCAGCTCGAGTGAGCCGAGGATCCGTTCGCCGAGGACGATGTGCGTCCCCGGCGTCCACGCGTGGAGCAGGTTGGGGAAGAGCAGGGCGGCGAGCGCGACCAGCGCGAACGCCACAGCACCCTTCATCGCCGGCCTCGGCGAGACGGCAGGACCAGCCGGCGGAGCTGACCGATCATGCCGCTTCCCGTTCGTACCGTGCGGAGCGCGGTGGTCAGGTCCAGCGCGGTGTCCTCGACTTCCTCTTGCACGATCTCGACGACGGCCTCGAAGTCCGCCAGGCGCTGTTGAGTCCGTTGCATCCCCTTCTCGACGTCCTTCCGGAAGCGACGGGTCGTGTAGACGATCTCCCGCACCTCTTCTTTGGCCAGATCCAGGACGTCCGCGCCTTCCTTCCCGAGCCGACCGAAGGCTTGGAGCAGGGGAGACAATTCGCGGCGCAGTTCGCCGAGTTCCTTGGCGAGCGACTGCCCGCGCTCCAGTCCTTCACGGAGCGCCAGGAGGACGGTGATCGCGATGCCCAAAAAGCAGAGGGCCATCACGAGGAGGGAAATGGCGACGGTTGGTCCGACCCAGGTGGGCATACGCAACGCTCCAATCGGAGAAGTATTCGTTCCAAAGATAGTTCGCTGCGGGCCGACCGCTTGCGGCGCTCCCGTCTTCCCGACGAGTTTTCCGCATGGCCCCTCGATTCGTAGTTCGCGGTGGACGGCCCCTCAACGGGACGATCCGCCCTGCTGGCAACAAGAACGCCGCCCTGCCGGTCATCGCCGCCACGTTGCTGGCCGACGGTCCGGTCCACCTCCAGAACATCCCGCGGATTCGCGACGTCGAGACGTTGCTCGAGTTGCTGATCGATCTCGGGGCGACCGTCACCTGGACCGGCGCGAACACCGTCACCGTCGATACTCGGGCGGTGAAGCCGAAGCCGCTCGATCCGGTGCTCTGCACGCGGATTCGGGCGTCGATCCTGCTCGCTGGGCCGCTGCTCGCGCGATTCGGCTCCGTCACCCTGCCCCCGCCGGGGGGAGACGTTATCGGACGGCGTCGCGTGGACACCCACTTCCTGGCGCTCGAGCGACTCGGCGCCCTGGTGACCGTCGGCGACCGCTTTGAAATCGAGGCCAAACAGCTGATCGGCGCCGACATCTTCCTCGATGAACCGAGTGTCACCGGAACGGAGAATGCGCTCATGGCGGCTGTGGCCGCCAAGGGGCGAACCACCCTGCGCAACGCCGCATCGGAGCCGCATGTGCAGGACACGGCGCTGGTGCTTGTGGCGATGGGCGCGCACATCGAGGGGATTGGCAGCAACACCTACGTGATCGAAGGCGGCAAGCCGCTGGGTGGCTGCACCTACGCCATCGGCCCCGATCACATCGAGATCGGTTCCTTCATCGGTCTCGCCGCGGTGACGAACGGCCAGATCACCATCGACGGCGTCCGCCCTGATGATCTCCGCTCGATGCTGCTTGGCTTCGATCGCCTTGGCATCCGCCCGCGGATTGTGGGCGACCAACTGATCGTCGACTCCGGGCAGGAGCGCCGCGTGCGCCCCGACCTCGGCGGCCACGTCCCCAAGCTGGAAGACGGCCCGTGGCCGGCGTTTCCTGCCGATGTGATGTCGATCGCCTTGGTGGCGGCCACGCAGTGCGAGGGCATGATTTTGATGCACGAGAAGATGTTCGAGTCGCGACTCTTCTTCGTGGACAAGCTGATCGGCATGGGGGCGCGGATCGTCCTCTGCGACCCGCATCGTGCCGTGATCAGCGGGCCGTCCGCGCTCCGCGGCGGCAAGGTCGAATCGCCCGACATTCGCGCCGGCATGGCGATGGTGCTCGCCGCACTGGCGGCGGATGGTGAGAGCTACATCCACAACATCGGGCAGGTCGAGCGCGGCTACGAGAACATCGACAAGCGTCTCATTGCCCTCGGGGCCGACCTCGAGCGTGTCGAGGGCTGACGAGTTCCGCCTCCCCGGTGACGTCCCGCGGTGGGAAGTGCCGGGTTGGCGGGAGCGATTTGACGTCGTGGCCGGGATCACCGGGCGCGGCGACG
>JBBQJU010000266.1:0-3380 GCA_038326215.1 Gemmatimonadales bacterium | reverse complement strand
CGCGCGCTCGCACGCGAGGCCGCCACCGGCGCCCGCACACAGGATCACCAACTGGAGACGGAGGACGCCGAGTTGCGGGCTCACGCAGCGCCGATCATCCTGCCCGGACGGGAGGTGCTGATCGGGGTCGCGGTGGCCGACCGGGTGGAGCTCGAGGATCGGTACGCCGACCTGCTCACCCTGTTCGGCACCGCCGCGGTGATCGCGCTGCTCCTTGTCACTGTCGCTGGCAACGTCCTGGTCCGGCAGTCACTCCGACCCGTGGCGAAGTCTCTGGAACAGCAACGCCGCTTCATGGCCGACGCGGCGCATGAATTCCGGACGCCGCTGAGCGTGCTCCGGGGCCGGGCAGAGGTCGCGCTGCAGCACCCACGCGATGCGGCGACGTACCGGGCGGCGCTGCACGGCGTGGCCACCGAGAGTGCGCATCTCGGGCGGATCGTGGAGGACCTGTTCACGCTGGCCCAGGTGGATGCCGGGCAACGTGCGCTGGTGCGCGAACGGCTCTTCCTCGATGACATCGTCCTCGATGCCGCCGACGCCGCGCGGGTCATGGCGGTGGCGAAGGGAGTCACCCTGGAGGTCAGCGAGTTTGAGGAAGCACCGATGGCCGGCGACGCGCACGCACTACGGCAGCTCGCCATGATTCTTCTGGACAACGCGATCAAGTTCACGCCAGCGGGCGGATCGGTGACCGTGCGCGTGGGGAGGGCCAACGGGCGCGCCACGCTGCAGGTCCGCGATTCGGGTTCGGGCGTCGCCCCCGAGGAGCTGCCGCATCTCTTCGAGCGCTTCTACCGGGGCGATCAGGCCAGGACCCGCTCCGCGGCGTCGTCCGGTGGTGCCGGGCTCGGGCTCTCGATCGCGAAGTGGATCGTGGAGCGTCATGACGGCGAGATCGTCCTCGATTCCACGGTGGGCAGCGGCACCGTCGCGACGGTTGCCTTCCCGGCGACCTGACTCCGACTCCCAACGCGGGCGTGGCCGTCGATGTCATCCGACTGACAGCTTGACGCGATAGACTGATCCAGATGACCGTCATGCTCCGACACGGGTGTGCCCTCGCCGTGGCGATGGTGGTGCTCCCGGCAGCAACCCTGGCCGCGCAAACACCCCGCCCCCTCTCCCGACGTGACGCCCACGCCGAAGCCCTCCGCTCGGCCCCCATGCTCCGGCTTGCCGCGGGCGACGCTGCGCTGGCGGGCGCGATGGTCCAGGAGGCGCGGCTCCTCGCCGACCCGACGCTGGCCGTGGGCTACTCCAAGTCCGTCCCGAACTACCACTACGTCTTCGACATGCCGCTTCCGCTACCCTGGTCGCGCGCACCACGGATCGCCGCCGCCGAGCAGGGCAAGGCGGGTGCGGCGTGGCGGTCCGCCTACCGTCGTGCGGAAGTGATCCGGGACGTGGACGCGGCCTACACCGTCGCGCTGGCGGCCGCGGCACAGGCGCGGTTGAGCGAGCGGGGTGCCCGGGACGCGGATTCGCTCGTCACGATCGCCCGGCTCCGGTTCGAAGCCGGCGATGCCAGTGCCCTCGATGTCGATCTCGCGGCGATCGCTGCGGCACAGCAACGCAACCTTGCCGGGCGCGCCGCGCTCGCGGGCGACGATGCGCTGCTCGCCCTGCAGGCCACGATGGGGCTCGTCAATGGCGCGATCGTCGTGGCCTTGAGCGATTCGCTCACGACACCGGACGCACCGGAGATGGTGAGCCGCGGGACGCCGTTGCTCGTCGCCGCGGCCGAGGCGGATCTGCGCGCGACGCAGTTCGCAGTCACGGCGTCGCGGCGCGAGCGCTTCGGAACGCCGTCCCTGACGGCGGGCTTCGAGCGCGGAGACATTGATTTTCCCGGATCGCTCCCCACCGTCGGCTTTGCGATCCCTCTCCCCCTCTGGAATCGCAATCGTGGTGGGATCGCGCGGGCCAGTGCGGAGCAGACCCAGGCCGAGGGCGTGGTGGCCGCAGCGCGGGTGGAGAGCATCACCATGATCGCGCGCGCCACGCGCGCCTGGCGCTCGGCCATTGATCTGGTCGCGCGTGATGAGAGCCTGCTCACCGCCGCCGATCGGGTCACCACCAAGTCGCTCACCGCCTACCGCGAAGGGGCAACGACCCTCAGCAGCGTGCTCGAGGCACAGCGGAACGCCCGGGATGTGCGGGCGCAATACATCGACGATCTCCTGTCGGCCTGGCTTGCCCGCAGTGCCGTCCTCCTGCTCGCGGAAACCACCGCCCCGGACACACCATGATCTCCACGCCACGTCGCCTCTGTGTCGCCACGCTGGGATGGGCGGCACTCGTGATGGGCTGCGGCGCGCCGAACCCTGCCGTGGAGGACACATCACCTGCGGTCACCGCCGAATCTGAAGTCGTCACCGCGCAGCCGTTCGACCTGACCCTCGATGTCATCGGCGAGGTCGCCCCGCGACTCGGCCGCACCGCGACCCTGACCGCCCCGACGAGTACTCGTATCCTCCGGGTGCTGGTCGTCCCTGGTCAGCGCGTGCGGGCCGGGGACCCGCTGGTGGAGCTCGATCGAAGCACCATCGACGCCATGGTCCAGAGCGCCGAGGCCGCGGCCGTCGCTGCCGACGCAGAGGCCGCGCGGGCCGACCGATTGGTGACCGCAGGCATTCTTCCACGGCGCGACGCCGAGCGCGCCACGGCCGATGCAGCGCGGGCACGGAGCGAGCTGACGACGGCGCGGCGAGCAGCCCAATGGTCGGCCATGATCGCCCCCATCGCCGGCGTGATCACGCGCGTGGCGGCGACGCCGGGTGCTACCGCCGAGCCCGGAATGGTCCTCGTGGAACTCACGGACGCCTCGACCACGGACCTCGTCTTCACGGTGACGCCAACCGAGGCGGCGCGACTGTTGCGCGGCCAACGACTCCAGCTCACCGGGACGGAGGGGCCGGATTCGCTTGGCGAGGCGGCCATCACCGAGATCGGCGGCGTCGTGGACTCCCTGAGCCGTGGTGTATTGGTGCGAGCCGCGATTAGCGGCTCCAGCCGCCTCCTCCGGATCGGCGAGTCCGTCCTCGGCCACGTCCAGCTCGGCCGGGTGGCGCGCGCCGTGGTCGTCCCGGTCAGCGCGCTGGTGCCCGCCGGCGAACTGTTCCGTGTCTTCGTCCTCGACAGTGCGAACATTGCCCACGGACGCGAGGTCACGGTGGGAGGGCAGAACCGCACACACGCGTACCTCACGGCGGGTCTCGCCGTCGGGGAGCGGGTCGTCACGACGGGGGCGTACGGGCTCGATGACGGTGTGACAGTGAAGTCCGCGGCCGGGACCGCTCCGTGACGCAGGGCCTGTTCGGCATCCTCACGGCACAGCGCCGCTTCATCCTCCTCGCCACCACCGTCCTGACCGTGGC
>JBBQJU010000265.1:0-3391 GCA_038326215.1 Gemmatimonadales bacterium | reverse complement strand
GCGCACGGCGGTGATGCCCTCCTCGACCTGCGGCACGGCCTCGCCCGCCGCCGACTCGAAGAGGAAGAAGTGGCAGAACTTGTGGATGTAGCGACCACGGAAGCGGAAGTGCCAATCGATCAGGCGGATCGGCCCCACCATCACCAACTGCTCCAGCCCCGTCTCCTCGTGGGTCTCGCGCATGGCAGCACCAGCCGGGCTTTCCTCGTCCTCGAGGTGGCCCTTGGGGAAGCCCCAATGCTGGTAGCTGTCGCGGATGAGGAGAAAGCGCGGCGTCCCGTCGGCATCGCGTCGAAAGACGATGCCACCGGCGGAGACTTCACGTTCGGCGCGCTTCTTGGGAGGCATCAGCCTAGAACACCGAGAAGCGGAAGTAGCGACGCGGATTCGCCTGGATGTCGGCGAGCAGCGTGCGCAATTGCACCACGGTCTTGGTCGTCTCGCGATAGAGCGTCGAATCGGAGGTGAGCAGGCCGAGCGAGCCCTGGCCCTGCTGGACCCGCGTCAGGACATCGTCGGTCGCCGTCAGGATGTGCACCATCTTGTCGCGTTGCTGCGCGGCCGCCGTGGTGAGCACGCGCAGATCACCGCTGGCCGCCTTGAGTTCCCCGGTGGCACTGCGGGCATCGGCGACCAGGGCGGAGAGCTCGCCCGAGGAGGTCGACGAGTCGATGCGCGACAGCGTCGCCTGCAGGTGCTTCGACGCCTGGGCGATGTCATCCGACGAGCCGGCAGCATTGCCGACGACCTTGTCCATCGACGCGGTCTGCCGCTGGGTGAACGAGAGCAGCTGGTCGGCCATCCGACGGAGGTCGCGCACCGAACCACGAATGTCGCCGATCGCCTGCGAGTCGACGGCGTCCTGCACCCGCGCTGTGACGGCCGCGATGTCGCCCGCAATGCGCGAGGCCTGCGCGGTCAGCTGGCCGATGTCGGGGAGGGTGGCGCCAGGCCAGGCGGCGCCGGCGCCGGTGCGCGCCTCCGCCAACGCGCGCTGCACGTCAGGGTCGGCCGGGGCGCGGGCTGAGTCCATCACGGCGATCTGCCACTCGCCGAAGAGCGAGGCCGACACGGCGATTGCCACCGCCCGATTGGGGACTTCCTCCGGCGCGCTCATCCGGAGGTCTGTCTCGACCCAATCATCGGCGGCCAAGCGGATCGCCTCGACCCGACCGACCTTCACGCCGCGCAGGACCACCGGGTCGCCGACCTTCACCCCGCCAACGGTGCGGAAGCGCGCGGTGTGCAGCGACTTCGGGCCGCGCGGACCGAGATCACCGAGCCAGAGCGCCGCCATGATGACCACCGCGACGGCACCGAGCACGGCGAGGCCGACCGAGAAGTCGCTCCGGCGACTCATTCGGGCAGTCCTTCGATGAACTGGCGGACCACCGGATCCGTCGTCGCCTGAATCTCGGCGACGGTTCCGACAGTGCGCAGCGTGCCGTGATGAAGCATTGCGATCCGGTCGCCGACGGTGAAGGCAGAGCGCATGTCGTGGGTTACGACCACGCTGGTGACCCCGAGTTCCTCGGCCGTGCGCCGCATCAGGCGATCCATCGTGGCGGCAGTCACGGGGTCGAGGCCGGTGGTCGGCTCATCCCACAGAATGTAACGCGGACGCAGCGCGATGGCGCGGGCAATCCCCGCCCGCTTCCGCATCCCGCCCGAGAGCTCGGCCGGAAAACGTTCGGCTGCATCGCTGAGTCCGACATGCGCCAACGCCTCCTGTACCCGATGGGCGATCTCGTCCTCGCCCAGTGACTGGCGCACGAGGCCGAGGCGGAGGTTGTCGGCAATCGTCATGGAATCGAAGAGGGCGGCGAACTGGAAGACGTAGCCGATCGTGCGACGGAGCGCGGCCAGCCCGGCGGGCTCGAGGGTGTCGACCCGGTGCCCATCGACCTCGACGTAGCCGGCGTCCGGGGTGATCAGGCCGACCACGTGCTTGAGGGTCACGCTCTTGCCGGCCCCCGAGGCGCCGAGGAGGACGGTGGTCTGGCCATCGGGGATGTCGAGCGAGAAGCCGTCGAGGACGACCCGGTCACCGAAGCGTTTGTGGACGTCGACGAAGCGGATCACAGCAGGACCACGGCCCAGAAGGCATCGAGGAGCAGGATCGCCTCGCAGCCGAGGACGACGGCGCGCGTGGTCTCCCGGCCGACTCCTTCGGCACCACCACCGGCGCGCAGGCCGCGGAGGCAGCCCATCAAGGCGACGGCGCCACCGAACGACGCCGCCTTCACGAGGCCGAACCAGACGTCCTTGAATTCGTAGAAGGCGCGCAGCCCCTTGGTGAACTCGAGCGTGGTCAGGTCAAGGAGATTGATGGCGGTGATCCATCCTGCGATGACACCAAGCGCGATCGCGAAGGCGGTGATCACCGGAAACATGAGCGTCGCGGCGAGGACTCGTGGTACCACGAGGTAGCTGTCGGGATTGTAGGCGAGCGTCTCGAGCGCATCGACCTGTTCGGTGACTTTCATCGTGCCGAGCTCAGCGGCGATCGAGGCGCCGACGCGGCCGGCTAACGCCATCCCGGTGAGGACGGGGCCGAGCTCCATCATGATCGTCTTGCCGACCAGGGCGCCGACGAAATACACCGGCACCGTGCCGGTGAAGATGTACGAGGCGAGCAGGGCGAGGACGATGCCGGTGAAGGTCGCGATGAAGAGCGCGATCGGGATCGAGTCGACGCCGAGCTTGCGCATCTGCGGGAGCAGGAGGGGAACCCAGACGTCACGCTCGCCTAGCGCACGCATGATCCTGCGTGTCGTGCTTCCGATCACGGAGATCGGCGACCCGCGATCGGCGATTCGCACCTCCGCGCTGTTCGCGGCTCGCGGTTCGCTGGTCGCTGTCATGCGGCGAACGATGCCAGCGCGCGGCCCACATCGCCTTCCTTGAGCCGCTTGAGGGCGCGGTCGCGCAGTTGGCGCACCCGTTCGCGCGTCACGCCGAGCATCCCGCCGATTTCTTCGAGGGTGTGCTCGCGTCCGCCATCGAGGCCGAAGTACAGCCGGAGCACCTTCGAGTCGCGTGGCGGCAACGAGCGCAGCGCGCGCTCCACCTCTTCGGTGAGGAAGCGGTCCATCACGTCCTGTTCGGTGTCGGCCGAGCCATTGACGAGGAAGCGATCGATGAGCGAGCGATCACCGTCGGGATCGAGTGGCGCATCGAGGCGGACATCAGAGGTGTTCAGTGCGGCGAGTGCCTGCACCACGTCGACGGTGAGGTTGGTCGCCTTGGCGACTTCTTCGGGTGTCGGCTCGCGGCGCAGCTCCTGGCGGAGCGACTCGGTGCTCTTGATGATGCGCGAGAGATCGGCGGTGCGATTGAGCGGGACGCGCACCGTGCGCCCGTGGCGCGCCAGGGACGCGAGGATCGACTG
>JBBQJU010000264.1:0-3424 GCA_038326215.1 Gemmatimonadales bacterium | reverse complement strand
ATCTGCACCCCGACCCCCCCCACACGCTCCCGGTGCCTGGCGCCGGGTGGCGCCCCCTCCGCCCCTCCCCCCCCGGGGCGCGGGGCCCGGCGACTTCCCCCAGCCCCCCCTCGCATTGTGCCCGCCTAGAACGGCAGATCGTCATCCTCGGCGTCCAGCGCCTCGGGAACCTCATCGAAGGAATCGTCCTTCTTGGCGGCCCCCCCGCCCTTCGCCGGGGCCGAGCTGCCGGCGCCCGCGGCCCGGCCGCTCCAGCTCCCCCCACCGCCGCCGCCGCCCTCGCCCTCGCCCTTCCCGGAGAGCATGATCAGCTCCCGGACGGTGATCTCGGTGGTGTAGCGCTTGGTGCCGTCCTTGTCGTCCCAGGAGCGATAGTCGATCTCGCCCTCGATGTAGAGCTTGTCGCCCTTCTTGCAATACCGCTCGCAGATGTCGGCAAGCTGCTGGCCGTTCTTGTTGTTCCAGGCGATCAGCCGGTGCCAGGCCGTCTTCTCCTGCTTCTGGCCGCTGGCGTCCTTCCACTGCCGGCCGGTGGCCAGCGAGAGGGTCGCGACGCGACCGCCGCCAGTCGTGGATCGGATCTCGGGCTCAGCGCCGAGGTTGCCGATCAGGATCACCTTGTTGAGACTCTTGCTCATGCGTCGCTCCAGCGTCGGACGGAAGGGATTGCACTCCGGTGAACGGTCGCAGGATAGGCGACCAGCCCCCGGTCGAGGGTACCGGTCACGGCACGAGTGGACCGGGTGATGCAGAGTGGGAGAGGTCGCGCCGCAGCACGAGGGCGTCCTCCACCGGCTCACGATAATAGCCCCGCCGGCGCCCGGCCGAGGAAAATCCATGCTCGCGGTAGAGGGCCTGAGCCGCCGTGTTGGAGGCACGCACCTCCAGCCAGACCCGGCCGACGCCCCGCCCCGCCATGATCGCCATCGCCTCGATCAGAAGCCGAGCCGCGATGCCCCGTCGCCGGCGCTCGGGCGCGACGGCCAGCGTGAGGATCTCCCCCTCGTCGACCACGGTCCGACCAATCAGATGCCCGACGAGAATGTCGTCGTCTTCCTGTGCCACGAGCCCGATGGCCCCCGACTGCGTCAGCGAGTCGACCAGCTGTGCCTCGGTCCACGCATCGGAGAAGGCGCGCAGTTCAAGGCGGGCGATCGCGGCGACGTCAGCGAGCGATGCTGGGCGGAGACGGCAGGGGCCGTCCATGCTTCTTCTCCCAGACCGCCTGTGCCTCGGCGGGGCGGCCATACTCCGGCTCCCACGCCGCCACATCCACCACTCGTTGCGTGCCACCGATGAGCCCGTCAAGCGCGAGCAGCGCCCGCGCGTTGGGCAACGCCGCCTCGCCACCGATCAGCGTGCACCCAGTCGCCGCCTCGACCGCCTCACGCAACGGCTCCGGCACACTCCCCACCACGACGTCCACCGGCCCGAACGCTGCCAGCGACGCCGGCGTCCGCACGCGTGGGGCATCACCCATCGGCTCGACGCGGCCCGGGGCAAAGCGCCAGCAGCCGGCGTAGAGATCGCCACGCAAGGCATCACTCAACGCAAGCACGACACCACCACCTAGCGGGGCATTCGCTGCGGCGCGCACCAACAATGACGGCGCGGTATGCCACTCGATCCGGCCAGCCCAGGCCAGCCCCTTCGCCACCGATGCGGCCACACGGAGGCCGGTGAACGACCCCGGTCCATCGGCGGTGAGCATTCGCTGGATATCACGCGGCGAAGCGCCCAGCTCGGCGAGCAGTTCGTCGGTGAGGCCGAGCACCGACCGCGCATGCTGCCGCGCGCCATCGAGGTGCCGTTCCACCACGCGAGTGCCGTCGGTCGCCGCGACGGTGCAGCGATCGGTCGCCGTGTCGAGCGCTAGCGTGATCACGCGACCTCAATCGTGCGGGTCGTCTCGTCGACGTGACCGAGCCGGATGAGGTGCGTCGCCGGTGGCGCCCACGCGCCCGCGCGCTCGGGCCACTCGATCAGCAGCAGGTCCGCAGTGGCGAGCGTCTCCCAATCGAGATCGGCCGCCTCGTCGGGATGCCGCAGTCGATAGCAGTCGAGGTGATACGCCGAGCCGCGAGGCCCCTCGTGATGGTGCACCAGCGCATAGGTCGGCGAGGCGCCCGGCGTCGAAACCCCGCGCCCAGCAAGGATCGCGCGGGTGAGCGTCGTCTTCCCGCTGCCGAGTTCCCCCTCGAGCCACACCACACTCCCGCTCGGCAGCGACACTCCCAGCGCGGTGCCGGCAGCCTGCAGGGCCGCCAGGTCGAGGACCGTCGCCGTCATCGCCGTCCGCCGCGGTAGTTGCCGCGCTTGACGTTGGGGGCGTCGGCCGAGCGGAGGTCGTTCAGCTGGTCGCGCAGCATCGCCGCGAGCTCGAACTCGAGATTCGCCGCCGCCTGCCGCATCTGCTGTTCGAGCGCTGCGATCGCCACGGCGCGCTGGGCGGGATCGTGCAGGTCCAGCGGTTCCGGCGAGGCGCCCTTCCGTGCAGCGCGCGTGTCGGCCCGATCGGTCCGCTCGTTGCGCTGATCGGCAACGTGGGTCGAGAGGCGCACCTCGTCGAGCGACTTCACGATCCCCATCGGCGTGATGTTGTGCTCGATATTGTGGGCACGCTGGATCTCGCGACGGCGGCTCATCTCGTTGAGCGCCCGCTCCATCGACCCGGTGATCCGATCGGCATAGAGGATCGCGCGCCCATTGATGTTCCGCGCCGCGCGGCCGCAGGTCTGGATGATGGACCGATCAGAGCGGAGGAACCCTTCCTGGTCGGCATCGAGAATCGCGACCAGCGAGACCTCGGGAAGATCGAGGCCCTCGCGAAGCAGATTGATGCCGACTAGCACATCGAATTCGCCGAGGCGGAGGCCACGGAGGATCTCGACGCGCTCGATGGCGTCGATGTCGGAGTGCAGGTAGCGGACCCGCACGCCCGCCTGCTGCAGATAGTCGGTGAGGTCTTCCGACATCCGCTTGGTGAGCGTGGTGACCAGCACGCGTTCGCCGGCGGCCTCGCGCTTGCGGATTTCGCCGAGCAGGTCGTCGACCTGACCACGCACGGGGCGGATGTCGATCTCGGGGTCGATCAGGCCGGTCGGCCGGATGATCTGCTCAACGACTATGCCGCCGCTCATTTTCAGCTCAAGATCGCCGGGTGTCGCGGAGACGTTGATGATCTGCGGCGAGAGCGCCAGAAACTCGTCGAACATCAGCGGACGGTTGTCGAGCGCCGACGGCAACCGGAAGCCGTACTCCACCAGCGTCGTCTTCCGGGCACGGTCGCCGTTGAACATTCCGTTGATCTGCGACAGCGAGACGTGCGACTCGTCGACCACCACCAGGAATTCGGGCGGGAAGTAGTCGAAAAGACAGGCCGGGCGCTCGCCCGGGAGGCGACCCGACAAGAAGCGCGAGTAGT
>JBBQJU010000263.1:0-3435 GCA_038326215.1 Gemmatimonadales bacterium | reverse complement strand
ACTCCTGGATCCGACGTTGGTCGCCCGTCTGGGGGACGCGCTCCGCCCCGCGTCGGCCGACGTCGCGATGCCGCACGATGGGGCGCGGCCGCAGCCACTCTTCCTTCTCTTCCCGGCTGCCCTCCGGATCTCGCTTCGTCGCTACCTCGCCAATGGCGGGCGATCGGTCCGCGGCTGGAGCGATACGCTCGGCGCGGTGCTGGTCGACTCTGCCGACGATGCCGAGTCGTTCCTCAACATCAATACCGAGGCCGACTTCCAGCGTGCCGAGAGATTGCTGACGACGCTCGCGGTGGCGCGATGAAATTGCGGCTGCGCGATTCCGCGGTACGACTCCGGTTGACGCGGCCGGAAGTCGAGGCCGTGGGCCGCGGTGAGCGCATCGAGGCACGGACCGACCTCCCCGATGGGACGGCCTTCCGCTATGCCCTGACGGTGGTCGATGGTGGGCCCGTGACGGCCCAATTTGTTGAGGGGTGTCTCGATGTCCTCGTGCCTCGGGCGAAGGCGCTGCCGTGGGCCCACAGCGAGGCGGTGTCCATCGACGCGAGCTGGCCGACGTCAGGCGGCTCGTGCCAGGTGTTGATCGAGAAGGATTTTGCCTGTCTCCATCCCCGCGCCGAGGACGAAGGCGCGGAGACCTTTCCCAATCCCACCCCACCGAGAGAACGCCCGTGACCTCCCAGGTCGTGCCGTCCGACATCGAGATCGCTCAGAGCGCCACCCTCCGTCCCATCACTGCCGTTGCGGCCGACCTCGGCCTCTCTCCCGATGACATCGATCAGTACGGCAAGTACAAGGCGAAGCTCCCGCTCGAGCTGGCCACGCGGCCGGCGCGTGGCAAGCTGGTGCTGGTGACGGCCATCTCGCCGACGCCCAGCGGGGAAGGGAAGAGCACGGTCAGCGTCGGACTTGCGCAGGCGTTCCGACGCCTCGGGACCAACGCCGTGCTCGCCATTCGTGAGCCCAGTCTCGGCCCGGTGTTCGGTGTGAAGGGTGGGGCGGCGGGTGGCGGGTATTCGCAGGTGTTGCCGATGGAGGACATCAACCTCCACTTCACCGGTGACTTCCACGCCATCTCGAGTGCGCACGCGCTGCTGTCTGCGATGATGGACAACTCGCTGCAGCAGGGGAATCCGACCGGGCTCGATCCACGGCGCATCACCTGGCCCCGCACGATCGACATGAACGATCGTGCGCTGCGACGGGCGATCATCGGTCTTGGCGGTCCCGCGGAGGGAGTCGTGCGTGAGGAGCGCTGGGTCATCATTCCGGCGAGCGAGATCATGGCGATTGTCGCACTCTCGAGCGGGCTCGAGGATCTGCAGGAGCGACTCGGTCGGATCATCGTCGGCTCGACCGCTGGAACGGCCCGGACCCCGGTCCGCGCCCGCGAGCTCAAAGCGACCGGTGCGATGACGCTCCTCCTCAAGGATGCGATGCGTCCGAATCTGGTCCAGACCCTCGAGGGCGGCCCCGCGCTGGTGCATGCCGGCCCGTTCGGCAACATCGCGCACGGCTGCAACAGCCTCGTGGCAACGCGCGCGGCCCTGGCGCTCGGCGACGTCGTCGTGACCGAGGCAGGGTTCGGCTCGGACCTCGGTGCCGAGAAGTTCTTTGACATCAAGTGCCGCATCGGCGGGCTCAGGCCGGAAGCCGCCGTGTTGGTCGCGACGATCCGGTCGCTCAAGATGCAGGGCGGCGTACCGAAGACCGCGCTAAACATCGAGAACCTCGAGGCGCTGGAACGCGGCCTACCGCACCTGGCACACCATGTCGGCAACGTCCGGCAGTTCGGGGTGCCGGTGGTCGTGGCGATCAACCGCTACCTCACCGACAGCGCCGCCGAGATCGCCATGGTCACCGCCTATGCCGAACGACTTGGTGTGCCAGTGGCCTACTGCGATGTGTGGGCGAGCGGCGGGGCTGGCGGTGAGGCCCTCGCGCGCGAAGTGCAGAAGCTGCTCGATGGCGGGACGGCGGATTTCAAGCCGATCTACGACACCGCCCTGCCGATCCGCACCAAGGCGGAAACGATTGCGCAGAAGGTCTATGGTGCCGACGGCGTGGACTTCACGCCGGCGGCGTCACGGCAGATCGACTATCTCGAGTCGATCGGAATGGCCGACACGCCGGTCTGCATGGCGAAGACGCAGTACTCGCTCACCGACGACGCCACACGCCTCGGCACGCCGAAGGGCTTCCGCATCACGGTGAACGAAGTCTGGGGATCGGCCGGCGCGGGCTTTGTGGTCTGCAAGACCGGCGACATCATGACGATGCCGGGGCTGTCCAAGGTACCGGCGGCCGAGGGGATGCGGGTGGCGGCGGATGGGAGGATTGAGGGGTTGTCGTGAGGTCGATATTCGATGGTCGATGATCGATCATCGATCATCGATCATCCGGCCTCCAGCTCCAGGAGTCGCTGCTTCCGCCAGAGTCCGCCACCGTAGCCGCCAAGTTTGCCATCGGCATTGACGACGCGGTGACAGGGAATCACGATGGCGAGTCGGTTGCGGCCATTGGCGCTACCGACGGCGCGGCTGGCGTTGGGCGAGCCGATTCGCGCCGCGACATCGGCGTAGGAACAGGTGACGCCGTAGGGGATCTGCTGCAGCGCAGCCCAGACACGCTCCTCGAATGGTGTGCCGCGGACCACCAGCGGAACGGTGAAGTCGCGCCGCGTGCCAGCGAAATACTCGGTGAGTTCCTCGCCGAGCTGGCGCAGGTGCGGGTGATCGCCGACGACGAGTGGACCGGCGAAGCGCCGACGCAGTCGGGTGGCCTGCTCCTCGAGGCGCGCCAGATCGCCGAACTCGAGCAGCATCACGCCCTCGTCGGTCGCGGCGGCAACGAGCGGGCCGACGGGGGAGTCAAAGGTCGTGGCGACCATCGCCTCACCGTTGCGGGCTTGGCCTGGAGGCATGCCGACGATACGGGCGAAGGCATCGCGGAAGCCACTGTGCGAGGCGTAGCCGGAGGTCAGAATCACGTCGTCGAGCATGGCGCCCTCGCGGAGTCGGTGCTGCGCCTTGGCGACGCGCTGCGCGCGGGCCCAGGCATGAAAGGTCGTGCCGTGGGTGCGGAGGAAATGGCGCCGGATCGCCACGGGATCAAGATCGAGTTGCTGGAGCGCCTGGTCGGAGAGCCGGCCCGCCCCCGCCGCAGCCAGTGCGGACTCGAGGCGGCTCCACCAGAGTGGCAGGGGCGCGGGTCGCCCTGGGTGGCAGCGGAGGCAAGCACGATATCCGGCCGATTCGGCAGCAGCGAGGGTCGGGAAGAATTCCCGATTTTCGGGTCGGGCTGGACGCGAGGGGCAGCTCGGCCGGCACGCAATCCGTGTGGTGCGCACCGCGACGATGAACAGGCCGTCCCAGGCCGGGTCACGGCTGGTGACAGCACGCATCATGGCGCGGCGGGACGGCAGCAGAGCAG
>JBBQJU010000262.1:0-3459 GCA_038326215.1 Gemmatimonadales bacterium | reverse complement strand
GCATCAGGTCATCGCGCTGGCGCGGTTTGGACGCGATCTTGGTTGGGCCTACCAGCTCGCCGATGATGCCTGCGACGCCGCGGAGGATGCCGCCGCGGGACGTGCCGCATCCGGATGCGCCCCGGCCCGACAGGCGCGGTTCCTCCTGGGGCGGGCCTCGCGGAGGCTGGACCAGGCAGCACTTCCCGGGCACGGCGCGGCCGCGTTGCTCGACTGTGGCCATGCAGTGGTTGGCTCAATGCTTGACGATGTCACATGACGGGGGCTCATGATCGCCACACTCGTTCCGTACCTCCTCGCGGCCCTCTGGGTGGGCGTGCTGGGCGTGGTTGGCAAAGAGGTGACGGCACTCGGTCCCTGGTATCGGGCGTTGCGCAAGCCGCCCTGGCAGCCGCCGGACTTTCTCTTCCCGGTGGCGTGGACCTCGATCTTCCTCATGGCCGGCATCGCGTTCGTCCAGGCGTGGCACGGGGCCGAGGCGGAGCCGGGCATGCGGCGCTGGCTGGTGCTGGCGTGGATCGTGAACGGCATCTTGAACACCACGTGGAGCTTCCTCTTTTTCCGGCTTCGGCGGCCCGACTGGGCCATCCTCGAGATCGGACTGCTGCTCCCCTCGATTGTGTTGATGATGGTCGTGACCGCCAGCGTCCGTCCGGCGGCGATCTGGTGGCTGATGCCATACCTGCTCTGGGTCTCGTTCGCCACGTTCCTGAATCGCGCCATCATCACGCGCAACGCCCCGTTCGATCGGTGATGCCATGCTGATTTCGCTAGCCCTCGACTATCGCCGCGCCGACGTCGCGACGCGGGAGCGATTCCACCTCAGCGCCGAGCGCACCAGCTTCCTCTATGGCGCCCCGCGTGACTGCGGGGTGCGCGAACTGCTGATGCTCTCCACCTGCAATCGCATCGAGCTGTATGGCTGGGCCGAGGCGCTCAGCGAAGAGTCGGTGGTCCTCGCCCTCGCGGACCTCGCTCGCCGCTGGATGGGGCCTGATCCGAAGGTCGAAGCGCTGCTCGCCGCCGCCACGCACCGCACCGGCCTCGAGGCGGCTCATCACCTGCTGCGCGTGAGCGCGGGGCTCGAGTCGCAGGTGCTCGGGGACGCGCAGATCATGGGGCAGGTGAAGCGCGCGTACCAGGAGGCTAATGAGGCGGGCGCCATCGGGTCGGCGCTGCATCGTCTCCTCGGGCTGGCCCTGCACACGGCCAAGCGCGTGAAGCACGAGACGGGGCTCCTGAGTGGCCGGCATTCGATCGGTGCCGAAGCGGCTGGCTTTGCCGGTCGTCGCCTTGGCAACCTCGGCGCGATGCGCGCCGTGGTCGTCGGCTGCGGCAAGACCGGACAGCGCGCCGCCCGCCAACTGGCCAAGCTCGGTGCCGCGGACATCGTCTGCATCAATCGCACGCCCGAGCATGCGCATGCGCTCGCGGCCGAGTTGTGGGGTCGCGCCGCCCCCTGGGACGCGCTGCATCGCGAGATTGCGCAGGCCGATCTTGCCATCGTCGCCACCGGTGCGCCGACTCCGCCGGTTCGACGCGCCAGCCTCGAACTCAATCGCCGGGTGGCGGGCACCGAGCGCCGCCAGCTGCTGCTGATCGACCTGTCGCTGCCGCGCAATATCGAGCCCGAAGTCGTCGGACTGCAGGCGATTACCCTGGTCGATCTGGACACGATTCAATCGCCGGTCCACGCCGCTGAGGCGGCACGGCGCGACGCCGTCCCGGAAGCCGAACGGATCGTCGAGGACGAATTGGCGGGCTGGCGCGACTGGGTCACCGAGGCGCCGGCACGCGCCGCAATCCGTCCGCTGGCTGAAGCGCTGGCGGATTTGTGCCGCCGCGAAGTGGCGTGGGTGGCGGGCGAGGATGCGGCGGACCGCGCGGCCGATCGCATTGTCGCGAAGTTGATGGCGCGGCCGATGGAAGCCCTTCGGGCCTCCGAAGCGCGTGGGGAGAAGGGCGAGGTGGTGGAGCTGGCGCAGGCGCTCCAGGCGCTGTTCGAGGAGCGTCCGGGGCGCCGGGAGGAGGGCCGCCCGCCCACCTCCCTGGTTCACCAGCGGTGAGCGCGGCGGCCCGACGCGTCGGGACTCGCGCGTCTGCACTGGCGCTCTGGCAGACGGAACGTGTCCGCGACCAACTCGCCGCGCACGGTGTGGCGACCACTCGACTCGAGATGACCACGACGGGCGATGATGTGCTCGACGTCCCGCTCGCGCGGATCGGCTCGGTCGCGCTCTTCACTCGCCAGCTCGACGACGCGCTGTTGCAGGGGCGGATCGACCTCGCGGTGCACTCCCTGAAGGATCTGCCCTCGCGACTCCCCGATGGCATCACGCTCGCCGCCGTGAGTGAGCGCGAAGATCCGCGCGACGCCCTGGTTGGCCGAGGTCCCCTCTCCTTCGATACGCTCCCTGCGGGCGCGATCCTCGCCACCAGTTCGCTGCGTCGGCGCGCCCAGGCGCTGCGCCTCCGCCCGGACCTCCAGATCGTGGACGTCCGGGGCAACGTGCAGACGCGGTTGCGGCATCTCGACGAGTCCGCCACCTGGTCGGCGACGATGCTTGCCGCCGCCGGACTGGTGCGTTTGGAACTGGCCCACCGGATCAGCGAACACCTGCCGGTGCAGCGCTTCCTGCCGGCCCCCGGACAAGGGGCGCTGGCGGTCACGGTCCGGAGCGATGATGACGGGACGCTCGCGGCGGTGGCGGCGGCGGTGCATGATGAGCGCACTGGTCTGGCCACCGCGGCAGAGCGGGGGTTCCTCCGCGCGCTCGATGGCGGCTGTCAGGTGCCGATCGCGGCGTTCGCCGAGGCGACCCCGGCGGGGAGCGGATGGCGGCTGACGCTCGAGGGTCGCGTCATCGGGCTCGATGGCCGCGATGCCGTCGAGGGGGAACGTGACGTCCTGGTGACCGATGCGCTCGACGCGGCGGCCGTCGGACGGATGCTCGGCGAGGCGCTGCTCGCCCAAGGGGCGGGGCCGATCCTCGACGCGGCACGGCGTACCATCGGGCAGTCGTGAGTGCCCGGGTCCTGGTGACGCTCTCGTTCGGCGCCCTGCCGGGGCTGGAGGCGGCGTTGGCCGACACCACGCTGACGGTGCGACGGCAACCGTTGCTCGAGCATCAGCGCATCACGCCGAATCCGCTGTTGGCCGAGGCGCTGGCGTCCCCGCAACGCTGGGGCGCCATCGTCGTCACGTCGCCCCGAGGGGCCACGATGCTGGCCGATGCCATCGCCGCGCATCCGGACGTGCGGGAGTGGCCGCCGCTCTGGGCCGTCGGCGAGTCGACGGCTCGACCGCTGCAGGCGACCGGCCACCCGGTGGCGGTCGGCCCCGGTGGCGATGCGACGCACGGTGCGGCCGAGGCCTTGGCTGGGGCGATGGTCACCGCCATGGTGCGCGGACCGGTGCTCTTCCTCGCCGGGGAGCCACATCGCCCAGACCTCGTCGCG
>JBBQJU010000261.1:0-3529 GCA_038326215.1 Gemmatimonadales bacterium | reverse complement strand
AGCCACGTCACCGACGCGAGCGGGACGAGCTGGTTGATCGGTGCCGCGGCGGGTGGGAAGAAGTACTGCGCGGTCGTGCTGTGCAGGTCGACGAATACCTGCGGATGCCAGCGCAGCACCGCCCCGGCCGTTGCCTTGGTCTCCGCCTGCGACAGGGCGATCAGGTCGCGATTCATGTCGAAGCGATAGTGGTTGAAGCGCCCCTGAATGCTCCACGGCTCGCCGGCTTCAAGCGCTGCGGGTTCCTCGCTGCCGATGGCGACCGAATTGCTCCAGGCCGCGAAGCGTTCGTGGCCATCAGGGTTCTGCGACGGATTGATGATGGTGATGGTGTTATCGAGGATCGCCTTGACCTGCGGCGACTCCGAGGCAAGCAGCGTGTAGGCAGTCATCATTGACGTTTCGAAGCCGGCCGGCTCGTTGCCGTGGATCGAGTGCGACAGAATCACCAGCGCCGGCGTGGTCTTCGCCAGCTCGCTGGCCTGCGCCTTGGTCAGGGCGCGCGGGTCGGCGAGGCGCGCGAGGTCGGCACGGATCGCATCGAGCCGCGCAATGTTGGCGGGCGACGAGATGATCAGCACCCGCATCTCTTTCCCTTCGGCGGTGCGCCCGGTCACCTCGGTCCGCACCCGATCACCAGCCGAGGCGATCATCGCGTCCAGCACCGCCCGCTGCTCGTGATACATCGTGTGCCGCGAGCCGATCGGATGGCCGAGGAGCCGCTCCGGATTGGGCACGGCCGCCCGGTACGGTGCGAAGGCGCCGAAATCATAGACGGGATAGCGACCCTGCGCGGTGAGCGGTGCAGCGAGTACCAGCGAGAGCAGAGCGAGGCGGAAGCGCATGCGGGAGGCTCGAGGTGTGGTGGAGGTGTGAATATACGGGCGGAGGGGGCGCGCCGGCGTAGGGGCGCAGCATGCTGCGCCCCTACATCGTTCCACCACCCGCGCCCCCGCTCACCCGCCGCCCCTCCCACACCTGCGCCACCGTCGCGCCGAGCAGGAAGACCAACGCCATATACCAGAGCCAGAGAATCAGCAGCAAGAGCGCGCCGATGTTGACGTCGATCGCGAACTGCGTGCCGTTCGCGGCACGCGCCAGGTAGAGCCCGAAGAGGCGCTTGGCGAGCTCGAAGCCCACCGTGGAGACCGCGGCTGCCAGCAGGGAACCCCGCCAGCTGAGGCGACGCGGCGACGCATAGCGATACAGGGCAACGAAGAGCGCGACGCCCGAGGCGAGCGCCACGAGCTCGCCGGCGATCACCCCGAAGCCGGACACGAGAAAGGTCCAGGGTGGTTCGAGGTAGATCCCCTGTCCGGTCAACACCGCGATCGCGCCGGAGAGGAGGGTATTGATGAGTGCCAACGAGAGCACCACCAGCACCATCACCAGATCGCGTCCCTTCCCGACCACGTATCCGATCAGGTAGGCGACGACGTATCCGCCGGGCATCTTCGGGCCCTGGGCATGGAAGATGTTGGAGAGACATGCGCGGACCGCCGAGAACATCCGGGTCGAGAACCAGAGAAAGGCCGGGATCGCCACCCAGGTGACCGAACTGCGGAAACTCCGCACCTTCCCGAGGACATCGGCCACCAGCGCAAACGGGGCCCCACCATCTGCCCCGTTGGAGCGCGGCAGGAAGTTCGCAATCAGGGCCCCGGGATCGAGCATGCCGAAGTAGTCGGTACGGTCGAGCAACATGCCGAGACCGGCGATGAGGAGCACGGCGAAGGGGATCAGCGCCAGAATCGCATCGAAGGTGAGTGCCGAGGCAAGCAGCCCAATGTTGGAGCGGTCGAGCGCGGCAAGGAAGTCGCCGAGAAAGGTCCCCCGCGGCGCAACGCCAGAAAGCCCGCTGGCGGGCGGGCTTTCGAGCAGTGGTGGCGGCTCGCTGGCAGGCACGCTCAGGCAGTGCCGCCATCATCACCGACGACCGCATCGATGACCGCCCGGCGACGGGCCCGGGCATCGGCCAGCCGGCGCTCCAACTCGTCGCGCGCCGAGTTGGCGGTGCGCTCGATCGTGCGGCGCCCCTCGCGGACATCGTCGGCCACATCCTCGGCCCACTCCTCGACGCGCTCTTTCGCCTTGCGGCCGCGCGTTTCGACCTGGTCCACGACGTCGTCAAAGCGCTCTTCCGCTTCGTGGCGGAGCTTGCGCGCGCGACGCGAGATGTCACGCCGCGTCCGCTCGCCTGACTGGGGGGCGAAGAGAAGCCCGAGGCCGGCACCCATCAGGGCCCCGAGCAGAAACCACTTGGCGGTCGAGCCGCCGTCCTGTTCGACGTAGGTCACATCGCGATCATCGTTCCGCATCAGATGCCTCCCGCGGGTTATTCGCCGGCGTCCGGGTCGTCCTCGGCGAGGGCCCCGGAGTGGGTGAGCGCCCCATGCGCGAGCGCCGGGGCGGTGACGAAGCGACGGACCAGATCGGCCGTCCCGGTCACATGCAGCTGCTCGAAAAGAAACGCAAAGGTCTTCTCGAGGTCCGCACTGATCTGCTGACGAATCGCAGCCGGCAACGACCACATCTCCTGCTTGAACGGCCCGATCGCCCGCTTCCGCGCCTTGTAATAGAACTGCTCCGCCGAATCGCCGCTCTTCTTCTCCGACTGGGCATTCTCGTCCAGCCAGCGATAGGCCCGCTCGCGCAGCTCGGCTGGCAGCGCCGGGTGGTCCCAGACGATCGTCTGGAAGTTGGTGGCAAGGTGGATCTCGGCCGTCTCGACCCGGGGGAAGTTGCCGAAGGCGTTGCCCGGCAGGGTCGAGGCGCCGTGCTGGACCGCCCCCCCCATGCCGTAGTCGTCACGGGCGGCCTTCGAGAGTGCCTCGAGCGCCTCGATGTCGAGCTTGACCTCGGCAATGCTGCCATCGGGGAGGACGACGCCCCCGTGCGAGGTACCGGTCTGAACCGAGATCTTGGCGATCCCCACGTAGTCGCCGAGGGCCGCCAGCGTCTTCACATACCCCTGCATGAAGGCGTGCAGCTCCTCGACGGTCGAGTTCTTGTGGCCAACCTCGCCGATCTCCGCACCCACCGAGACCGTGACACCCTTCGGCTCGTGGTCGCGAATGAACTTGGTGATCTCCGCCGCCCGCTCGAAATTGGTCCGCTGCTGCTCCTCGAGGGTCGGGAAAGAGAGGTCAACCAGGGTCGATGTGTCGATGTCGATGTTGAAGAAGCCGGCAGCGATCTCCTCGCCAATCAGCTTCTTGACCTCCTCGACCTCGACCTCGGCGTTGGCGTTGTACTTGGTCGCGTTGACCTGACAGTGGTCGCCCTGAATGAAGAGCGGGTGGTGGTACCCCTCCCGGAGCGCCGCCCCGATGATCACCGCCACATACTCGGCCGGACGCTGATCCGTGTAGGCAATCTCCGACCGGGCGATCTCGATCAAGATGGCCCCGCCGTTGCACGCCTTGGCGGCGCGGAACACGGCCCGTGCGGTGTCATAGGCGAGCATGCGGATGTTGATGGCTGGAACGGTGAAGCCGCTGCACTCCCCGCGACCGCGTGCCAGGTAGAG
>JBBQJU010000260.1:0-3540 GCA_038326215.1 Gemmatimonadales bacterium | reverse complement strand
GGGCGCGAGTTCGAGGCGAGCGACGAAACGGTCGTGGTCTTCCGCCCCGCCGACGAGGCGCACCTGCGCGCCTATGTCGCGACCGGCGAGCCGATGGACAAGGCGGGCAGCTATGGCATCCAGGGATTTGGCGCGGCGTTGGTCGAACGGATCGAGGGCGACTTCTTCAGTGTGATGGGATTACCGGTCCGGCTGGTGATCGGGTTGTTGGAGGAAGCTGGGCATCGCTACTCATTCGAGCGATGATCCGCCATTGATCATCGATCAGCGATGATCGACGATCGTGCCAACCCCAACGCCGTCAGCACCGCGCCCGCCTTTGCCTCCGTCTCCGCGAACTCCGCCTGCGGCACGGAGTCGGCCACGATCCCGGCGCCGGCCTGCACGTAGGCCGTACCACCGGTGAAGATCACGGTACGAATCGCAATCGCGGTATCGAGCGTGTGCGCCCCGTAGCCGACGTAGCCGACCGCCCCGGCATAGGGGCCTCGGCGCGTCGGCTCGAGCTCGTCGATGATCTGCATCGCGCGGACCTTCGGGGCGCCGCTGACCGTCCCGGCGGGAAAGGTGGCCGCGAGCGCATCGAGCGCATCGAGGCCCGCGCGGAGGATGCCGCGCACTTCGCTCACGAGATGCATGACCCGCGAGTAGCGCTCGACCACCATCTGCTGCACCACCCGCACCGTGCCATACTCGGCGACGCGGCCGACATCATTGCGGCCGAGATCGACCAGCATCAGGTGTTCGGCGCATTCCTTCGCGTCGGCCCGGAGTTCGGTCTCCATCGCGAGATCGTGGGTGGCATCGCGACCGCGCGGGCGCGTTCCGGCGATCGGGCGCACGGTCACCTCGTCCTGCTCCACGCGGACCAGCACTTCCGGCGAGGCCCCGGCAATCTGGATCGGGCCGAGGGCAAGGAAGTAGCAGTAGGGCGCGGGATTGAGGGCACGAAGCCAGCGGTAGGTCAGGAACGGATCGGGGGCAGGATGCAGATCCATCCGCCGGGACAGGACGATCTGGAACGCATCGCCCGCTGCGATGTACTCCTGGCAGCGTGCCACGTCGCGACGGTAGGCCTCGTCGGCATAGGGTGACGTGACCGGCACGGGCGCCACCTCGTGCGGGACCAGCGGGGCCAGGGTACCCGGTGCGGCGAGTCGCGCGATCCAGGTGGCCATCGTTGCCTCGGCGCTGGCGATGCGGCGCGAGAGCTCCGCGTCGTCCAGATTCGGGGCGACGGTGACGTTGGCAATCACATGCGCGCGATGGAAGAGATTGTCGAGCACCAGCAGCGTATCGACGACCATCGCGATGGCATCGGGAAGCTGGCGATCATCCGGGGGCGCATCAGGGAGATGTTCGATGCCACGCACCACGTCGTAGCCCCAGAAGCCGACGGCCCCGCCGGTGAAGCGGGGCAGTCCGTCGACCGGCATTGCCTCGTCGTGCCGCAGCAGCGCGCTCAGGTGATGGAGTGGATCGCTGGGGACGGTCAACGGCTCCCAGGCAGTGCCGCCGAGATGCTGCTCCGCGGTGGTCCCGCGATAGCGATATACGGCTTCGGGTTCCGTGGCGAGGAAACAGTAGCGCGCCCAGCGCTCGCCTCCCTCGAGTGACTCGAGCAGGAAGCCATAGTCGCCGCGATGCAACTTCTGGAAGGCGGAGACGGGCGTGTCGCCATCGAGCACGACGGCGCGGGTGAGCGGCACACGCGTGAAGCCGGCAGCGGCCGCGGTGCGGCAGCGCGCGAGGGCATCGGTCATCGGGGCGCCGCGAGGAGATAGGTCCCGGGGGCGAGGATCGCGAAGCGCAGCATGTCGCCCGCGGGGCGGTCGCTCGGAAGAAAGCGGACACTCGTTCGGTCGACGAGCAGGGCCCCCCCCATCGCCGCCTCGAAGCGCGTCACGGTCGGATAGCGCACCTGCGATCCGTCCGGCGCCGAGAAGTGCACCGCGTAGGAGAAGGTCCCGATCGCCGCGGTCGCGAGCGAGTCCGGACTGCTCAGCGTGAAGCCGTAGCGGCCAGGCATCGGCTCGAGGTGGACGGTGACGCTGTCGCCCGCGCGGGCGCGCATCGCGCCAGGCGGGAAGGTCACGATGGCGAAAATCGAGAGGTCGGGTCGGGGATGTCGCAGGATGATGGTCCGTCCGTCGGCAGCCAGGAAGCGGACGGTCGTGTCGATCGGCGAGGGGCCGAGGCGCTCCAGCGGCCAGACGCTGGCGAGTGGCTGGGTGCCCCCACTGCCCACCGTCGGCAGCGGCGCCCCCACGGGGCGCGCGGCACGCGCACCGCCACACGCGGCCAGCGGGAGGAGCAGGGCTAGCTTCCACCGATGACCCTGCCGTCGCGTTGTGCCGCCGCCCTCCTCGGGGCGCTCCTGCTCGGCCAGGGGCGTTTGGCGGCGCAGCTGTGGCACCGTGGGGATTCGCTGCCGCTGCTGCAGCGTGCCGCCACGCACCGGCTCACCCGTGATGCCGACACGCTCCTCTCCGCCTGGCAGGCCAACGCCCACGGCGTCGTGCGGATGACATCGGTGGTCGAACACGGGGGCACGTCCGTGGAACGGGTGATCAGAGCGGATGAACTCGAGGTCGAAGTGTACGGGGAGGCCCCGAACCGGCACAAGCAGATCATCGTGGCGTGGCGAGATTCCTCCTTCCTCCCCAATCGCATCCGCTACCATCGTGACCACCTCGGCATCATCGCCAATGACTTCGGCGGGGTGCTTCGCCTGGGTGATGGCGAAGAGGTGCGCGATGTCCCCCATCCGCTCTCCCCTGCGGGATTGCTCCGCTATCAATTTGCCGAGCGGGACACGCTCCGGATCGCAGGCCCTGGGGGGACCGTGCGCGTGGTGGCGGTCGAGGTGCGGCCGGTCGACCCGACAGCCCCCGGCGCCGTGGGGACCTTGTACCTCGACATCGATCGGGCCGCACTGGTGCGCTTCCAGTTCACCTTCACCCCCGCCTCGTACCGCGATCCCTCGGTCGAGGATATCACGGTCATCCTCGAGAACGCCCTGCAGGAAGGGACGCGCTGGTTGCCGTGGCGCCAGTCGATCGTGATCCGCCGGGGGGAACCGCTGCTCGACCTGCCACTCCGTACCATCCTCCGTGCCGATTGGACCCTGAGTGACTACGAGCTCGGCGTGACCCACCCCGCAAATCGCTTCCTTGGCTTCCTCGTCGACGGGCTGCGGCGTCCTGGCGGCGACACCACCTGGCGCCAATCGCTCGCGGAGCGACTCGCCCCGCTCCCCGATGCGGAGGCGGCGATTGCCGACGCGCAGCGCGCGGCCATGCAGGCGCTCGGCGGACGACTCCTCGACGGGCTGCCGCACACGCGACTCGCGGCCCGTGGCGTCTCTGATCTGCTGCGGGTCACACGCGTCAGCGGCGTGACGCCGATGCTCGGGATCCGTCGCCAGCTGGGCGACGCCATCACCGTGCGCGCGCGCGTCGGCGTCGGCAGCAGTGATGGCCGAGTGCTCGGTGGCCTCTCGCTCTCCCGATCGATTGCCGGGGCCACTTGGACGCTCGG
>JBBQJU010000259.1:0-3556 GCA_038326215.1 Gemmatimonadales bacterium | reverse complement strand
TTCCCCAGCGACTTCAAACTCAATCGCATGGGTGGCACCGGCCTTCAGCGCCGGCACGACCACTTCCTTGGTCCCGACCACGGCGCCTGCGGCATCCACGAACTCGAAGGTCAACGTCTTGGCCACAGCAGGCAGCGGCTTCCCGCCCGGGGTGGTGGCTTCCTGACCCGTCGCCGTCGCGGACAGCTTCGCGCCCGCCTTCATGGGCTGGAAGTTGTCGATCGTGACCGCAGTAGGGACCGCGATCAGCGTTTCGACGGTGGTGATCAGCTTGGCCTGATCGTTGGACTCACGATACCCCTCACCGAGCAGCTTCATGTTGAGGGTATTGAGCGGCTCCATCGCGATGAGTCGCTGCGAGGTTTCGACCAGCTTCGGGCCGTTCTTCTGCGCCAGATAGACATTGGCCAGGTTGAAGAGCGCGTCGCGATAGTAGGGTTCCTTCGCCAGCGTCGAATTGAACGCGTCGGCCGCCTCCTGATACTTCTTGTCCTGGAAGAGGTTGATCCCCATCTGCATCAGGTCATTCGCGGTCGCCGTGCCGTCCGCGAGGGCGGAGGTCAGCATCGCCGACTCGATCTTGGCGGCCTCCTCGGCCTGCCCACTCAGCCGGAGCGATGACGCCATCGCCTTCTTGACCTGCGCATCGTTGGGTTCGGCGGCGAGATAGCTCCGGAACTGCACGACCGCCTCGGCATGCTTGTCCATCGCCTGATACATGGAGGCCAAGTTGACGATCGCCGAGAGCTTGTCCTTGGCCAGCCGCGGATCGTTGCCGCTCGCCGCGACGGCCAGCGCGAAGTAGTGCGCCGCGGAGTCCGTCTTGTCGGCGTTCGCGAAGAGAATGCCGGTGTTGTAGAAGCCCTGCGGGTAGTCCCGCGAAATCGCCGCGGCTTCGCGGAAGTGCGTCAGGGCCACGTCATTCTTGGACGCCTGCATCGCCTGGGCGGCGGCGCTGACCAGCGGCTGCCACGCTTGCTGGCGATAGCCCTTGATCTCCTCGGCGCACTCCGGAGCGAGCGCGGCGGCCTTCGTGAAGGCCGTGTCAGCACCGGTCAGGTTGCCCAACAGCAGCTCGGAGCGACCGAGATAGTACCATCCGGCCTGGGAGCCAGGATTTGCCCCGATCGCCGCGAGGGCCGCGTCCTTTGCCTTCTTGATGATACCCATCCGCTTCTCGTCATCCGGGCGGCCGCCACCTTCGGCACCCTCGATGGAGGTCTTGAGGTAGGTACCGGCGCTCGACGTCCGGAAGTCGCCCTTCAGGGGACAGAGCGGGCTCAGGTAGCGACCGCCGGCAAACCGCTTCATCACGACGGGGTTGCCCTCGAGCTGTGCCGCCAACGGAAGGGCCACGAGCGCCACGGCCGCCACACCAATGAATCCGAACGTCCTCATCGCAGCTCCTCGGCTCGATGCGCCGACCTGCAAGCAGGTTCGGCAAGGGGATGATAGGCTGCGGTCATGGCAGCCACTCAGGGTACGCGGTCCGACACCAGCTGGTTGTTGCCCAATGCCACTCTGCGGAGACGCCCGACGGCCACCCAGGAGACACGGGGGCCCGGCCGGAAGACCCAAATATCAATCAATCGGCAGGGCCGAGCAAATCCTCGGGGGTCCGGTAGAGCCAACCAGCTCCCGTGTTGAAGACCACGATCCGTTCCCCTGCCCCCAACACGCCCTGATCACGCAACGCCACAGCGGCGGCCAAGACCGCGCCGCCCTCGGGGGACCAGTCGACCCCTTCCTCCCGGGTTCCCCGGGCCGCAAAGTCGGCCATGGTGGCATCCTCAATCGCGGAGACCCCTCCGCCGCTCTCCCGCAGGATCCGGAGCATCAACTTGTCGCCGAGCGGCCCGGGAACGCGAAGTCCGCTCGCAATCGTCCAGGGATCGATCCAGGGCGTCGCCGTCTCGCTCCCGTCCTCGAAGGCCTTCACCATCGGGGCACAGCCGGTGCTCTGGACCGTGTAGAAGCGGGGCATCGGCGAGGTGACCCAGCCCGCCTCGCGGAGCTCGTGAAAGGCCTTCCACATCCCGATCAACCCGGTGCCACCGCCTGTCGGGTAGAGAATGGCGTCCGGCAGCTCCCAGCCGAATTGCAGGGCGAGTTCCAGCCCAAGGGTCTTCTTCCCCTCGATCCGGTAGGGTTCGCGCAGCGTGCTCAGGTCCATCGCGCCGCTCTCGCCGGCGTAGGCGCGCGACGCCTTGCCACAGTCGCCGATATGACCCTCGAGCAGGACCAACTCGGCCCCGAACGCCGTGATCTGCGACAGGATGGTCCGTGGCGTCGTCTTCGGGGCGTAGACCCGGACCTGGGCGCCGGCACGCGCGGCATAGGCGGCACTGGCGACACCGGCATTGCCGGCCGTCGGGATGGTGAACCGCGTCGCGCCGGCCGCCACGGCCCGCGTGATCGCGGCGCTCAGCCCACGTGCCTTGAACGCCCCCGTCGGATTGGTGGCCTCGTCTTTGACCCAGAGATTGCTGAAGCCGAGGCTTCGCTCGAGGCGCGGGAGCCGCAGTAACGGTGTATCGCCCTCGCCGAGTGTGATCGGGTCCTCATTGACGCCGAGCGGCATGAAGGAGCGGTAGCGCCACATGCCGTGACGCCGACGCACTTCGGCGCGCTCGATCGTGCTGTGGACGCGGTCTGGATAGCGGACCAACCAGGGTCGGCCGCAGGCGGTGCAGACCGACGGCAAACCATCGGCGGCCGCGACCAGGCCGCAATCTGAACATTCGAGATGCCAGTCCATTCAGCTCCCCTTGAGGGCGTCGAGCAGTTTGTGGGCGCTGGCGGTGGAGAATCCGGGAAGCGCCGCGATGTCGGCGACGGTGGCGGACTTCACGCCGGCGAGTGAACCAAACGTCGAAAGCAGGAGGCGACGCTTCGTCGCGCCGATACCCGGGATGTCGAGCAACGCGGACGTGATCGTCCGTTGGGTACGGCGTTTCCGGTTGTAGGTGACGCCGAACCGATGGGCTTCGTCACGCGCACGCTGCAGGAGGCGCAGTGCCGGATTGCGACGTGCCAGGCGGATCGGGTCACTTTGGCCGGGAAGGTAGATCTCCTCGTCGCGCTTGGCGAGCGACGCCAGCGGCATCTGCTCGAGGCCAAGCGCCTGCAGGGCGTCCTTCGCCGCGCCGAGCTGGCCCTTGCCGCCGTCGATCACCACCAGGTCGGGGAGCGCCTTCCCTTCTTCGAGTCGGCGCGTGAAATAGCGGGTGACGACCTCGTGAATTGCGGCAAAGTCATCCTGCTGTCCCGGGCCCTGAATCTTGAACTTGCGATACTCGGTTTTGCGCGGTCGCCCCGCCTCGAAGGTGACGAGCGAACCGACGGTGTCCTTCCCCTGCGCCGTCGAGATGTCGACGCAGATGAAGGTCCGGGGCACGGTCGTCATGCCGAGCTCGCGGCCCAGCAGGTACACCGGGTCCTCCACTCGTTCCTCGGTCTCGAAGCTCTCCATCCGGAGACTCTCGAGCAGGTGTCGCGCGTTCTGGTCGGCCAGCTCGCTCCAGCGCGACCCGATGCCCCGTTGCGGGACCGCAAT
>JBBQJU010000258.1:0-3563 GCA_038326215.1 Gemmatimonadales bacterium | reverse complement strand
GCTCAATCCGCGCCATCTCGGCGCCGTCACCGGGGCGATGCCCCAGCTTGAGGATCCGGGTGTAGCCGCCCGGGCGGGCCGCGAACCGCGGACCGATCTGCTTGAAGAGCTTGGTCAGGATCGTCTTGTTGGGGATCTTCTGCTCCACCTGACGGATGGCGTGCAGGTCGCCCCGGCGCGCGAGGGTGATGAGCTTCTCGGCGTACGGCCGGATCTCCTTCGCCTTCGCCACCGTGGTGGTGATCCCCTCGTGCTCGAACAGGGAGGCCGCCATGTTGCGCATCATCGCCTTCTTGTGGGTCGACGTGCGCGACAGCTGCCGTCCCTTCGTATTGTGCCGCATTGCTTACGCTTCCTCGCCGCTGGCGGCCGGGATGGCCGGGAGCGAACCGTGATCGGTGATCCGGAGGTCGCCATCGACCTCGTCGAACTTCATGCCGAACTTGAGTCCTTCCTTCTGCAGCATCTCGGCGATCTCGTGGATCGCCTTGTCGCCGATGTTCTTCACATCGTCGAGGGTCTTCGGTGTCTGCTCGACCAATTCCTTGAGGGTGCGGATCGAGGAATTCTTGAGCGAGTTCAGAGACCGGACCGAGAGGCCGAGGTCGTCGATCGTCCGCGCCAGCGAGGCGGCCAGCCCGGTTGGTGCGGGCGAGCTCACCTGGACCGGGATGTCGCTGGCCGGCGCGATATGGACCGGCACCTTGCCGAACTCGACGAAGTACCGGAAGTGCTCCTGGGCGAGCGCGGCGGCGTAGGCCAGCGCGTCTTCCGGGGAGATGGTCCCGTTGGTCTCGACCGAGAGGGTCAAGCGGTCGTAGTCGGTGCGCTGACCGACGCGGGTTTCCGCGACGGTGAAGTTGGCGCGCCGGACCGGGTTGTAGATCGCGTCAATACGGACGAGATCGACCGGGAAGGACCGATCCGTCGGGTGCATCTCCGACTCGACATAGCCACGGCCCTTGTTCACGTAGAGCTCGCAGGTGACCTCGCGATCCTCCTGCACGGTGAACAGCAACTGGTCCGGGTGGTAAATCGTGGCGTGGCCGACCGGCTGGATATCGCGGGCGTAGACCGGGCCGGGGCCCTGCGCAACGATGCGCAGGATCGACTCGTCGACGGCCGGATCGAGGACCAGCGTGAGCGCCTTGAGGCGCTGCACAATCTGGTGCACATCTTCCAGGACGCCCTGCACCGTCTGGTGTTCATGGACGACGCCGTCGAGGCGGAAGCCCCAGACCGCGCTGCCCCGCAGCGACGACAGCAACAGCCGGCGCAGCGAGTTGCCGATCGTGTGCCCGAAGCCGCGCTCGAGCGGCTGGAGGCGGAACTCCGCCACATTCGGGTTGTCCTCGCGCTTCGTCATCTCGACGACGTGCGGGCGGACCAAACCAGTCAGGTCAATGCTCATCGGCCGCGTGATCCCCTTCTTACTTCGAGTAGAGCTCGACGATCAACTGCTCCGTCGCGTTCACCGGAATGGCGTCGCGGGTGGGCAGTTCGAGGAGCCGGCCGGCGGCCTTCTCGGCATCCACCGAGAGCCAGGACACCATGGCGCCACGCGACGCCGCATCCTGGGCGATCTTGACCGCGAGCAACTCGCGATCGGCCGGCGCGACACGGACTTCCTGCCCGGGCAGCACCTTGGCGCTCGGGATGTCGAGCTTGCGCCCGTTCACCTCGACATGGCCATGGCGGACCAGCTGGCGTGCACCGCGACGGGACGAGGCAAAGCCCATCCGGTAGACGATGTTGTCCAGACGAGTCTCGAGCGCCACCAGCAGGTTGGTGCCCTTGACGCCCGGCAGCTGCGAGGCGCGGGTGTAGATGGTGCGGAACTGGGTCTCGGTCAGCCCATACATCCGCTTCACCTTCTGCTTCTCACGCAACTGCTTGGCATACTCGGACGTCTTGCGACCACGCCCGGCGTTCTGGCCGTGCTGACCCGGCGGATACGCCCGGCGCTCGACGGCACACTTCTCGGTGAGGCAGCGGGTGCCCTTGAGGAACAGCTTGGTCCCTTCGCGACGGCACAGACGGCAGGCCGGTCCAGTATATCGTGCCATGGCTCAGACCCGCCGCTTCTTGGGCGGACGGCACCCATTGTGGGGAATCGGGGTCACGTCGCGGATCGACGCCACCTTGAGACCGACCGAGGCCAGGGCCTGGATGGCGGACTCGCGACCGCTGCCGGGACCCTGCACGCGGACATGCACCTTGCGGAGTCCGAGATTCAGCGCCTCGCGGGCGCAGTTCTCGGAGGCCACCGTGGCGGCGAACGGGGTGGACTTCTTCGAGCCCTTGAACCCCGCCTTGCCAGCGGTGCCCCACGCGATCGTGTTGCCGCGCAGGTCCGTGATGGTGATCAACACGTTGTTGAAGGTCGCGGAGATGTGCACCATCCCCTCCGACTCGACAATCTTCTTCGAGCGCTTGGCGCCCGACCGAGGTGCAGTAGTGGGTGCGGTCATTTACTTCTTCGTCGCCTTCTTCTTGCCGGCGATGGCCCGACGCGGGCCCTTCTTCGTCCGGGCGTTGGTATGGGTGCGCTGACCGCGAACCGGCAGCCCCCGCCGGTGGCGGATGCCCCGGTAACTGCCGATGTCCATCAACCGCTTGATGTTCATCGCGACCTCGGTGCGCAGCGCGCCCTCGGTCTTCACGGTCCGTTCGATGATCTGCCGCAGACGGCCGACTTCGGCCTCCGACAGGTCACGCACACGGGTGTCAGGCGAGATCCCGGTTTCAGCGAGGAGCTTGTTGCTCGTCACCTTCCCGATCCCGAAAATGTAGGTCAGACCGATTTCGACGCGCTTTTCGCGCGGAAGGTCGACACCAGCAATACGCGCCATGTTATCCCTGCCGCTGCTTGTGCTTGGGGGTGCGCTTGCAGATGATGCGCGTCACGCCCCGACGCTTCACCACCCGACAGCTCTCGCAAATCGGCTTCACGCTCGAACGAACCTTCACGATTGAACTCCGGACCCTAGGGTTGCGGGACAGCACGACAAGATACCGGCGGGATCAGCAGCACGCAACCCCGTGCATCATTTTCACGCAAACACTTGTCGAAAGGCAAGATACGCGGCCGCGGGGTCCTCGGCCGAGGTGATCGGCCGCCCGACCACGAGGTCGGTCGCCCCCCCGGCCAGCGCCGCCTCTGGCGTGGCCACCCGGGCCTGATCCCCCAGGGCATCCTCTGCCCGACGAATCCCCGGCACCACGACCCGACCGCCCCCGACCACTGGCACGACCCCGGCCAACTCGGCAGCCGAGCAGACCACCCCAGCCGCCCCCGCGGCCATCGCCATGGTCGCCAGGCGGGCGACCTCCTCCCCCGCGACGACAGACGCTCGTCCGGTGACGGTGGCAAACTCGGCCGCGGTGTGCGAGGTGAGGACGGTGACCGCTACGACCGTGAGTCGGTCGCCAGCTGCCTTGGCGGCCGCCTCGACCATCGCGGGCCCGCCAAGCGCATGGACCGTGACCATCGACACGCCGAGGTCCAGCGCGGCCTCCACGGCGCCGCGGACGGTGCTCGGGATGTCGTGCCACTTGAGATC
>JBBQJU010000257.1:0-3572 GCA_038326215.1 Gemmatimonadales bacterium | reverse complement strand
GTGTCCTGGCGATGGTCGAGAAGTACCGCGGTGGCATCGTGCCCACCGCGAGCCCGAGCCCGCTGCCGGTCGCCGATGCCGCGGTCGTCGAGTATGCCGCCGCCATGATGGCCAACGACCTCAAGGGTGCGGCCAAGCTCGTCATCGACGTCGTCACCGAGGCCAATGGACACATCACGATCGCGGCGCCCTGGGCCCTCGCCAAGGCGGGCCTGGACGCCGACCTCGACGTCGTCCTGGTCACCCTCACCAGCACGCTGCTCCGCCTCGCGGTGATGACCTTCCCGTTCATGCCGGAGAAGGCGACCGCCCTCTGGACCGCGCTTGGCCAGGACGGCACGCCCGCCGCCGCGTGGGCACACGCCAAACGCCCCAGCGTAGCCGGGGCGTCGGTGCGGAAGCCGGAGAATCTCTTCCCGAGGCGCGAGGCCTAGAACTTCACCGCCGGCGCTTCTTTCGCCCCTGGCGTCGTGACCTCGAAGTACTCACGCGCCTTCCCCAGTCCGAACATCTTCGCGGTCAGATTGGTCGGAAACTTCCGCGTCGTGGTGTTGAACTGCTCCACGGCGGCGTTGTAGTCCGTCCGCGCGACCGCGATCCGATTCTCCGTGCCCTCGAGCTGGTCCTGCAGCTGCGAGAAGTTGGCGCTGCTCTTCAGTTCGGGATAGGCCTCGGAGATTGCCAGCAGGCGGCCGAGCGGCGCGGTGAGCGCCTGGTTGGCATTCGCCATCTCCTGCAGGTTGCCGCTCTGCACCGCGCCCGAGAGCTTGGCGCGCGCCTCGGCAACGGCGATGAAGACCGTGGTCTCCTGCGCGGCCACACCCTTCACGGTGGCCACCAGGTTCGGGATCAGGTCGGCGCGGCGCTGCAGTTGCACCTCGATCTGGCCCTTCGCCTTGTTCACCTGCTCATCGAGGCCCTGCAGCGAGTTGTATCCGCAGCCGGTGGCCAGCACGGTCACGGCGGTGAGCAACGAAACATTCCGAAGCATGCGGCGCATCAAGCATCTCCCTGTGGGTAGTGGTCCATGAATTCAACCGCCCGGCCGACCGCTTCAAGATACCGGGCGAACGTCGCGGGGGGGCAGTGCCACTCGGGGTCGGCCCGGTGCCCCGCGATCTCCGTCACGACGGCGGCGTCCTCGCCCAGTACGTCAGCGAGGTGGGCCACGGTTTCGGCGGCGGACGCGCCCATCGGACGGCCGAGCAGCGCGCCGGTACAGCGGAAGAGCACCAGCAACTGCCCCACCGAGGCGGTCGCGAAGCCGCCGAGCGTCACCATCGACTCGCCGAAGCGGACGTAGGCCTGGCGCAATCGCACCAACTTGCCGCGCAACTCCGATTCCAGTGCCCGACGCAGGTCGGACGGCGCCACGCGCACGTCGGCCAATGGATCGGCGCCGAGCAGGAGGCGATAGGCGAGTTGCATGTCGGTCATCTCGATCGGAAAGACGTCGACCGAGCGCTGCCATTCCTCACGGCCGATGATCAACGGCGCCGTGTGACCGGCGCGATGCCACTCCGACACGGCGCCGGCGAGTCGGCGCAACCCGTCCGGTGATGCGTCGTCCATCACCAAGAGGAGGTTCACGTCGGAGCGGTTGGCGATCCAGTCGCCCCGCACCGTCGACCCGTAGAGCAGCGCGCTGCCAGTTGGCGCGTCGGCGGCCTGCAGCCGGGCGACGAGTCGCGCGAGATCCGCATCAAGTTGGGCACGATCCATCAGAAGCTCCTCCCTCCGCCGCCGCCGCTGAAGCCACCACCACCACCGAAGCCGCCAAACCCGCCACCACCAAAGCCACCGCCACCAAAACCGCCGCCACCACCGATGATGAACGGCCCCATGCCACCACGGCGATACCGACCGCCGCGCCCACCACCGCGCGTGTTGATCAGCAGCCAGAGCACGATGATGATCAGCGTCAGCAGGCCCCGGGGAAAGCCGCGACGCGGCGGCGCCCGGGGTTGCACCAACGACGTGTCGCTGATGCCCATCGTGCGGGCGACCAGATCCGCGATCATGACGGTGCCGGCATCGAGCGCCGCGCCATACTGCTGGTCGCGAAGCTGCGGCATCAGCGCGTCGAGGATCTGCCCGGTGCGCGCGTCGGTGATGATGCCCTCGAGACCGTTGCCGACCTCGAGGCGAATCTCACCGCGCTGGTCACCCGACCGTGGCACCAACAGGAAGACGGCACCAGCATTCCGCGTCTGGTCACCGACGGCGGCCTTCGCCCCGACGCCCCACGCCCGTCCGATGGCGAGGGCAACCTCGGCCGGCTCCCGCCCGCCGAGGGTCGGCAACGTGACCACCGCGATCTCGGCGCCGGTCTGCTGCCGCAACAGCGTGAGCCGCGCGTCGATGCGGGCCAGACTGCTCGCGTCGAGCAGCTGCGCGACATCGGTCACCATCCCGGTCGGCTGCGCCGGAAAGAGCGATGTCACCACGCCCTGCGCCGCGACCCCGCTCAGGACTCCGAGTTGGAGCGCCACCAACGCGCCGATACCTTTCTGCCACATGCCGAAAGATACTCGGCCTTCACCTCCCCGACCGGAACTCCCATGGTGCGTCGCCTGCTCCCCTTGCTGCTCCTGTTCGCGCCCGCGGTTGCCGCGGCCCAGCAGGACACGCTGATCGCCCCTCGCGCGAAGGGCTCCCTCACGGCGCCGGTCACGGTCTACGAAATGTCCGACCTGCAGTGCCCGTTCTGCAAGCGCTTCGCGGTCGAGACCTTCCCGACGATCGAGAAGGAGTACGTCAAGACCGGCAAGGTGCGCTGGGTGTATGTCCACTTCCCGCTCACCCAGATCCACCAGAACGCCGCGGCCGCCGCCATCTTCGCCACCTGCGCCATGAAGCAGGGGAAGTTCTGGCCGACCCACGACGCCCTCTACGCCAACCAGGAGAAGTGGGAGAAGCTCACCGATCCCGCGGCCTTCTTCCTCTCGCTCGCTGGCGGGCTCGGCCTGCAGCGCGCGGGGTTGAATGCCTGCCTGGCCAGCCCCGATGCCGCCCGGATCGTCCGCGCCGATGCCGCCGGTGCGATTCGCGCGGGTGCGAAGAGCACACCGACCTTCTTCATCGAAGGCGGCATCATGGAAGGGGCCTATCCAATCGAGGCCTTCCGGCACGTGCTCGACAGCGTCGTGGCCATGAAGACGGCCAAGCCGGCGAAGGCCGGCAAATAGTCGGCGCATGACGCGTCAGCCGAGGGTGACGAAGACGTCGTAAAGCGCGTGCGTCCAGGCGGCGATGCCGTAGCCCCGCAGCAGATAGATGCCGCTGAAGACGAGCCCCGCCAGGAAGCGAAAGAGGAACGACGGCAGTTCCAGCGGATCGCCATAGGCGCCGACGTAATGGAAGGCCGAAAAGAGCAGGGCCCCCGCCACCGCGGCCACGATGCCCGCGGTGCGCGGCGCCCAGCCGAAGAGGCGTGCCCCAGCCCATGCCAGCGCGCCCACCAGGACGACACGGAAGAGCAACTCCTCGTAGATCCCGGCGCCGAGCGAGATCATCAACTGGGTGGGCAGGTCGATGGAGGTGCCGGCCTGTCCGATCGCGAGGATGTGCAG
>JBBQJU010000256.1:0-3590 GCA_038326215.1 Gemmatimonadales bacterium | reverse complement strand
CTCGGCGAAGGCCTTCATCAAGGCAATGCCCGCGTGCTGGGACTTCTCAGGATGGAATTGTGCCCCGAGCACGCTGCCCTGCCCGACCAGCGACGGGAAGTGGCCATCGTAGTCACCAACGCCGAGGATGGCGTCCTCAGGGAGATCAGCGGGATGATATGAGTGGACGTGGTAGTAGAACTGCCCCGTCTCGCCGAGGAGGGGGCCAGCCAGGGTGTGCCGACGCCCGGCATCGGTTGCCCGCACTTCGGCCCAGCCGACGTGGGGCACGTGGCGCGTGGTGCGAAAGCGGATGACGCGGCCGGGGAGCAACCCGAGGCCATGCGCGCCCGGCGCCTCTTCGCTTTCGCGGTGGCAGAGCTGCATGCCGAGGCAGATTCCCAGCAGCGGGCGTCCGGCCGTGGCGACTTCGCGGAGCGCATCGCCCAGCCCGGTGACCGCGAGGGTGACCGCGGCACGACCGAAATTGCCGACGCCCGGCAGCACCACACGATCGGCATGGCGCACCACGTCAGGATCGGCGGTGAGCGTCCCGGGATGCCCCGCGGCGGCCAGCGCACGCACCACCGAGGCAAGGTTGTTGACCCCGTAGTCCACCACAGCGATCACAGGACGCCCTTGGTGGATGGCACGCCCTGCACGCGCGGATCAAGCGCGGTCGCCGCATCGAGGGCGCGGGTGAACGCCTTGAAGGTGGCCTCGACGATGTGGTGCGCGTTGCGGCCGCGGATCAGGTCGATGTGCATCGTGAGGCCGGCATGCACGGCGACAGCCCGAAAGAACTCCGGCACGAGCGCCACATCGAACTCGCCGAGCATCTGCCAGGCGACCGGATCGGCGTGCCACTCAAGATGCGGACGCCCCGAGCAATCGATCACGACGCGCACCAGCGCCTCGTCGAGCGGGACGGTGGCCTCGCCGTAGCGGCGAATGCCGGCCCGATCATCAAGCGCCTCGGCGATTGCCTGGCCGAGGGCGATACCGGTATCCTCGACGGTGTGGTGGCCGTCGACGTGGAGATCGCCCTCGGCCTGCACCACGAGATCGAAGAGTCCGTGGCGGGCGACGGCGGTCAGCATGTGATCGAAGAAGCCGATGCCGGTCTCGATCGACGCCTCGCCCGTCCCGTCCAATTCGAGCCGGACCCGGAGCTCGGTCTCGGCGGTGATCCGTTCAATGGTGGCGGACCGACTCATGCGGCCTCCCCGAAAATGGTGCGCAAGGCCGCGAGCACGGCGGTGACGTCGTCTTCGGTGCCGATGCTGATGCGAAGACACTGCTCCAGATCCACGCCCGCCGAGACGTCGCGGATCAGGATCCCGAAGTCGTCCAGCAGTCGCTGGAAGACCACACGGGCCGGCCGCGTCACGCAGCGGATGATGCAGAAGTTGGCGGCGCTGTCGTAGGCCACGAGGCCGGGAATCTCGCGCAGTGCCGCGATGGTCCGATCACGACGCGCCCGCACGTCGGCAACGCGCACGTCGATCCGCTCGGCATGGTCGAGCACGACCTCGGCCGCCTCGAGCGTCACGAGATTCACGTTGTACGGCAGCTTCGCCTTGGCGATCTCGCGGGCGAGTTCGGGGTGAGCCAGGGCCACGCCGAAGCGCAGGCCAGCCAACCCGACCGCCTTCGAGAAGGTCCGCAGCACCACCAGTCGCGGATGCTGCGCGAGCAGCGGAATGGCCGTCTCACCACCGAATTCGACGTAGGCCTCGTCGCAGACCACCAGGCCATCGAAGGCCTCGAGCGCGGTTTCCACATCGCGCCGGGTCACCGCCGACCCGGTGGGATTGTTCGGGGTGTTGAGCACCAGCACCTTCGCCGCATCCCGTTCGACGGTGCGGAGGAGCCGTGGCATGTCGTAGCGGAAGTCGCGGGCAAACGGCACGCCGACGTAATGCGCCCCGTGCACCGCGGCGAGGAGCCGGTAGAGCGAGAAGGTCGGCGCGGGGGCCACGATGACATCGTCGCGATCAAGGGTGACGGCGAGCGTTGCCTGGATCAGTTCGTTCGACCCATTGCCGACCAGCAGCCCATCAGGGTCCCAGTCATAGTGGGCGGCAAGACGGTCGAGCAGCGAGCGCGGCGTGAACTCCGGGTAGCGGTGCCAGGGTCGGGCGCGAGCACGCTCGAGAATCGCGGTCTTGAGATCGGCGTCCAGATCGGCGGGTGCCTCGTTCTGGTTGATCTTGTGCCGCGCGACCGGCGCCGCCAACGTGTAGGCCCCCTGCGCGCGGACGCTCGCCTTGATGAGGCGAAGCGCCTCCAGCGCGTCGGGGCGCGTCGTCGAGATGGTGGTCACGGTTGGCGGCGACCGAGGGTCGCCTCGAGGCGCGCCGCGAGGGCCCGAGGCCGAAACGGCTTGGTCAGGAAGTCCGTCGCGCCGAGCTGCAGCACGCGGACCTCGTTGTCCTCGTCACCTCGCGCGGAGAGCACCACGACCGGGAGGTCCATGGTGGCAGGGCGGGAGCGCAGCTGGGCGAGCACGGTATAGCCATCCACGTTCGGAAGGTTCAGGTCAAGCAGCACCAGATCGGGGTTGTGGCGATCCACCTGCTCGAGCGCCTCGGCCCCATCGCGTGCCTCACAAATTCGATACCCCTCCTGCTCCAGAAGGTCCCGCATCACACGGCGGAGGGTGTCCTCGTCCTCGACCAGCAGAATGGTGGCGCGGGCCACCGCCGGAGCGACTGCCGCTGCCCCGCTGGGCGGCTCGTCGACCAACTCGAGATCGTCGAGAAACGCATCGCTCCGCGGCGAGGACACGATCGGCGGCGCGACCGCCGGTGGCGGCAGGGACGGGGGCGCAGCGGCCACCGCCAGCAGCTCCGCGCCACCCCGCGCCGTGGTGGCGCCGTGACTCGGGATATCGGTGACGCGGAGCAATTCGTCGATGGAGCTGTGACCATCAAGCACATGCCGCAGCCCGCAATCGAAGAGCGACAGCATCCCCTGCGCACGCGCCAGCTCGGCGATCCCATGGGCCGTCGCATTCGAGCCCACCAGACGTTCGAGATCCGGCGTCATCTCCAGCAACTCGACGATCGAGAAGCGACCGCGATAACCGGTCTGGGTGCACTGTCCGCAGCCGACGGCTTTGAACAGCTCGGCACCCTCGGGCACGTAGGGGAGCATGCGCGCCGGGAGCTCGGCCATCGGTTGCGGCGCACGGCAGACCGGGCAGAGTTGCCGCATGAGCCGCTGGGCGATCACCCCGCGGAGGGCAGCGCCGATCTTGAAGGCTTCGAGGCCCATGTCGACGAGCCGCGTCACCGTGTTGGGCGCGTCGTTGGTATGGAGCGTCGAGAGCACAAGGTGGCCGGTCAGCGAGGCCTGCACGGCGATCTGTGCCGTCTCGAGGTCGCGGATCTCTCCGATCAGGACCACGTCGGGGTCCTGACGGAGGATCGAGCGCAGCGCCGCGGCAAAGGTCAGCCCCTGCTTCTCGTTCGTCTGGACCTGCACAATGTTGCGGCCGAGCCGGTATTCGACCGGATCCTCGACGGTGATGATGTTGATCCCTTCGCGTTGGACCTCGCGAATGCAGGCATAGAGCGTGGTCGTCTTCCCCGAGCCGGTCGGGCCAG
>JBBQJU010000255.1:0-3614 GCA_038326215.1 Gemmatimonadales bacterium | reverse complement strand
CTTCCCCGCCACGAGCAGCATTTCCGCGCCGAGCGCCAGCGTCACCGCCATCAACTCGCCGCTCCCCTCCCCGCGGAGGGCCTCGATGGATTCCACCACCTCGATCGCATTGCCGGCCGTCCGGCCGAGGGGCCGGTCCATGGCGGTGAGCAGCGCCACGGTACGGCAGCCGGCCTGCTCGCCCACTCCGACCATCGTGCGCGCGAGCGTCCGGGCGTCCTCGAGCTTCGGCATGAAGGCTCCGCTGCCCACTTTGACGTCGAGCACCAGCCCGTCGAGCTGCTCGGCGAGCTTCTTCGACATGATGCTCGCCGTGATCAGCGGGATCGACTCCACCGTACCGCTCACATCGCGGAGGGCGTAGAGTCGACGGTCCGCGGGGACGATCTCCTCGGTCTGGCCGAACATCACCACGCCGATCGCGTCCAGCTGACGCACCGCATCGCGGAGCGGCATGCGGGTCGTGAAGCCGGGGATCGCTTCGAGCTTGTCGAGGGTACCACCGGTGTGCCCAAGCCCGCGCCCCGACATCATCGGGACCGCAACGCCGCACGCCGCCAGAAGCGGGGCGAGGATCAGCGAGGTCTTGTCCCCGACCCCGCCGGTGGAGTGCTTGTCGATGCGCGGGCGACCGTCGGCCGAGCGCGCGAGTCGGTCCCCGGAATTGAGCATCGCCTGGGTCAGGGCATCGAGCTCGTCCGGCGTGAGGCCGCGAAACAGCACCGCCATGGCGAGCGCCGACATCTGGTAGTCGGGCACGGCCCCGGTGGCGTAGTGGGCGATCAGCTCGCGCCACTCGTCCCCGGTGAGCGCACCACCGTCTCGCTTGCGTTCGATCAGGCGTGGAACGACCATTCTGCCTCGGGCCGTCAGGCCCCATGCCGCCATGAGAGGAATCAAGTCATGCAGGGATTTCCGCACATCGCCCGTCTCGCCAGCATCCTCCTGCTGAGCCTGCCCGCCACCGCGGCGGCGCAGGAGGCGCTGGAGCTCGGCACCCGCGCGATGGAGGTGCACGACTTCCAGACCGCTCGCCGCCACCTCGAGGAGGCGGTTCGGGCCGAGCCCGCCTCCTATGAGGCCAACTGGCGCCTGGCGGCCGTCCTGCTCGACATCGGGAAGCAGGTACCGGAGGAGCGGCGAGACCCGGCCCGGGATTCCCTGTACGTCGTGGCCGAAAGCTACGCACGTCGGGCCACCGCCGCGAAGCCCGATGGGGCCGACGGCCATTTCATCCTGGCGAATGCCGTGGGGCGGACCTCGCTCACCAAGAGCAAGAAGGAACGGATTCAGCGGGCCGCCGAAATCCGTGCCGAGGCGCTCCGAGCGATCGAACTCGACCCGAAGCACGATGGGGCGTACCACGTCCTCGGGCGCTGGCATGCCGAGATCCAGCGACTCTCCTCGCTGGAGCGATTCTTCGCCAAGAACTTCATGGGCGCCGCGATCTTCAACGACGCGTCCTGGGACGAGGCGGAGCGGTTGCTGCGCATCGCGGTCGACCTGCGCCCCCAGTGGATCTACCACCGCCTCGACCTGGCGGCGGTGTTCGCGGATCGCGGGAAGTGGAGCGAGGCCAAGGCCCAACTCGACGTGATCGCCCAGTTGCCACCCGTCGAACCGATGGACGCGAGCTACAAGCGGCAGGCCCTCGCGCTCGCGGCTCGGGTTGCCACGCACCTGACGCGGTGACGACGCTGCGCCCCACCGACGAAGCCGCCCGCCTGCGCGAGGAGTTGCAGCGGGCGAGTCGCGCCTATTACGACCTCGACGCCCCCGAGATCAGCGACGCCGAGTATGACGTCCTCTTCCGACGGTTGCAGGCGCTCGAGGCCGAGTATCCGGCACTGGCCACGGCGGACTCGCCGACGCAACGCGTCGGCGGTAAGGTGGCGACCTTCCTCCCCAAGGCGCGCCCCGCCCTCCCGAAGCTCTCGCTCGACAACGCCTTCTCCGACGAGGAGCTGGCGGGATGGTTCGACAAGATTGCCAAAGTCGACTCGCGCGTGCAGACGGCGGCGATCGCGGTTGAGGTGAAGATTGATGGTGCCGCGCTCTCGCTCACCTATGTGGACGGCGTGCTGGTGCGCGGGGTCACGCGCGGCGACGGCAGCGAAGGCGAGGAGATCACCGGGAATGTCCGGGCGATCAGCGACATTCCGCTGACACTGCAGGGGAGCGGCTGGCCCGCACGCATGGAAGTGCGCGGCGAGGTCTACATCGATCGTCGCGGCTTTGCGGCCGTCAACCGCCTGCGCGAGGTCGCCGGTCAGGAGCTGCTGCAAAACCCTCGCAACGCGGCCGCCGGTGCGCTCCGCCAGCTCGACCCTGCCGAGGCACGGCGCCGTCGGCTGCGCTTCTACGGCTACCAGGTGGTGCCGCTGTCGGCGGGGTGGCAGGTGACGTCGCATCATGAGGCCCTGGAGCTGTTGACCACGTGGGGCTTCCCGGTCGCACCGGGGTGGCGCGTATACCCCGACCTGGCCGCCGTGCAGGCGGCGGTGGCGGACTGGGGCGAGCGGATTCGCGCGTTGCCGTTCGACGCCGATGGGCTGGTCATCAAGATTGATGCGCTGCGGCTGCAGGAGGAACTCGGCGTGGTGGGTGGCCGCGTGCCGCGCTGGGCGATCGCGCGGAAGTTTCCGGCGGAGTCCGCCTTCACCCGACTCCTCGCCATCGAGGTGAACATCGGGCGAACCGGCGCACTCGCGCCGACCGCGGTGCTCGAGCCGGTGCGCGTTGGCGGCGTCACCGTGTCACGCGCGACCCTCCACAACGAGGAGATCATCGCACAGCGTGATGTGCGGATTGGCGACATCGTCGAAGTGATCCGCTCGGGCGAGGTGATCCCGAAGGTGCTGGGGCCCGATCGTTCCAAGCGGACCGGCGCCGAGGTCGCGTGGGTCGCGCCGACGCACTGCCCGATCTGCCATACCGCGCTGGTGAAGCCGGAGGGCGAGGTCAATCGTTATTGCCCGAACAGCCGCTGCCCAGGCCGCGCCTATGAGGGGCTGGTGCACTTCGCCTCGCGCGGCGCGATGGACATCACCGGGCTCGGTCCGGAACGACTCCGCCAATTGCTCGAAGCCGGCCTGATCACCGATGCCGCTGACCTGTATGGCCTGACCCCGACGGCGCTCCTGCAACTCGAGGGCTTTGCCGACCAGTCCGCGACGTCGCTGATCGAGGCGATCACGGCGTCAAAGGCGCGGCCGCTGCGCGCCTTGCTGGTGGCGCTGGGGATCCGGCACGTCGGGACGGCGGCCGCGAAGAGCATCGCCCGGGCGGTCGGGTCGCTCGCGGGGCTGCGGGCGGGCGACGCGGCACACCTTGAAGCGATCGACGGTATCGGCCCGACGATTGCGAGTTCGGTGGCGGCCTTCCTGAGCGACGAGACGAGCGCCGCGCTGCTCGACCGCCTCCAAGCGGCCGGCGTCGCGCTGCAGGAGGCACCGGAGGGGACTGACGGCCCGCGCCCGCTCGCCGGCCTCCGGGTGGTCCTCACCGGGGCGCTGCCGACCCTCTCGCGAGGCGAGGCGACGGCGCGGATTGAAGCGGCCGGAGGGACGGTGACCTCCAGCGTCTCCAAGAAGACCGATCTGGTGGTGGCAGGG
>JBBQJU010000254.1:0-3624 GCA_038326215.1 Gemmatimonadales bacterium | reverse complement strand
TGCGCGCGGTACGCCGCCGCCTTGGGGCTCGCCGCCATCCGTGCGTCCCAGGCCTGCACCAGCTCGTGGCCCCGCGTGGTCAGCGGCGCCATCTCGGCATAGGCCTCGGGTGCCACATGGAATGGATCGGTGGGCCAGTCGAGCAGTGCCTTGGTGCGGGTGATCTCGTCGGCGCCGAGGGGCTCGCCGTGCGCCTTCGAGGAGTCACGCTTGGTCGGTGCCGGGTCGCCGATGATGGTCCGCAGGACGATGAGCGTTGGCGCATCCTGATGTGCTGCAGCCTGCGAGAGGGCCGTGTCGATGTCGTCGAGGTCGTTGCCATCGCGCACGTGGAGCACATGCCAGCCGTAGGCCGCGAAGCGGGCGCCGACATCCTCCGAGAAGGAGAGATCCGTGCGCCCGTCGATGGTGATCTTGTTGTCGTCGTAGATGAGTGTCAGTCGGTCGAGCTTGAGGTGGCCGGCGAGTGACGCGGCCTCGCTCGCGACGCCTTCCATCAGGTCGCCATCGGAGCAGAGCACCCAGGTCCGGTGATCGCAGAGTTCCGGGCCGTACTGCTCACGCAGCATCCGCTCGGCGATCGCCATCCCGACGCCATTGCCGATCCCCTGCCCGAGGGGGCCGGTCGTGGTCTCGACGCCAACCGTGTGGCCGCGCTCCGGGTGCCCTGGGGTCTTGGAGCCCCACTGGCGGAAGCGCTTGATCTCGTCGAGCGGGAGGTCATAGCCGCTCAGGTGCAATGCGCCGTAGAGCAGCATCGACGCGTGGCCACAGGAGAGGACGAAGCGGTCGCGGTCGGCCCAGTCCGGCGCATGGGGGGCGTGCTTCAGGTGCCGCCGGTAGAGGACGTAGGCCACCGGGGCCAGTGCCATCGGGGTCCCAGGGTGCCCCGAGTTGGCCTGCTGGACGGCATCCATCGCCAGGACGCGGAGTGAATTGATGGTCTTCCAGGCGGCGTCGGTGGCCAAGGTGGCGTCGGTCACGGCGTGTCGGGCTCACGGGTCTGGGGAAGGCAGGGGAGAACCGGTCGAAGATAACGCAGAGCGGCCGTGAGGGCTGTCGTGGCCGCTCGCCGCCCGGCGTCGCGCGCTGGGGCAGCGCGGTTGTGCCAATCCCGAATGACCAGTATTATCTGACTGGTCATTATGCCGGAGCCGAAATGCCAACCGTTATCCATCTTTCCGCCACCGAATTCAAGGCCCGTTGTCTCGAGCTGATGGACGACGTCGCGACCCGTCGCGTCCATTATGTGGTGACCAAGCATGGGGTGCCGGTTGCTGAACTGGTCCCGACGCAGGAATTTGCCGCGAGCCCGCTCGGTTTCATGCGAGGGACGGTGACCGAGCAGGGTGACGTCATCGGCCCGGACCATGCGGCGTGGGCTGCGGTCGCGGACCCACTGGACCTGATGTGACGCGTCGGAGTCCGGCCCGGCGTCTTCGTGAACGCGCCGATGGCGAAGAAGCGTTTCTGCTCGACACCCATGTCTGGGTATGGCTGCTCGCTGGCGAGATGGGGCGGATGCATCGGAGTCTTCCACCGCTCCTCGAGCGCGCCGCAGAGCGCGGCAATCTGTTCGTCAGTGACATCTCCTGCTGGGAAATCGCGCTCAAGGTGGCCAATGGACGGTATGCGCTCGGTTTGCCGTTGGACGAGTGGCTGGACCGTGCGTTGCAGGCGCCAGGGGTGACGATGCTCCCACTCGATCGGTCCGCGCTGATCCTCGGCGCCAAGCTGACGGCCATGCATGGCGACCCGGCGGACCGGTGGCTGGTGCCACCGCCAAGCTACGGCAACTCACGCTGCTCACTGCCGATGCAGCGATACTTGAATTCGGGAAGGCGGAGGGGATGACGGCGATGCGCGGTGCTGGGCGATAGGAGCCGTGTCGCGAATGCCGATGGACGCCATGCGGCATTTGTGGCAACATCAAGCGTCCATCGGAGGGCTGGAAGCGAGCACCGCCGCCCTATTTCCCCAGCCACCCCGCCACGACTATCGCCGGGAGCTGGAGCGGCGCGGTCAAACGCAGGAAACGGCTCGTTGATTCGCGATCCCGCTCGTAGCCGAAGGCGAGTGTCGCGTGTACATCAGGACTCGGCCACGGCGTGAAGTGCCCGGCCGCCTGCTGCTGCTGATGCAGCACCGCCGTCAGGGGACGCCAGAGCGCCAGATATGGCGTTGCCACCGCTTCAGCCGCTGCCCGCAGGACAGCGCGGTCCGGATGGGCAGCGAGGGCCGGCTGATCCAGGTACCAGAGCAGAAAGAGCGATGTCCCCGGAACCCGTTCCTCGGCCATCGCCAATTGCTCGGCCGGTCCCCCAATCGGGCAGAACCCCTCGATCGGGCGAATCAGCGACCACGCCGACGCCGCCATCTCGGCGAAGTGCTCCCCGGAGTTGGTTGCGGCGTACTCGGTCTCGAGCGGCGCCGGCAGCGCCGCCATCAGCCGCCCGACCGCGCGAGGGCTCGCGGCCTGGAACAGGTGGGCGCGTTCGTGCAGCTCCACTGTTTCACCATCGTTGAGCGCGTCGACGGCAATGGCGATCGCTGCGACATCCTGATACGCGACGCCACTCACGGAATCAGGGAGTTGCACCACGTAGTGTGTCCCCCCGCTCCCCTCAGGGAGGAGCAGGTCGACGACAGGGTTTCGTCTCTGGAGATAGTCGGACAGCATTCGCGCGGCAGTACCGGAATCGCTCACCTGCACAACCGACGTCTGCAGGCGACTTGCCACGCTCGTCCGCTGGGACACACCCGTGGCGATGATCGGCAGGAAGACGATCATCGCGAGGGAGATCCATCGGATCGAGCGTGAGATGCGGGACGGGGTCGCCATCATCCCAAGATGCTACTTCTTCTTCCGCGCCTTCGCCACACCCACCCCAGCCGCCACCACCGCCGCGACCCCGAGTACGGCCGCAGCCACCTTCTTCCGCTTGGCGACCTTCGCCTCCTTGCCGGTCACCTTGTCGGAGACCTTCTGCGCTGCCTTGGTGACCGACTTCTTCGCCGAGGCTCCTGCGTCGGCAACATTTTTCTTCGCCTTCGTCACGGCCTTGCTCACCGCCTTCTTGGTCGCTTTCGAGATCGCCATGGTCCACTCCGGATGATGAGGTGCACAGGGGGAGATATTCAGGGTGGGGGACGACCCACCGGCATTCGCTGACACCACTCCTCTCGATGATCGATCATCGATCATCGACCATCGATGTTTGATAACGGCTCCGCGGCGGTTTGACACGCCGGCACCTCCCTCCCCAGCACCACCGCCAACTGATCCACCGCCTCCTCCCCCATGGCGCGGTGGGTTGTCAGCTTGCCGCCGGCAATGGTCAGCACATTCCCTTCGCGCAGGATCAGGTGTTCCCGACTCCGCGAGCTCGCCGCACCCTGCTGCCGAAGCAGCGGCCGAACGCCGGCCCAGCGGTCCTGGATATCGGCGGCGGTTAGGCCCAGGGTGGGGAAGAGATGCTGGACGGCGCGGATGAGGTACGCCACGTCCGCCGCGCCGACCGTGAGCGCATCGGGCGATTCCTCCGTCTCGGTGTCCGTCGTCCCGACCACCACGCGCTGATGCTCCGGCTCCGGGATGCAGAACATCACGCGGAGATCGTCCGG
>JBBQJU010000253.1:0-3639 GCA_038326215.1 Gemmatimonadales bacterium | reverse complement strand
CCGCTTGGCCGCCGAGATCCGCACCAGGAACGGCTGCGCCTCGGCCAGCTCGTGCAACATGGCCGTTGCCTCGTCGTCCCAGGGCATCGTCGCCGGCGCATGCCGGGTCGGTGTCGCGAGCGCCGCCGCATCGAGTTCGGTACCCAGCGGCAGGATGTGAAAGAGCGCGTCGAACAGCGCATTGCAGACTTCCTGCACCAGGTACGTCGCCCCGGCGTAGCCCATGAACGGCGTCCCGGTGTGCCGACGGATAATCGCGCCCGGGAACGAGGCCGGCACATAGGACGCCTTCGACCCGACTTCCGCGAGATACATCCGTTCGTTGTAGCTCCCGAAGCAGACCAGCGGCGGCGCCTTCTGGATCACCTGACGGATCGCAGCGTTGTCAGTCTTCTTCCCCGGCAGCCGCGGCACCGCGAACGCGCACGGCATCCCAAGCTCCTCCTCGAGGAAGGCGCGGATGCCACGAGTGTAGGTCTCGTTGGCGACCACGCCGAAGGGCGCGCTCTGGAAGAAGTCCTGCGTCACGCTGCGCCACAGATCCCAGATCGGCTTCAGGGTGACGTGCTTTTCCTGCGCGATGAACGGCTGCGGATCGACCCCCGCGTGGTGGCCCAGCGACTCGAGGAATCGCGTGGTGCTCTCCATGCCGATCGGTGCCTGCAGGTAGGGCTTGCCGAGGGTCTCACACAGCTTCCGGCCAAACTCGCGGTACATCACCACGTTGACGTCGGCGTCGGCGAGCTTGACGATGTCGTCCAGGTGGGTACCGAGCGGGAAGACGAGGTTCACCTCGCAGCCGATCCCTTCAATCAGGCGGCGCATCTCGGCAAGATCGCTCGGCATGTTGAAGGTGCCGTAGATCGGGCCGATGATGTTGACCTTCGGCTTCTGCCCTTCCGCGCGCGGTGCCGCCTTCTTGCGGGCACGCTTGGCTCCGAACTCGGTCCAGAGCCAATTGATCGCGCGGTCGGCGCTCTGCCACTGATCTTCATCGATCGTGCGCGGGAGGAAGCGCAGCAACCCCGAGCCCTCGGGCGTCACGCCCCCGCCGATCATCTCGGCGATGCTGCCGGTCACCACGACGGCGGGACGGTTCGGATCCATCGTGCCATGCGAGCGGCGCATCGCCGCCTCGGTCCCGTTGCGCGCCAGATCGTCTTCGGAGAGGCCCGTCACGACGATTGGCAGCTCGTGCGGCGGCAGCGCATCGGTGTAATGGAGCACCGACGTCACGGGCAGATTCTCGCACCCGACCGGTCCGTCGATGACCACCTGCAGCCCGCGGATTGCGGCGAAGGCGTAGACCGCCCCCCAATATCCGCCGGCACGATCGTGATCGAGGACGAGCATGCTCACGCCCCCCCGATGTCGGTCATGGTGCCATCCGTCTTGGCGGACTTCTTCGGACGCCAGCTCGTGACCGGACGCGCGACCGGCACCTCGCGGTGACCGTAGCCCGTCGCATGCCCCTCGCCGACCCCAGCGAAGAAGGTGCGCATCTTGTTCAGCCGTTCCGCCCCGCGAATCGCCCCGTTCACGGTTGCAGCCAACGATCCTGCGCCAGGCGCTCCGAAGAGCGGCCGCGCGGAGATGAGGTTGGTGAAGTAGACCGCCGGCGTCCCGCGCTCCTTGGCCGCCTGCACCACGGGCGTCGTGCCGATGGCGAGGTCCGGTTCGAAGGCACGCACCGCATTGAGGTCCTGCTCGAGCGACGCACGATACTGCACCACGGTGCCCCGAGCCTCGAGCCATTCCTTGTCCGGCGCACTCCACTGCGTCCGCGGACAGGCCGTGCCGACATACGGCACCTCGGCGCCCGCCTCGATCAGCAACCGCGCCACCAGCAACTCGCTCCCTTCATAGCCGCTGACGGTCACGCGGCCGGCGATCCGATGCTTGGCGACCGTCGCTTCGATGGCCGGGAGTGCGGCCTGCTTGGCCGACGCGATATCGGCGGCGGAAATGCCGAACGCCGCGCCGATCGCCTCAAGCCACGCCGCGGTGCCGTCAACGCCGACCGGCCCGGACGGAACGATCGTGCGGCCGGCCGCCTCGAATTCGCGGACGGCGGCGGTGTAGAACGGATGCAGCGCGGCGACCACCGGCGAGGCGAGCGCGGCATACTGCTCGCGCCACTCGCGGCAGGGCACCGTCGGTCCGACGGCCAGCCCCATCGGGGCGAGCAGCGCACCGATCCCCATGGGATCCACCGGGAAGAGCTCGCCCAGCAGCGTGACGGTCGGACGATCGGTCACGGCGTTCTTCGGGCGGGCGACCGGACCCTGCGCCGCTTCCAGGCGGGCCACCTTCAGCATCGCCCCGGCGAGCACGTCCTTCGCCTCGGCATGCGTCGGCACGCCGAATCCCGGCACGTCGATGCCGATGATGCGCACCCCTTCGATCTGATCGGGGAGCAGATCGAGCGGCACGCCGGAAGCCGTCGGCACGCAGAGGTTGGTGATGATCACCGCATCGTAGTGCTCCGGGTCGGCCAGTTCGAAGACCGCCTTGCGGATATCCTCGAAGAGCTGCCCCGTCACCAGCGTCTCGGAGCTGAACGGCACGTAGCCCACCGTGCGGCGCGCGCCGTAGAAGTGCGAGGTGAAGGTGAGTCCATACACACAACAGGCCGAGCCCGACAGGATCGTCGCAGTGCGACGCATCCGCAGTCCGACGCGCAGCGACCCGAAGGCGGGGCACATCGACTGCGGCTGGTCATGGGGACCCATCGGATAGTCGCGCGCCAGCGCGTCGAGCATGTCGCCCTTCCCCGCCGCGCGCGCCGCCGCATGCAGCGTCTCCTTCCCGCCATGGCACCCCGACGCCACGGCAGAAGCCGCGGGCGCCAGTGAGTCGGCAATCGGAAGCGAGCGAGCGGTCACAGGCCTCTCAGACGGTGTCGTAGACGACTTCAAGGGACGGGACATCGATATGTTCGACGCCACGCATATCGGCCATCGTCGCGGGCTTGAGCGCCACATCGCGACCGGTGGTCTCACTGCTGAACAGCCCCAGCAATCCGTCGGGCGTGAGCGGCGTGGGCCGGAGTGGCGGCGCGTCGGCCACCGCGGCACCAAGCGCCTCGAAGAGCGAGGCCCACGGCGAGCCAGGCTGGCCGACGATTTCGTAGTTCGCGCTCTTGCGGCGGATGTCCTCGTTTGCCGGAATCGCGGCGAGCACAGGAATGCCCGCGGCATCCGCAAAGGCCTGCGCCTCGCCGGTGCCGTCGTCCTTGTTGATCACCAGGCCGGCGACGCCGACGTTGCCACCCAGCTTGCGGAAATATTCCACCGCCGAGCAGACGTTGTTCGCGACATAGAGCGACTGGAGATCGTTGGAGCCGACCACGATGACCTTCTGGCACATGTCGCGGGCGATCGGCAGGCCGAAGCCGCCGCAAACCACGTCGCCGAGGAAGTCGAGCAGCACGAAGTCGAAGCCCCAATCATGGAAGCCGAGCTTTTCGAGGAGCTCGAAGCCATGGATGATGCCGCGCCCACCGCAGCCGCGTCCGACCTCCGGGCCACCCAGTTCCATGGCGAAGACGCCGTCGCGCATGAAGCAGACATCGCCGATGGCGACTTCCTCACCCGCCGCCTTCTTGCGCGAGGAGGTCTCGATGATGGTCGGGCAGCT
>JBBQJU010000252.1:0-3680 GCA_038326215.1 Gemmatimonadales bacterium | reverse complement strand
CGCGCAGGCCGATCTGGAGATGGAATTTCGTGTCAGCACGCCGGAGATTCCCCTGACGAGCCCGGAAACGTGGCTCAATGTCGAGGTGCAGACGGCCAAAACCCGACCTGAAGGCAGTGTAAACTGGTCGTCGCGGCGCATTGAAGGAGTGTACACGATCATCCCCGTCGTCCAGGGAGCACTCTATCGCGCCGCCAATCGGGTGATTGTGGTGCGCGTCGGAGACGCACAAGTCGAGTCGTTCATGCCGCCGATCCCGCGTACTCCGGACCCAAACGCGGATTGGAGCGAATGGTATCGGCCCCACACCGTGGATCCGCCGTACGGCACGACCCCGCTCGCGCCGTTGACGTCGAAGTTGGAGCTCCGCTATCGCGTGCGCGTCTGGGGGAACTAGCGTCGCGAGATTGACGCCGCAGGAATCCCCCTGTGGTTTCAGATCATGCGGTCAAACTTCAAGAACGAAAAGAAGAGCGCGAAGCCGAGCAACACGAGACCATCGATGCCCAAGATGACTCGGTGCGGCGTCGTGCTGGGGGCGCGGCCGGCGAGTGCCGCCACAGACAGGAGCACGATAACGATCGCGTAGAGTGGCACGAGTTGGTCGGTGACATACCACTGGATGCCGCGAGTCAGGTAGCCGTACCACTCCTGTACCCAGTAGACGAGCACTGCGACCCCGACGGCAAGATTCACCCAGGGCACGAGGGTCACGGTGCGGTGACCGCGCCATGTGAGGACGGCAACGATCAGATGCAGAGCTACCGCCGACCAGACCACCACCACGATCATGCCGTCACTCATGCAGGCTCCGGGTCAGGGAAGTTGGCGTCACGCGCGTGTTCCGGCACGACGCCCGGCTGAAGCATAGCGGCAATGGCGCTCCGTCGGTCGCGTGGATCCTCATACATGCCACTCGAGGCGGACCCTCGCATCCCTGGTGCACGCCATGCCTGATCTGCTCGACCTGTGTGGTCCAATCGACATCTATCACTTCGACCAGATTCTGCGCGGCCGGATCGTGCCGGGGATGAGGATTCTTGACGCAGGATGTGGTCGCGGGAGCAACCTGCACTATTTCCTCAGGCAGGGTTTCGATGTCCATGGGCGCGATACCGATCCGGACGCGATTGCCGAGGTACGGGCGCTGGCCACGCGACTGGCGCCCACCATCGCCTTGGACCATTGCCGTACCGAGTCAATCGAGCAAATGACCTTCCCTTCGGCGGATGCTGCACGGCAGCTGGCGTGGGCTCGCCCCAGGAGGGCTGTTCTTCTGCCGGTTGGCCTCGGCCATTGGGATGGAGGATCGCGTCGAGTGGATCTCGGACGGGTGCTACCGGTTGCCGGATGAATCGGAGCGGTTTCTCGTGGACGAGTCGATTCGCTCGGCAGCTTTCTCCTGCGAGCGATCCCTGCCCCACCGCCTGACATCGCGCCGTCGTCGACCGCACCGCGGCTTTCGCCCGCCCAACTGGACGCTGGTAGCACTCGCGCGGGCGGAGGTTGGCGGCGTGAAGTAGCCCTCGCGGAAGCGTATATTGGAAAGACCATGGCCGAGCCAATCCAACAGGACATCACCGCACTCCTCGACGAGATGCGGCAGGGGCTTCCCGGTGCGGCCGACAAGGTCGCGCGGCGAGTCTTTGGCGAACTGCACCGCCTTGCGGAATCGGCGATGCGGCGTGAGTCCGAGGGGCACACCCTGCAGCCCACGGAGCTGGTCGACGAGGCGTTTGTCCGGCTGATGGGCCAGCGCCACGTGACCTGGCAAAACCGCAACCATTTCTACGCCATGGCAGCCCAGACCATCCGGCGAATTCTCATCGATCATGCCCGCCAGCGCCTGAGCCAGAAACGGGATCATGGCCTGCGGGTGACGCTGGACGAAGCGATCGGCGGAGAGCAGCCCGACTCGCTCGACCTGATCGCCCTCGATGAGGCATTGCAACGGCTCGATGCGCTGGCGCCACGCCAAGCCAAGGTGGTGGAGATGCGATTCTTTGGCGGACTGGAGAACGACGAGGTGGCGGATATCCTCGGCATCTCCCCAAGTAGCGTCAAGCGTGACTGGACGTTCGCGCGCGCCTTCCTGCTGGATGCGCTCACCATCGACCCGGGGGCGCCATGAGCGAGTCCTCCCTCACGCCGGCCCGACTGGCCGCCATGCAGGCCTGCTTCGAGGGGGCGCTCGATGCCCCACCAGCTGCGCGCGAAGCCTACCTCCATGACATCGCTACCCGCGATGCCGACCTTGCAACCCGCGTACGCGCACTACTGGCCGCCCATGACCAGACCGGCGAGGCGCTCGTCAGCCCGCTGCGTGAAGCGGCCCTCCGCGCCATGGATCCTGCACGTGACCCGTGGATCGGTGAACGCATCGGCAACTATCTGGTCGAACGGCGGATCGGCGAGGGCGGGATGGGCACCGTCTACGAGGCGGTTCGTGCCGACGACCAGTTCCGCACGCGGGTCGCCATCAAGGTCATTCGCGAGCACGCGGCCGGGGAGGCTGCGTTTCGTCGATTCCGCGAGGAACGCCAGATTCTGGCTTCCCTGCATCACCCGAACATCGGCGTCTTGCTTGACGGCGGGGTCACGGCCAGCGGCCAGCCGTACTTCGTGATGGAGCATCTCGAGGGCAATCCGATCACCCAGTGGGCTGATGCGCGTGCCCTCACCATATCGGCTCGACTCGGTCTGTTTCAGCAGGTCTGTGCCGCGGTCCAGTATGCTCACCAGAGCCTGGTGGTACACCGCGACCTCAAGCCCGCGAATATTTTGGTGACCGACGAGGGCAGAGTAAAGTTGCTGGATTTCGGCATCGCAAAGCTCCTCCCTGCTGCGCAGACCGATGCCAGCACCGTCACCCAAGTCGGTGCTCGCTCCTATACCCCTGACTATGCCTCGCCCGAACAGGTGCTCGGATTGCCGGTTGGCACGCGTTCGGATGTCTACTCGCTTGGTGTCGTGCTTCACGAATTGCTGACTGGGGTGCGGCCGTTCGATCTCGCGGGGAAGTCGGCCGAAGAGGTCGAGCGGATTGTGACCGCCGAGGTACCGATGCGCCCGAGCGCGGCGCGCGCCCACATCGCGGGCGACCTTGATGCCGTCATCCTCAAGGCCCTTCGGAAGGAACCGGAACGTCGATATACCTCCGTGGATGAGCTTGCGGCCGATGTGCAGCGATTCCTCGACGGCCGCCCGGTGCTTGCTGCGCCTGACTCCCTGCGCTACCGGTTCGGGAAGTTGGTCCGGCGGCGGCGAGTAGAGGCCGCAGCCATCACGCTTGCAGGCAGTTTCCTCCTTGCCGGGGTGGTTGCCACCACGGTCAAGGCGCGTGAAGCGATTCGTGAGCGTGAGCGGGTCGTCGCGGTGAAGTCGTTCCTGACGATGATGCTCGGTGCCGCGAATCCCGCCTCGTTCGGCAAAGATGTGCGAGTGCGGACCGTGCTGGATTCCGCGGTACTTCGCGCCGACGGGCTGAAGGACCGTCCCGAACTTGAACGCGAGATCCGCGAGATCATCGGGGGAACCTACCTCGCCCTCGGGGAGTTCGAGTTGGCCGAAACCCAGTTCCGTCGCGGGCTGGCGATCACCCAGGCGGTGGCCCCGAACGGCAGTCGTGCCATGGCGCACGCCCTGGACCGCGTGAGCGCGGCGCTGGACTTTCAAGGTCG
>JBBQJU010000251.1:0-3698 GCA_038326215.1 Gemmatimonadales bacterium | reverse complement strand
ACCTACACCTTCTGGTCCGGCATCCTCGGCGGCACCTTCCTGATGCTCTCGTACTTTGGCACCGATCAATCGCAGGTGCAACGATACCTGACGGCCAAGTCCGTGGATGACGCGCGGACGTCGCTGCTGATGAGTGCCTACTGGAAGATTCCGCTGCAGGCGCTGGTGCTCATCGTCGGGATCTTGATCTGGGTGTTCAACCTCTTCTACACGCCACCGCTCCTGGTGAATCCCGCCGCCGAACGGCAGGTCCAGGCGGCTCGGCCAGCCGAATATCAGGCGCTCCAGCAGCGCTACGTCGACGCGTCGAACGCGCGCCGCACCGATGCCCAAGGTGCCATCGCTGGCGATCACGCCGTCGGCGCCGATCGCACCCTGCCCGACCGGGCTGCCTTCGTGGCGTCGGAGGCGAAGGTCAACGCGATCCGCAGCGAGGCGTTGGCATTGGTCACGACCGTGACCGGGGAGCCGTCGAAGGACGTCAACTACATCATTCCGTACTTCGTGCTCCACTGGCTGCCGATCGGCCTCGCGGGGATCTTCATTGCGGGGGTGTTTGCGGCGGCCATGTCGAGCATCGCCGCCGAGCTGAATTCCCTCTCGACCGCGACGGTGATCGACTTCTATCGGCGGTGGTGGCGGCCCGACGGGAGCGAGGCGGAATTGCTGCGCGTCTCGAAACTCTCGACCGGGCTCTGGGGGCTCTTCGCCTGCGTGGTGGCCACCTATGCGGCCAATCTCGGTTCGCTGATCGAGGTGGTGAACCGCTTCGGCTCCTTCTTCTACGGTTCGATCCTCGGCGTCTTCATGCTGGCGATGCTGCCGCGCACCAGTGGCACCGCGGCCTTCGTCGCCTTGCTCGCCGGGATGGGCGCCGTGGGGGCGGTCTCGTTCGGGATGCCGGAGGTGTCGTTCCTCTGGCACAATGTGGTGGGGGCGGTGACGGTCGTGGTGGTGGGGTCGCTCTTGTCGCTGGGGGCAACGCCGCGCGCGGCGCAGCCGACCTCCGGATGACCCGCTAGATCGCGAGCAGCAAGCGCGCGGCCAGCGTCTCGCGCGCCGGTGACGGCGGGAGCGGGGCGAGCGCCTCGAAGGCGGTAATCCGTGCAGGCTCTGGCAACTCGACTTCGGCGAGATCGAAGAGGTCGAGCACCCCGTGCACGACCACACCCGCGTCATCGAGTCCATCGCGCGCCACCAACTCCCAGGCGCCGTGAAGCGCGGCCGCCAGCGCACCAGGGAGCGGCAGCAAGCCATCGGCGAGCGCATCACGCGCCGCGGGGCCCAGCGTCGCGTCGAACACCATCGGATGTGCAGCCTGTGCCAGGAGGGCCCGGACGGGTCGGGGCATGCAGGCCATCGGCACCACCGCTGCCGGCAGCTCCGGCGCATCGACGCGACGGACATGCACCCGGACTGGGACCACACCGGGAATCACCGACTCGGCACGCCAGCGGAGTTCCTCCCCCGTGCGGACCTGCTGGATCACGATGTCGTCGCCGTCGAGACGGAAGGTATGCACCGGCAGGACAAGATCCTCCAGGGCATCCGGCGTCACATCGCGGAGCGCGGCGATCCCGGCGGCAAGCCGTGCCGGTCCGTGCGCGTCACCCTGCACGTCGCGCTGCCAGATGGTGATGCCGTCACCCTTGGTGGGGTCGTTGCTCTGCGCGCGACCCAGTGTCTCGAGCAGGGCCGCCTCGGCGGCGTGCTGCGCGGCGGCAGGGAGCCACTCAATCGCACGCGCCGCATGGCGAAGGACGATCGGCGGCTCGATCCGCGCGATGTCATCGAAGAACCAGCCGCACGACGTGAACATCGCCAGCGCATGGCGCTCGGCCTCCAGCAGCCTCCGCGCCTCGCTCGGCAGCACGCCGGCCCCGTCGAGCTCCGGGCCGGCGAGGTCGCGCATCGTCCACGGATCGCCACTGCCGACGGGCCATTCCGCGTCCACAGTCGCGTGGATCGTCTCGGCGAGCCGCTGCAGACCGACCCGGAGCGGGGTGCGCCATGCCTGCGACGTCGTGCCATCCATCCGACAGCCACAGTCGCCCTGCCACCGCCCCAGCGAGTGCGGGCAGCTCCAGGCGGTGCGCTCGACGAGCACCAGATCCTGTGTCGGCGGGTACGCGGCGAGCAGCGCGCCGAAGTTGGTCAGCCGGGTGGTTGCGTCCTGGTCGACCTGGTCAATCAAGGCCGCGAGCGCGAGGTCGCCACCGTGATGATGGTGCCCGAACGTCTCGCCGTCGGTCGCGACCGAGGTGATGGTCGGGCCGTCATCCGCCATCGGCATCGTGGCGATGCGGGCGTGCCAACCGGTCGTGTCGCGGAGGACGTCGCTGAAGGCGATGTCGTGCGCGAGCGCGCCGTCGTAGCAGAAGATGGCCAGCTCGTGCGCACCGCTCCGCCAGCGCCCAGGCCGGCCATGGGGCGGCGGGGAGGTGACCTGGTGCGGCGAGAGCACTGTGAAGCGGATGCCTTCCTGTGCCATCACCTCGAGCGTCTCACCATCGACGGCGGTTTCCGGCAGCCACATCCCTTCCGGGTCGCGGCCGAAGCGGCGGCGGAAGTCACGGATCCCCCAGCGGACCTCGGTGACCTTGTCGCGCCGCGAGGCAAGCGGGAGGATGATGTGATGGTACGGCTGGGCGATCGCGTTGCCAACACCGAGGCGGGCGAGTGATGCCCGGTCGCCGTCGACGATGGCTGCGCCAACGTCCGGGGCATGCCAGTCGAACCAGCGGAACAGCGTCGGGCCCACGTCGAAGGAGCACCAGGCGTAGGCATTCACGGTCCGCCGCAGCTGCCCCTGGGCAGTGAGCACGCGCGCGGCCGCGAGTGGCGCGTAGCATTCGCGGTTGATGCGCTCGTTCCAGTCGTGGTCGGGGGTGGCACTGCGCTCACGCCGAACGAGTTCGAGCCAGGGCTCCTCGCGGGGGGGCTGATAGAAGTGGCCGTGCACCACGACGTCGCGCTGCCGAACGGTCATGGCTCGACGACGTCCGAAGCGGCCGCGATCGCGCCGATCAGGTCGGAGAAGGGCCCATCGATCACCGCGAGCTCGGCGGCGAGTGCCAGCGCTTCACGCCGATCGCGGGACGGCTCCTCGAGCACCGGGAGCAACGCGGCAAGCGCCTGGCAGTGCTCAACGAATCGCTTCGTCGCGTAGTCGCCCGCCGCGCCGGTGGAGATGATGAACTGCCAGTCGGAGGACTGCGCCAGCAGCAGTTCACGGGCGGCCTGCTCGAGCACGGGCCAGAGGCCGGGCTCGTCCAGCGCCTGCGGGGCCGCATTCCAGAAGCGCTCCTCGAGGGGCCAGAGCAGTTCCCAGGTCCAGTTGGTCGCCTGGCCGATCCACATCGAGAAATCGCCGTTGGCGCCCCACGAGCCGGCCCCGAGTCGAATGGTGGTGTTCGGGGGTGATTCGTCGAGCATCGCACCGGCGGCCTGCGCTCGGACACGGGTGCCCCGGCTCAGCTCCGTGAAGAGATCCTCCAGAAAATCGACGCCCTCGAACCACCAGTGACCGAAGAGCTCCGTATCAAACGGGGCAACAATGGCGCGGTCTCCTGGGAGTGCTGCCTGATTCACGGCCTCGAGCAGCGAGACGAAGTGTTTCGCATGGAATTCCGTTGCCACCCGCGCCTCGTCGGGGCGATATGGCCCCTTCTCGCCGAGGTCGGCGCTGGTGTCGGTGA
>JBBQJU010000250.1:0-3712 GCA_038326215.1 Gemmatimonadales bacterium | reverse complement strand
CGTGGCGTCTCGGCGCTGCCGATGTGGAACGCGACGCGCAGCAAGCGGTGCTCACCACGATGGCAGGGCTGGCACGTCGCGTCCCCGACATCCTGCAGCAGCTTGGCGACCCAGCCCGGCGAGACTTCTTCACCCCGCCTGCCGAGATGCTCCTCCGCCGCACGGCGGCGCGCAGCTGGCCGGCACTGGCGGAACGCTGGGGGCCGGCGTGGCCAGTGGCGACCGGGCGAGGCATGGAGGACTACCGGGTGATCGTCCGGACACTCGTCCTGGCCAAGGAGAACACCCACGTGACCGTCGAGCTCGACGGACGCGGCACGATCGACCTCGAACTCCTCGGGCGCGAGGCGCCGCTCACGGTCGCCAATTTCCTCCGCTTGGTGGACCGCCGGTGGTTCGATGGCAATCGCTGGCATCGGGTCGTCCCCAACTTCGTGATTCAGGATGGCGACCGGAGTGGGACGGGGAGCGGTGGGCCGGGGTGGGCCATTCGCGACGAAATCAACCGGCGCCGGTACGACATCCCGATGGCCGGGATGGCGCTCTCCGGCCCCGATACCGGGGGCAGCCAATGGTTCATCAATGTCTCCCCGCAGCCGCATCTCGATGGCCGATATACCATCTTCGGCCGGATCATGGGGAGCTACTCCGCACTCCTCCGGGTCACCCAGGGCGACCTCATCCGGAGCATCCACCGGTGAGGGAGGGTTGAGTCCCTCCCGCTCCGGGGTGAACTTGCGGGCAATGCGACGACTCCGATGCCTCCCTGTCCTCCTGCTGGCCGCCTGTAGCGGTACCCCGGGCGCACTGGCCCCCGCCGGGCTGACCGCGGTCTCTGATGCTGAGGTCCGCCGTTGGGCGGCCGAAACCCAGCCTGGTGGCAATCAGGAGATCCGTTTCCGCTTTGTCTTCACCGACAAGCGTTCCGCCGCCGCCAAGGGGCAGGGAAGCGCCTCAGTCGCGGGGCTGGACTCCCTGCGGTTCGACTTCCGCGGCCCGCTCGGCGCAGGGCGTGGGGCCGCGGTGGTGATCGGGGACTCCGCGCGTTGGGTGCAGCCCAAGGATCAGGTCGACAAGCTGGTGCCGAGCTACCCATTGCTCTGGGCCATGCTCGGCCGGGCGCGTCCACCCGCGGGGGGAGGCGAGCTTCGTGGCCGGCAGGATGAGAAGGTCACCGCTTGGCGCTACATCGCTGGGTCCGATACTGTGGACTATCTGCGCAGTCGCGACGGCCTCCGCCTGATGGCCGAAGTGCGTCAGGCCGGCAAGCGTATCGGCATCGTGACCACGACCTTTGGCCCCGATGGCGTGCTCCTCAAGTCGCGCCTGGACGTCCCCAGTGGGCCAGCGCGACTCGACCTGACTTTCACGCGGGTGACCAAGCCGGGGTCGTTCCCGGCGGAGCTATGGGATGCACCGCGCGATTCGCTCTAGCCTCCTCGGGCTGACACTCCTCGTCGGTGGTTGTAGCTTCGGCTTCCGCTCTGGCGGCGGCCTGCCCGCGGACATCAAGACCGTGGCGGTGCTGCCCTTCGACAACGAGACGTCGGACGCGACCCTGGGCCAGCAGGTCAACGTCGCGGTCCGCGAAGCCGTGGAGCGGCGCCTCGGACTCCGCACCGCCACCGAGGCCAAGGCGGACATCGTCGTGCGCGGACGGATCACGCGCTACGAGCCGGACGAACCGACGTCGTTCGCCGGGAGCGGGACCGGCGGCAGTGTGCAGGTCACAAGGCGTCAGCTTTCCGTCACCATCGCGATCGAGATGGTCGCCAACAAGGACGGGCGCATGATCTTTCAGGACCGTGGGCTCAGTGCCCGGGGCGACTACGAGCCGGGTCGCGAAGCCGACGGACGGCGCAAGGCGCTGGAGTTCCTGGTGACCGCGATCGTCGACAAGGCGCAGTCCCAGTGGTAGGCGGGCGGCGGGGTACCAGTAGTGCCGGCTGTCTGGTCAGTCTGCTGCTCATCGGCGCGGCGGTCTACGTAGGCATCGCGCTCGGTCGCCCCTGGTTTCGCTATGAGCAGTTCCGCGATGAGATGACCAGCTCGGCGCGCTTCAGTGGGACGCTCACCGACGCGGCGATCCTCACCCATCTTCGCGCTGTGGCCGACACGCTCGGCTTGCCGCCCGAGGCCAAGCGCATCACGGTGACTCGCCTCGAGCCGCCTGGCGGCGTCGTGATCTCGGTGAAGTACACGGAACGCGTGACGCTCCCGCTGTATGGGGAGAAAGTCTACAAGTTCGCGCCGAAGATCGCTGGGGGCGAACCCTGAGCTCGGGGGCCGACACCGCCACCAAAGTGCGCGTGCAAGACGACGCTGAAGAGTGGCGGCGGGACTCGCCAGGGCGGGTCGTCTTCACCAACGGTGTCTTCGACCTGCTCCACACGGGCCACATCCATATTCTCGAATCCGCACGTGCGCTCGGTGACGCCCTCGTTGTGGGGGTCAACACCGATGCCTCGGTCCGCCGACTCGCGAAGGGGCACGAGCGACCAATCGTCGCCGAGCAGGACCGCGCACGCGTCCTCGCCGCGCTCGCCTGCGTCGACTGCGTCGTCCTCTTCGATGACGACACCCCCGCCTCACTTATCGCCGCCCTGCAACCAGACGTCCTGGTGAAGGGTGGGGACTATCGCCCCGATACCGTCGTCGGTGCCGACCTCGTGCGCGCACGCGGTGGCGACGTGGTGATCATTCCGTTGTTGCCTGATCGTTCGACTACCCGCCTTGTGGAGCGCCTTCGTGTCACGCCCTGATGGTCGTCAGCCCAACCAGCTTCGTCCCACTGTCCTCGAGCGCCGCGCCAATCCGTATGCCGAAGGCTCCTGCCTCGTCCGGATGGGCGGCACACTCGTGCACTGCACCGCGTCGGTCGAGACCGGTGTGCCCGGCTTCAAGAAGGGCAGCGGGCAAGGGTGGGTCACGGCGGAGTATTCGATGCTGCCGCGAGCCACTGCGGAGCGCACTTCGCGGGAGCGGAATGGCCCGGGGGGCCGGACACACGAGATCCAGCGCCTGATCGGGCGATCACTGCGTGCTGCGATGGGAACCTTCGCCTTCGGCGAATACACCATCAAGGTCGATTGCGATGTGCTCACGGCGGACGGCGGCACCCGTTGTGCCTCGATCACTGGCGCCTGCGTGGCCCTCTACGATGCCTGTACCTGGCTCTCGGAGAAGACGGGCCAGCCGTCGGCATTCGGCCGCCTGGTCGCTGCGGTCTCGGTCGGTACGGTCGAGGGCGAGCAGCGCCTCGATCTGGCCTACCTCGAGGACCGCGACGCCGAAGTCGATGCCAACGTCGTGATGCTGGCGCCGCACGATTTCGTGGAGGTGCAGGGCACTGGTGAGAATGGCACCTTCGATCGAGCGGCACTTGACCGTCTGCTCGATCTGGCGCAAGGTGGCCTCAACGAACTGTTTGCCCTGCAGCGGACCGCGCTCGGCCTGTGACGGTGCTGCTGGTCGCGTCCCGGAACGCGGGGAAGGTGGTCGAGTTCCGGGCCTTGCTCGCGCCCTTGGGCGTCGAGGTGCGGTCGCCGGAGGAGTGCGGCCTGCCGGAGCACCCCGACGAAGAGCTTCTGGAAGTTGCCCACACCTTCGCCGAGAATGCAGCGGCGAAGGCGGAATGGTTTGCGGCTCGGTCCGGCCTCGTCGCCCTCGCCGACGATAGCGGGCTTGAGGTGGATGCACTGGAGGGTGCCCC
>JBBQJU010000249.1:0-3713 GCA_038326215.1 Gemmatimonadales bacterium | reverse complement strand
CCGCCGTCGAAGAGGATCCCCGGCTGCACCGAGCGGTAGTGGATCGTCTCGCGGGTGAGGGCGAACGGCATCGGCTGTGGAATGCCCGGGCGGCGGATCTTGATGTCGACGCGGGTCCCGGGTGCCCCGCGCAGCGTCTTGACCGCGTCGTCCTGGTTCAGGTCGCGGGTCACCTTGCCGTTCACTTCGACGATCTGGTCCCCCGCCTCGATGCCGGCGCGCTCCGCCGGTGTCTCGGGCAGCGGCGCGACCACAGTGATCCACCCCTCGCGCACATCGATCTGCATGCCGAGGCCACCGTAGTTACCGGTGGTCATCTCGGTGATCTGCTTGAAGTCTTCGCGCTCCATCAGGGCAGAGTAGGGGTCGCCGAGCTGCTCGACGAGGCCATGACTTGCCTTGGAGTAGATCGAATCCGCTGGCAGCGAGTCGACATAGTACTTCTCGACGTGATCGAGCACCTCGCTCAGCAGCCTCGGCCCATCGGGCGTTTGGCGCGCCGTCGCGCCTTGCATCAGCCACCCGCCGCTGAAGAAGGAGACCGCCGCCACGACTGCTGTCAGACCCAAGCGATTCCGCATCCTGCCTCCGTTGAACAGCCTTTGCTGACTACGCCGCGTCGCCCCGAAAGGTGTCGGGACGCACCGCGGCGAGCAGTCGCCACGCCGATTCCAGCACTGCCTCGGGAGACGCCCCGGCATCAAGATGATGCACCCCACTGCCGGTCGCCGCTATGTAGGCGGCCGCCACCCGATCGTGGAACTCGGCCGATTCGCGCTCCAGTCGATCGGCGCCCTTCCCGGCGGCCGCTTGCCGCGCCCGGCCGACCGCGGGATCGAGATCGAGCACCAGCGTCACGTCGGGCACCAGTCCGCCCGTCGCCGCACCGTTGACCCAGCGCACCTGATCCATCGGCAGCCCGCGGCCAGCGCCCTGATACGCCATCGTCGAGAGGTCGTAGCGGTCCGACAGCACCACCGTGCCCACCGCCAGCGCCGGTCGGATGACATGGGTGACCAGATCGGCACGCGCTGTGACCATGTACAGCAATTCGGCCTCGGGGGTCCACGCGCGGTCGCGATCAAGCAACTCCCCCCGGAGCGCCTCGGCGACCGGCGTCCCCCCAGGCTCCCGGATGCTCACGACCTCGAGACCGTCGCGGCGCATCCGTGCCACGAGGGCGGCGGCCAGCGTGGTCTTCCCTGCCCCCTCCGGACCCTCGAGGACGATGAAGCAGCCGCTGGACATCAGAGCGTGATGATGCTGCTCGTGGCGCCGCGCTCGATCCCCTGGCCGATCGCCTGGTTCACGCGCTGCATCAGCTTGTCGACGTTGGCGCGGGCCACGAGGTACGCCTGACCCACCGGCGAGAGCTCGAACTCGCGCAACGTCTCCTCGTATTCCTGCGCCTGCACCTCGCTCGGCGACTGCCCGTCGGCCATCAACTGGTCGAAGTCACGCGTCAACCGCGAGATAGTCTCCAGCCGCCCCTGCGCTTCGGTGTCCTCACGCAGCGAACCTTCGGCCCGACGCAGCGCCTGGTACTCCGGGGTCTGGCCGATCAGGCGGCCGAGCTCATTGGCCTTTTCGTCAATCATCACGCACTCCCTCGCCGCGCCAGCAGATAGCGCGCGCGGCCAAACAGGTCGTCCTGCACCAAGACCTCACGCCAGCCGAACCCCTCGGCAAGCGCCGCCGTCGCCGCTGCACGGCGACAGTCCAACTCGAGGGCGATCCAGCCGCCCACGCGTACTGTGGCACGCCCCTCATCGAGCAGACGGCGCGTGGCCGTCAGCCCATCGCTGCCCGACGGCAGGGCAAGCCGTGGTTCATACCCGCGCACCGACGCGTCGAGCCCGGCATACTCGTCCTCGGTGAGGTAGGGCGGGTTCGACACCAGCAGATCGACCTCGCCCGTGATCGGCGCCAGGAGGTCGCCAAGGCCCCAACGAATGTCGATTCCTGTCCGCTCGCCGTTTGTCTGCGCCAACGCGAGCGCGGCGGCGGAGATATCCACGCCCCAGACCGTCTCGAAGGTGCCCTCGCTCTTGAGCGCCAAGGCGATGGCGCCGGTCCCGGTGCCGACATCCGCGGCGACGCCGCCGCGGACACGCGCCATCGCGAGTTCCACCAGCAGCTCCGTCTCCGGGCGCGGAATCAGCGCACGCGCATCGGTGAGCAATCGCAGGTGACGAAAGCCGGTCCACCCGGTGACATACGCGAGCGGCTCGCCGGCGGCCAGCCGATCAGCGGCGCGCAGGAGTGCCTCACGAAGGACGGGGTCGACCTCGGCCTCGTCACCACCCAGCAGCGCCATCGGATCGCCTTGCAGGTCGGTCCAGAGCTGGCGTGCGAGACGACGGGGCGATTCGACGCTCGCTTCGGAGAGGCGATCGACGATCATTCCGAGCAGCACCGGGGCGGAGACCACGGCGTCAACCATCCTGCTGCTCGGTGCGCGCCGCCATGCGGAGGCCCGCGACAAGTTCGTCCAGCTTGCCGTCCATCACGTCCGTCAGGTTGTGCACCGAGAGATTGATCCGGTGATCGGTGATCCGGCTCTGCGGGAAGTTGTAGGTGCGAATCTTCCCCGAGCGGTCGCCAGTGCCGACCATCGCGCGGCGCTCGGCCGATCGGGCCGCTTCCACTTCGGCGATCATCCGGTCGAGGAGCCGCGCGCGCAACACTTCCATTCCCTTGAGCTTGTTCTGCAGTTGTGACTTCTGGTCCTGCTGACTCACAACGAGGCCGGTCGGCAAGTGGGTGATGCGGACCGCGGAGTCGGTGGTGTTGACGCTCTGGCCGCCGGGCCCCGAGGCGCGGAAGACATCGATTCGCAGGTCCTGCGGATCAATCCGCACATCGACTTCCTCTGCTTCCGGGAGGATCGCCACCGTCGCCGCCGAGGTGTGGATGCGCCCCTGGGTCTCGGTCGCCGGCACGCGCTGCACGCGGTGCACGCCGGACTCGTGACGCAACAGGCCGTAGGCGCCGAGACCGCGGACGGCGACGACAGCGCTGCGCAGCCCGCCGACATTGCCGTGGTCGAGTTCCATCGGCTCGATCCGCATCCGGTTCCGCTCGGCGTAGCGGGTGTACATCCGCAACAGTTCCGCCGCGAAGAGCGCCGCCTCGTCGCCACCGGTGCCGGCGCGGATTTCCAGAATGACATCGCGATCGTCGTGGGGGTCGCGCGGCAGCAGGAGCTCGGTGACGTCCGCCTGCATCGCGGCGATCTCGGACGGCAGATTGGCCAGATCGTCGCCGGCGAGCGCGACCAGCTCGGGGTCCCCGCTGTCGCGCAGTTCGATGGCCTCCGCGTACGACTGTTCCGCACGCGCCAACCGCTCGGCCACGCGCACGATCGGTGTGAGCCGAGCGTGTTCGCGACCGAGCGATTTCAGGCGAGCGGGATCAGCGGCAATTGCGGGATCGGACAACTCCCGCGAGACCTGCTCCGCCCGCGCGAGCGCCTGGCGGAGTCGGGCCTCCATCCCTTACGACTGCGGCGCGGGTTCCGAGGCATACTTCCGCCGGAACCGGTCGATCCGACCGGCCGTATCCACGAGGCGCTGCTTGCCGGTGAAGTACGGATGGCACTGGCCACAGACTTCGACGCTGATGGCCTTGACCGTGCTGCGGGTCTCGAAGGTGTTGCCACACTGGCACTTCACCGTGATCGTCTGGTACATCGGATGCAGATTCGGCTTCAT
>JBBQJU010000248.1:0-3721 GCA_038326215.1 Gemmatimonadales bacterium | reverse complement strand
GCTCAGGCTCGCAGCCAGATCGAGGTACCTCGCGTCCGACGACGAGCCCGCCGGCGAGCACTCCACCGCCGAGCACTCCACCGGCTTCCTCTGGCGGGAGCACCAGGGCGCGTCCCCGTCCCGGTGGCGGCAACGAGTTCGTCACGTCTCCGAGTCAGGCGGCCGCGCCGCAGATGGATCGTCGGGGCGAGGAGCGGCCGGTGGTCGAGCCCGTCGCTGCCCCGACGCGCCGGGCGACGGAAGCGCCGATGCCGGTGTTTCGCGAGCCGTTCCGGTCGCGGCCGACCGAGGTGCCGCAGGCTGCGGTCGAGCCGCGGCGCGGCGAGTCGAGTCGGAGCAATCAGGCCGATCGCGAGCCGAGCCGCAGCCAGCCGGTGTACCGCGAACCGCCGCGTGCCGAGCCGCCGCGGGTGGAGCGCCAGGCCCCACCGCAACGGGCCGAACCGCAGCGCGTGGAGCGCCCGTCGCCGCCGCGGAGTGAGCCAGTGACCCGCTCGGCCCCGCCGTCGTCCCCACCACCGGCGGCACCGCCGGCCCCGACCTCCAGCCGGGCGCGGCCCCGGCCGTAGCAGCGCACCAGCGTTCCAGACCAACAACCTCGGGCACCCGTGATGGGCGCCCGAGGTTGTTGGTATTCTGCCTGCCGTGGGGTCAGGTCAGCTGTTCGCCCGCGCGTAGGCGAGGCCCCATTCCATCAGCTCGGCGCTCCGGAGCCCGACCGCCATCGCGGCGTCGATCGCCGCCTGCTCGTCCATCCCCTGGTCGATGATGAAATAGGGAATCAACGCACCGCCAACTCGGTTGGCCGAGGCGCAATGGAGGATTGTCGGGGTCTCGGCATGGGCACGGACTGCAGCCAGAATGCGCTCGAGGAGCTCGGTGCTGAGGGCACCCGAGTTGACCGGGATGTTGATGTATTCGATACCGAGCTCCGCGAGGGTCGCGGCCTCATCGAAGGGGCGCGGCTCCATCGGGTCACGGAGGTCGATGACGGCGGTGACACCGGAGGCCTTGGCCGCCGCGAACTGGTCGGCGGAGGGCTGCCCGGCCGTTGCCAACCAAGGGAGGGGGAGGGCGGCGTTGGTGGCGCCCTGGATCGATTCCAGCAGGGACATCTTCTGCTCCAGCATCGGGGGGAGGGTCAGGAACCCGGTAAATATACCAAGCAGCCCGAAGGCCCTTGGGGGGCGGGACCCCGCTAGATTTGAGCATGTCCGCGATCACCGTCGCTCTGGCCCAGTTCCGCCCCACGAAGGGCGCCCCCGGTCCGAACCTCGACCGGATCGAGGCGCTTTTCCGGACGCTGGCAAGCTCGCCAGAGCCGCCCGCTGTTGTGATCCTCCCCGAGGGCACCCTCACCGGCTATTTCCTCGAAGGCGGGGTCCACGAGCACGCGCTCGCCGCGGCTGCCCTCTTCGAGATGCTGCAGGAGCGGCATGCCCGCTCCGGCGCCCCGCCGATGGAGGTCTGCCTCGGCTTCTATGAACGGGGCATCGACCGACTCTACAACTCGGCGATCTGGGCCGCCCTCGGCGGCGACGACGCCGGGATCCGCCACGTCCACCGCAAGATCTTCCTGCCGACCTACGGCGTCTTCGACGAGGAGCGTTTCCTCGAATCCGGTCGCGACGTGCAGGCGTTCGATGCGCGGATTGGCCGCGTGGCGATGCTGGTGTGTGAGGACGCCTGGCACTCGATCACGCCGATGATCGCCGCCGTCGATGGGGCACAATTCCTCGCAATCGTTGCCGCGAGCCCGGCCCGTGGCCTGGAGCCCGACCCGCTGCATCCTGGCACTCCCGGCTCGATGGGTCGTTGGGAGCGTTTGGCCCGCGATATCGCTGGCGAGCACGGGATCTATGTGGCACTGGCCCAGTTGGTCGGCTTCGAAGGGGGCAAGGCCTTCCCGGGCGGCTCGCTGCTCGCAGCACCGAGCGGCGACGTGCTGGTGCGCGCGCCGCTGTTCGAGGAGGCGACGATCCAGGTTACCCTGCCGCTGGATGAAATCGCGCGGGTGCGCTCCGGCGCACCGCTGCTCGCCGACCTCGAGGCGCGGTTGCCGCACCTGATCGAGTCGTTGCAGCGCGCGCGCGGTCGGGGTGGCGATGCCGCATCGCCGGAACGGCCTGCACCGATTCGCGCCGCACCGGCATCGGGCGCTGGTGTCCGTCCCCACGGCACACTCGAGATCGACCCGGTGCTGACTACGCGGTGGTTGGTCGAGTTCCTCCGCGATGAAGTGCAGCGCCGCCGTGGCTTCGCACACGTCGTGCTGGGATTGTCGGGCGGCGTCGACTCGGCGGTGGTCGCATACCTTGCGGCCGAAGCGTTCGGGCCGAAGCAGGTCACCGCCATCCGGATGCCGTATCGCTCGTCGAGTCACGAGTCACTCGATCATGCCCGTCTCGTGGTCGATGCGCTCGGGATCAACGAGCGGACCGTCGACATCTCCGCGGCCGTCGACGGCTACGCGGCCGCGTGCGGCGACACACCGAGCGCAGCCCGTCTCGGCAACGTGATGGCGCGCACCCGAATGCTGACGCTGTTCGATCTCTCCGCCGCGCTCACCGCGCTGCCCCTCGGCACGGGCAACAAGAGCGAGCGCCTGCTCGGCTACTTCACCTGGCATGCCGACGACGCGCCGCCGGTGAATCCCATTGGCGATCTCTTCAAGACGCAGCTCTGGGCGCTCGCGCGACACCTTGGCGTTCCCGATGCGATCGTCAACAAGCCCGCATCCGCCGACTTGATCGTGGGGCAGACCGATGAAGCCGATTTCGGCATCCGCTATGACCGTGCCGACGGAATTCTCGACTTGCTGCTCCAGGGCCACGTCGATGCCACGGTGATCGCGGCGGGTTACACCGAGGCGGAGATCGGCCTGGTCCGGAAGCGCCTCGACGCAACGCACTGGAAGCGGAAGCTGCCGAGCGTGGCGATGCTGAGCCAGACGGCGATCGGGGAGTATTATCTGCGTCCGGTAGACTATTGATATCGATCATCGATGATCGATCATCGATCGCCGTATCGTCTCACGAGGAATGGTCCTGTGACAATCCCTGACTTCCATCCCATGTCCCACTCCCGCGGCGAGATCTCGACGCTGGTGATGCCGCACATGTCGAACATTCTCGGTGACCTCTTCGGCGGCAACCTGATGGCGATGGTCGACCAGGCCGCGGCGATCGCGGCGATCCGGCATGCCGGTGGCGCTGCGGTGACCGCGTCGATCCACCGGGTCGATTTTCGCGAGCGGATCCCGATTGGCTCGCTGGTAACCTGCCGCGCCACCGTGGACTTCGTCGGCAACTCGTCGATGGACATCACCGTGGAGGTCGTGTCGGAGAAGCCGAGCACCGGCGAGCGCCGGAACACCCACACGGCCCGGGTGGTGTTCGTCGCGATTGATGAATACGGGCGGCCGCGCCGGGTGCCGCGGCTCCTGGCCGAGACCGAGGAAGAGAAGGCGCGGTACGCGGCGGCCGAGGCCTATCGCCAGGCGCACGGCGCCAAATGAGTCGCCGCCGCGCGGTCGTCGTGTTGAGCGGGGGCGGTGCCAAGGGGGCAGCGCACATCGGGGCGGCGCGCGCGCTGGCCGAGCACGACATCGAGGTGGTGCACTGGATCGGCACCTCGATGGGGGCGGTGATCGCCGCCGCGCTCGCGTCAGGCACGCCGCATGAGGTGATCCTCGAGCGCTTCCTCGCGGTGAAGCGCGAGG
>JBBQJU010000247.1:0-3727 GCA_038326215.1 Gemmatimonadales bacterium | reverse complement strand
AGCCGTACCTGCTGGCGCTGGCGCACGAGCTGCGCGACGCCGGGATGCGGCTCGAGTATGTCTTCGGCGAGGCGAATGTGAGTCGCCAACTGAAGCTGGCCGATGCGCGCGGCGCGCGGCTGGCCATCGTGATCGGCCCGGATGACCGGGCACGCGGCGAGGTCCAGTTGAAGGACTTGGTCGGCAAGACGCAGGAAGCCGTAGCGCAAGAGGCGCTGCCGGCCCGTTGTCGTGATCTCCTTTTCCGGATGCCCTGACCGCATGGCTGACAATAAAGCGCTGACTCCCCGGGCCCAGGATTTCTCCGCCTGGTACAACGACGTGATCATGAAGGCCGAGCTCGCCGACTACAGTCCGGTGCGCGGTTGCATGGTGATCCGGCCGAACGGCTACGCCATCTGGGAACAGATGCAGCGCGCGCTCGATGACCAGTTCAAGGCCACGGGCCACCAGAACGCCTACTTCCCGCTCTTCATCCCGCAGAGCTTTTTGTCCAAGGAAGCCGAGCATGTCGAGGGCTTCGCGCCCGAGCTCGCGGTGGTCACCCACGGTGGCGGCAAGGAACTCGAGGAGCCGCTGGTCGTGCGTCCGACCTCCGAGACCATCATCTACGCGATGTTCTCGAAGTGGATCCAGAGCTGGCGCGACCTGCCGCTGCTGATGAACCAGTGGGCCAACGTCGTTCGCTGGGAAATGCGCACGCGGCTCTTCCTCCGCACCACCGAGTTCCTCTGGCAGGAAGGCCACACCGCGCACGCGACCGAGGCCGAAGCGGAAGAGGAGACGTTGATGATCCTCGGTCTCTATCGCCGCTTCATGGAAGAGTGGATGGCGATGCCGGTGATCACCGGGCGGAAGACCGACGCGGAGAAGTTCGCCGGGGCGCTGCGGACGTATTCCTGCGAAGCTTTGATGCAGGACAACAAGGCGCTGCAGGCCGGCACGTCGCACAACCTGGGGCAGAACTTCGCCAAGGCGTTCGATGTGACCTTCCAGACGCCGGAAGGTGGCCTCGATCACGTCTGGAATACGTCGTGGGGAGTCTCGACCCGCTTGGTCGGTGGCTTGATCATGACTCATGGCGATGACACCGGCATGGTCACGCCGCCGCGGCTCGCCCAGTGGCATGTCGTGATCGTCCCGATCTGGCGGAAGGACGAGGAACGCGAAGCGACCTTCGCGGCCGCGTCGGCGATGCAGGCCGAATTGCGCGCTGCCGGCATCCGCGTCACGACCGACCTGCGCGACATGAAGCCGGGCGCCAAATACTACGAGTGGGAGGCCCGCGGGACGCCGTTCCGCCTCGAGCTCGGGCCACGGGATATCGCGGCTGGGACCGTTATGCTGGCGCGGCGACTCGGTGGGAAGGAGCCGATTCCGATGGAGGGCCTGGCCGACCGACTGCATCAGGAAATGGCGGCGATGCAGCAGCAACTGCTCGATGCCGCGATCGCCCGGCGCGAGGCGGCGTCACTCCGTGGCCCCAAGTCCAAGGAGGAGTTCATCGCCTTCCTCGAAGGCAACGGCGGCTTCGTCTATGCCGGCTTCTGTGGCGACCCGGCCGTCGAGGCGGAGATCAAGGAGCAGACCAAGGCGACGATCCGCTGCCTGCCGGATGCCGAGTTCCGCTCGCCGGTCGCACCGACGACTTGCATCTGGACCGGCCGGCCGGCCGTGGTGGAAGCACTGTTCGCGAGGGCGTATTGAGTACCCATCTCGCTGATGCCGGAATCGTTCGCACGGCCGAGGGGACACTGGCGATGGCCGGTGTCCCGCTACCGCTGATTGCCGAACAGTACGGCACGCCGACGTACTGCTACGACGCCGCCACGATCCGGTCGCAATACGGCCGGCTCGATGCCGCCTTCGGGGCGTTGCCGCACCGCATCTGCTACGCCGTCAAGGCGAATTCCAATCTTGCCATCCTGACACTGCTGGCCCGGCTTGGTGCCGGGGCTGACATCGTGTCGGGTGGCGAGATGCTCCGTGCGCTGGCCGCTGGCTTCGCTCCCGAAGACATCGTCTTCAGTGGCGTCGGCAAAACGGACGACGAGCTGCTTGCCGCCATCGCGGCGGGGATCGGGCACGTCAACGTCGAGTCACTCGCGGAGTTGCGGCGACTGGCGATGTTCGCAGATCTTCGCGGCGCGACGGTCACCGTCGGCATCCGGGTGAACCCCGACGTCACGGTCGACACGCATCCCTACATCTCGACAGGGAAGGGCGGCCTCAAGTTCGGCATTCCGATCGATCAGCTTCCGGCGGCGCTCGAGATCATCGATGCCTCGACCGGGCTCCGGCTCGGCGCGTTGGCGATGCACATTGGCTCGCAGCTTCTGGCGACGGCACCGTACGAGGCGGGCGTGAGCCGAATGCTCGAGCTGCTCGCCGAGGTCCGCGCAGCGGGTCACTCGCCGGATGTGCTCGATATCGGCGGCGGCCTGGGCATCCTCTACCGCGACGAGGAACCGCTCGACCCCGCGGAGTGGATGGGGACGCTCGCTCCAGCTCTCGCTGGCAGCGGCTGCGCCATCCACGTCGAGCCGGGCCGCTTCCTCGTCGGTAGCGCCGGCGTATTGCTGACCAAGGCGATCTATCGGAAGCACTCCGGCGGACGCGAGATTCTCGTGGTTGATGCGGCGATGAACGACCTGATGCGTCCTGCGCTGTACAAGGCCTGGCACGAGATCGTTCCGGTGGAGACCGTCGAGGGCGAGCCGCTGCTCACCGACATCGTCGGCCCGATCTGCGAGAGCGGCGACTTCCTCGCGCTCGAGCGACCGCTTGCCCCGGTCGCGGGCGGGCAGCTCCTCGCGGTGCTCGGCGCTGGTGCCTACGGCTTCAGCATGAGTTCCAACTACAACACCCGCGCACGCGCCGCGGAGGTGCTGGTGGACGACGGCCGCTGGGCCGTGATCCGCCCGCGCGAGCGCCTGACCGATCTCTTCCGTGACGAGATCGCCGACCCCTTCGCTGACGAGTCCCTGTGAGTCACCCCGCTGGCATTCTGATCATCGACTTCGGTTCCCAGTACACCCAGCTGATCGCACGCCGGGTGCGGGAACAGCGCGTCTACTGCGAGATCCATCCGCCATCACGCAGCATCGAGTGGATCCGCGAGTGGAAGCCCCTCGGGATTATCCTCTCCGGCGGCCCGAACTCGGTCTATGGCGATGGCGTGCCGACCGCCGATCCGGCCCTGCTCGACCTCGGCATCCCCGTCTTCGGCGTCTGCTACGGCATACAGTTGCTCGCGCATCTCTCGGGTGGGAGCGTGGTGCGTGCCTCGCGCCGGGAGTATGGGCGGGCCGATGTGACGATTGGCGACGGGGACCTCTTTGCGGGATTCGTGTCCGGGGCCACCACTCCGGTCTGGATGAGCCACGGCGACCACGTCGACGAGGCGCCTCCGGGATGGCGCGTGACCGCGTCCAGCGAGAACTCGCCGGTCGCCGCGATTCAGCACCTCACCAAGCCACTCCACGCGGTGCAGTTCCACCCCGAAGTGGCGCATACCCCACGGGGCGGGGAAGTGCTCAGCAACTTCCTCTTCACGATTTGCGGCTGCAGCCCCGACTGGACCTCGGAGCACTTCGTCGAGAGCGAAGTCGCCCGCATTCGTGAGCTGGTCGGGCCCGACACACGAGTGATCTGTGGTCTCTCCGGCGGCGTGGATTCATCGGTGGCGGCCGCGTTGGTCCATCGCGCCATCGGCGACCGCCTGACC
>JBBQJU010000246.1:0-3742 GCA_038326215.1 Gemmatimonadales bacterium | reverse complement strand
TCCGCAGTCGGCCGATCGCCTGGGCGCGCAGTTGGCAGACCCTCGACTCGGTGATCCCGAGCTCCACGGCGATCTCGCGGAGCGGTCGCTCGGCGAAGTAGCTCTGGGCAAGAATGTGGCGCTCACGGGCCGGCAGGGAGTCGAGCGCTTCCTGCAGGGCTCCCGAGAGTTCGGCCTGATCGAGCTCCTGGTGCATGATCGCATCACCATCGTCGCCAATGGTGTCGGCGAGCACTCGCCCGCCGGGCTCGCTTTCGAGTGAGACGGCACTCACTGCGGCGGTGCGCTGCCGGAGCCGAGCAACCTCGTCGAGTGGCACGCCGAGATGTCTCGCAACCTCGGTACTCATGGGGGCACGGCCCAACCGCTGTTCGAGTTCGGCGACCGCATGGTCGAGCTTCCGAACGTGGGCGCGGTCGGCCCGGGAGAGTGGATCACGAGCCCGAAGCTCATCGAGAATCGCCCCGCGGATCCGCCGCATGGCGAAGGTCGAGAAGGCCAGCTTCCGACTCAAGTCGAACCCCTGCATTGCCTGAAGCAGTCCGAGGGAACCGGCGGAGACCAGTTCCTCGAGGGAGACGGCGTCTCGGACGCGGGGGGCAACCTCGCGGGCCGCGTGGTGGACCAGACCGATATATCGGCCGAGCAGCTCGCGTCGCGCGTCGGCGTCGTCGTCCTCGCGCCAGCGCTGCCACAGGGAATCGGTTGAAGTGGTCGTCGTGATCATGGGTACCGTCTCGTAAGCGTGAGCCGATCCCTAACGCAAGATCATCGCCACAATTTCTGGCGGTCCCGTGGTGATTTTACGACACCTAGCCAGAGACTCATGTGTCTCCACACCGCCTCACCGGGTATTCAACGCCATAAGTCGAGGCGTGGCGGCCGTGCCACACCATGGCCAAAGCGTTGGCAAGACTTCATTTGCAGAGGATCGGCCCGAGCGGGGCGAAATCAAGGGGGCGATTGCGGAGGCGGCGGCGCGCCGGTAGAGAACGGTCGAGCCTGACCCAGAGAGCCGCCATCCAATCCGGCTCGCTGTCGAGAATGTTGACAGCGTCAGGATGGCTCGGCTCGCCCAATGCAACTCGTGGGCGAGCCGCTCGCCCGTCTGGTCGCAAATCAGCGCACGCCCTGCCCCCCCTGCCCGATCGCCCGGTAATACTCCTCGACCATCTGGCGATACCGAGGGGGGACACGCGAGAGGTCGCCGACGGCAGGGCGAGATCCATTGGCGCCTTCGAACCGCCGCCAAAGCTGGAACTCTGCCTGTTGGAGCTTCTGGAGCGCCGCTTCGAGCAGCGCCTGGCGGCCGACGGGGTCGCCAATCACACCGTCGCGAGCGAGCCGGCGCATCGTGGCGATCGCATCGTCGAGCTCCGGCACGCCGATCCCCTGCTCGCGCAGCTGATCGCGCAGCGCCTCCGCCGCGACTCGCCTGAGCCCAACCTCCCGGGAGAGCTGGCGAGCATCGCCGTCGCCATCCTGACCAGGGCGACCACCGGTGGCCTCCCCCCCCTGACCAAGCTGACCCTGCTGACGCTGCTTACCCTGACCTTGACCTTTTTGGCCCGGCTGTCCCTCGCCCTGGCCCTGCTGACCTGGCTGGCCTGGCTGGCCTGGTTGCCCTTGGCCCGGCTGACCCTGTCCCGGTGCGCCCGCACCCCCGGAATCACTGGCCAAGCGGTCCTGCAGCGACTGCATGTCCCGGACGAGTTCCCGGGCTCGCTCGAGCGCTCGCTCCTGTTGGCGACCCGGCGCCGAGCCGACGGCGCCGGCTGCCTGCCGGAGCCGGTCGCTGGCCGTCCCGATCGCGGTCCCGATCTCACGCGAGAATCGGTTGGCGCTCGCGGAATCGATCCGGGTGTCAACCGCCAGCCGTGGCTGGTACTCGATCCGCTCGGCCACCTGCCGCTCGGTCAGCTCATTGGCCGCCTCGGTCATCGCCCGCGCCGCTCCTGGATCGGTGCCCTGAGTCGCGCGCGCCGCCTGACGGACGTCGTCGGTGAGTTGGCGGACCGCACCCGCGACCTGACCGGCTTCCCGCTCGAGACTCGCCGCCGCACTTTCGCGCGCCGTACCCGTCTGTCCCGACAACGCGGCAGCGTTCTCGGTGAGCTGTTCCTGGGCCGACTTGAGTTGCGCGGCCCGATCGGCCAATCGCCCCGCCTGATCGCGCGCCGATGACTCCTGCCCCGCCCCGACTCGTCGGCCCGCCTCGCGAAGTGACTCGAGCGCCGAGCTGGCCTCGCCGCTGGTACCGGCCGCGGCACGGCGCATGGCGTCGGCCGCCTGCCGCGCCTCGCGCGCTGCGGCAGCCAGCTCCGGATTCGCCTGGTCCCTCGACAGCCGCTCCAGTCTGCGTGCCTCCGCCTCGGCTTCGTCGGCCAGACGCCGCTGCGCGGCCGCGCTACTTCCCCCCCCTGACGCCCCAGCGGCACCCGCGGCTCCAGGCGTTCCACCACCCGCCGAGCCGGCAGCCCCGCCGGCTGCTGCCCCCATCCGCTGCTGCATGGCATCGCGGGCTCGCTCGGCCCGGGCGTTCTCCTGCTCGAGTCGGCGCGCCAACTCGCGCAACCGCTCGCGCGACGAGTCCACCGCTGCAGCCGCCTCCGACTCGGCGGCGCCCGACCGCTGCACCGCCTCGTACTGGTTCCGCATCTTGTCCGTGTCCAGCTCGAACAGGTCGGCGAGGTCCTCTGGCGCAGCGCCACCACCGCCGCCGCCCCCGCCGCCGCCACCTTGCTGATTGAGTTGCAACTCGACATCGCGGTAGAGCGCCTCGGCCCGTTGCAACTGCTGCAGCGCCCGTTGCTGATTCGGTACGGCTTCGGTCGGCCGACTCGCGCGCATCGAGGCTGCCGCCGCGTCCATGACGACCGCCGCAGAGTCGAGCGCCTTGGCAATATCGAGGAAGGTGCTGTCAACCGCCGCCGCTCCGCGACTCACCAGCTGTGCGGCCAGGGCCCGCGCTTCGTCGCGCGCCTTCTCCTGCTGCACGGCGACCGTCGCCAGGTCCGCCTTGAACTTCGCCGCGTCGGCATCGGTGCTGTCGCGGAGCAGGTTGAACGAGGCGACGATGATCTCGCGCTGGATCCGAGATGCATCCTGCGGCGTCTCGCCGCCCCCGCCACCACCGCCACCACCACCGCCCCCCCCCTGTTCGGCCTGACGATAGTTCCGTGAAAACGGCCGGATCTCGAGGAAGTAGATGTCGCTCTTCGCGGTGTTCCCCGCGCCATCGGTGGCCGCCGCGTAATAGGCGACCAGATCGCCGGCCTGGAGCGAGAGCTCCTCGAGGAAGAGCGTATGCACGGCACGCGGCGTGAGCGAGCCTGGGGCAAGGCCGGAGACCAGCGGGATCACCTGCTCCGCGCCACCGTTGACACTATACCGCAGCTCGAGCGAGCTGACGCCGTAATCGTCGTCGGCCTGTGCGGCGACCTGCACCTCCTCGATGTTCGACGGCTTCGTGTCGCGACCCGGTTCCATGATCCGGACCACCGGCGCGCGATCCTCCAGCGCCGTCACGACCCAACGAACGGTCCCGGGCACCGTGGTCCCATCGGGCGCCGCCAGATCAATCGTATAGGAACCCGACCGATCGACCGGGAAGGTGACCGTGGGGTTGAGACTGTCATCAAATATCATCGCGAGCTCGCTGCCATCGTCGAAGCGCACCGTCGCACGCCCGGCTGGCATCGTGAGCGTTGGCTGGAGCGTTACCCGTGTCCCGATCACCGCG
>JBBQJU010000245.1:0-3755 GCA_038326215.1 Gemmatimonadales bacterium | reverse complement strand
CTCCGCGAACGCAGCGGTGTCCGGGGCGCGTGTCAGCAGCCCGATCTGCACGGCGGTGACCTTGTACTCCGGGCAGTTGGTGGCCCAATCGGAGTATTCGGTCGTGATGACATTCGCAGCCAGCTCGGGGTAGTGGAACGTGGTGTACACCACGCCTGGCGGCACGCGGTCCGTGACATGCGCCTGCAACACGATCTCCCCCATCCGGCTGGTCAATTCGATCGAATCGTGATCGAGGATGCCGCGCAGCTCGGCATCGGCCGGATGGATCTCCAGTACGTCCTGCGGATGCCACGCCACGTTGGCGGTCCGGCGCGTCTCGGTCCCGACGTTGTATTGCGACAGCACCCGCCCCGTCGTGAGCAACAGCGGGAAACGCCGCGTGGTCCGCTCTTCGGTCGGCACGAACTGGGTGATCAGGAAGCGCCCACTCCCGCGCACAAACCGCTCGGCGTGCATCACCGGCGTCCCCATCGGCGTGGCGGCGGTGCACGGCCACTGGACGCTGCCGACCTCGTCGAGGTAGGCGAACGACACGCCCGCGAAGGCGGGAGTCAGCGCCGCGATCTCGTCCATGATCGCCGAGGCCGAGTCGTAGTGCATCGGGTAGCCCATCGCCGTGGCCAAGCGGCAGACGACCTCCCATTCGAAGAGCCCGGTCTTCGGGGGCATCGCGGGACGGACGCGATTGATGCGGCGTTCGGCATTCGTGAAGGTGCCGTCCTTCTCGAGGAACGCCGTCCCGGGGAGGAAGACATGCGCAAACTTCGCGGTCTCGTTGAGGAAGAGGTCCTGCACGATCAGGCAGTCGAGGGCGCCGAGCGCGGCCGTCACCTGGGTGATGTCGGGATCGGATTGGGCGATGTCTTCACCCTGCACGAAGAGGCCGCGGAACTGCCCGCTGACCGCCGCGGCCAGCATGTTCGGGATCCGGAAGCCGGGCTCCGGGTCGAGCGACACATCCCACGCTGCCTCGAAGCCGCCGCGCACCGTGGAGTCGGAGATGTGGCGATAGCCGGGCAACTCGTGCGGGAAGGACCCCATGTCACAGGCGCCCTGGACGTTGTTCTGGCCGCGCAGCGGGTTCACACCAACCCCCTCGCGGCCGATCTGCCCGCACGCCATCGCCAGGTTCGCGATCCCCATGACCATCGTGCTGCCCTGACTGTGCTCGGTCACGCCCAGCCCGTAGTAGATGGCGCCGTTCGGTGCCGTGGCATACAGCCGTGCCGCCGCGCGAACCTCTGCGGCCGGCACACCGGTGATTGCCTCGGTCGCTTCCGGTGACTGTTCCGGCCGCGCGATGAAGCCACGCCACTGCGCGAATGAGGCGGCGTCGCACCGCTCGGCCACGAACGCCTCGTTGACCAGCCCCTCAGTCACCACCGCGTGGGCGAGCGCGTTGATCAGCGCGACGTTGGTGCCGGGGCGCAATTGCAGGTGGTGCGTCGCCGCGACGTGCGGGCTCCGGACCAGATCGATCCGGCGCGGGTCCGCCACGATCAGCTTCGCCCCCTCGCGCAGCCGCTTCTTCATCCGCGACCCGAACACCGGGTGGGCGTCGGTCGGGTTCGCGCCGATGACGAGAATGACATCAGCCGATTCCACGGAGCGGAAGTCCTGCGTCCCCGCGGAGGTGCCGAAGGTCTGCTTCAAGCCATAGCCCGTCGGCGAATGACAGACCCGTGCACAGGTGTCGATGTTGTTGTTGGCGAACGCGGCACGGACCATCTTCTGCACGACGTAGACTTCCTCGTTGGTGCAGCGTGACGATGAAATGCCGCCGATCGCCCCGCGTCCGTGCGCCGCCTGGATGGCCGTGAGGCGTGCGGCGGCAAAGTCGATGGCCTCGTCGAACGACGCCACCCGCCAGGGATCGGTGGTGCGCTCGCGGATCAGCGGTGTCGTCACCCGGTCGCTGTGCGACGCATAACCCCACGCGAAGCGGCCTTTCACGCACGAGTGGCCCTCGTTTGCCCCGCCGTCCATGTCGGGGACCATCCGCACCACGTCGTTCCCCTTCATCTCGGCGTTGAACGAGCAGCCGACGCCGCAATAGGCGCAGGTGGTCTTCACGGTGCGTTCCGGCTGCCCATGCTCGATCACCGTCTTCTCGATCAGCGTCGCGGTGGGACAGGCCTGCACGCAGGCGCCGCACGAGACACACTCCGAGGCGAGGAACGATTCGTTCATACCCGCGCTGACAGTGGAGCCGAACCCGCGGCCGTCGATCGTCAGCGCGAAGGTGCCCTGGATCTCCTCGCAGGCGCGGACGCAGCGCGAACAGACGATGCACTTGGCCGGATCGAAGGAGAAGTACGGATTGGAGTTGTCCGGGGTCGCGCCGAGATGGTTCGCCCCGGTGGTACCGTAGCGGACCTCGCGGAGGCCGACCGCGCCCGCCATGTCCTGCAGCTCGCAATCGCCATTCGCCGCACAGGTCAGGCAGTCCAGCGGGTGATCGGAGATGTACAGCTCCATCACGCTTCGCCGCACGCGGGCGACCTGCTCCGTCTGTGTGTGCACCACCATCCCGTCGACCACCGGCGTGGTGCATGAGGCCGGGAGTCCGCGCCGACCCTCGACGTGCACCAGACAGAGTCGGCAGGAGCCGAACGCCTCGAGCGAATCGGTGGCACAGAGCTTCGGCACCGCGATACCGGCTTCGCGGGCGGCGCGCATGATGGACGTCCCGGCTGGGGCCTCCACCGCGATGCCGTCAATCGTGAGCTGGACGCGCGCCGTGCCCTCAGCGGCTGGAGTTCCGAGGTCAACGCGGACAGGGGTCGAAGCAATCATCGGGGAAGGGCCTCCGCCGTGAGCGGGAAGTCACTGGCGAAGTGCGTCAGCGCACTGCGGACCGGCATCGGGGTCAGACCGCCAAGCGCGCAGAGCGAGCCGAGCTCGAGCGCCTCGCAGAGATCGTGCAACACGGCCAGTTGGCGCGCGGGCTGCTCGCCCCGGCGGAGCCGCTGGATCACCTCGACCCCACGCGTTGAGCCAATGCGGCATGGCGTGCACTTGCCGCACGACTCGTCGGCACAGAACTGCATCGCGAACTCCGCCTGCTCGGCCATGTCGACCGAATCATCAAAGACAACGATCCCACCGTGCCCAAGCATGGCACCGATCTCGGCGTACGATTCGTAGGCGAGCGGGGCGTCCCATTGCGCCGCCGGGAGATAGGCCCCGAGGGGTCCACCAACCTGCACCGCCTTGAGTGGCCGGCCGCTCAACGAGCCGCCACCGAAGTGGTCGAGGATCGTCGTGAGCGGCACGCCGAACGGGAGCTCGACCAAGCCGCCACGGGCGACGTTACCGCCGAGCTGAAACGGCATGGTGCCGCGTGACCGATCGAGTCCAAAGCTGGCGTAGTGTGCGGCTCCCTGTGCCAGGATGGTCGAGGCCGCGGCAAGCGTCAGGACGTTGTGCACCAGCGTCGGATCAGCGAAGAGCCCGCGGATGGCGGGCAGCGGCGGCTTCGGCCGGACCGTGCCGCGCTTCCCCTCCAGACTCTCCAGCAGCGCAGTCTCTTCACCGCAGATGTAGGCACCAGCCCCGAGGAAGAGCTGGATGTCGAAGGCGCGACCCGGACCGAACGCATCGGGACCGAGCATGCCCGCCTCGCGAGCCGTCAGCAGCACCTCCTCCAGCAACGCCCGCGTCCGCGGATACTCCGAGCGGAGATAGATCACGCCATCCGTGGCGCCAACGGCGAGCGCGGCGATGGCCATCCCCTCGATGAGCTGGAAGGG
>JBBQJU010000244.1:0-3755 GCA_038326215.1 Gemmatimonadales bacterium | reverse complement strand
GTCGTAGCAGACGATGCGGCCGTCCCGACGAATCCCGAGGCGCTCGCACAATCCGGCGAAGCGCTCCGCGGTCGGCACCATGTGGGGCAGCGTGCTGTCGTGGTCGCTCGCGGCGTCCAGGTCGAAGCGGACAGCGCCCTTGATGTGGGCGCGCCGGTATTCCTCGTCCGGATCGCGTCCGAGCGCGGGGAGATACCACGAGGTGTCGAGCACCACGAGATCCGGCTCGTCGAGGTGAATCGAGAGCCACATCGCGGTGACCAGCGGGCCCGGCAACGACGCGTTGGTAGATTCCACATCCACTCCTTGCCGATAGGCCTGCCATGTATGCTCTGGTGATCCTGCGCTACCTCGCCCCGCTCGACGACATCATCGCGGCGACCGAGGACCATCGAAGTTACCTCCGTTCACTCCGGGCACAGGGCTGGCTGCTCGCCTCTGGCCCATTCGAGCCCCGGACGGGCGGTGCCCTCCTGCTCCGGATCCCGGACGGCGGCCCCACGCTGGAATCGATCCGCGACGCCGACCCCTTCCATCAGCGCGGCCTCGCCGAGTGGGAGCTGCGCCAGTGGAAGCCGGTGATTGGAACGGAAGGACTGGATCGGCTGTAGGAGTGCCATGACCTCGTCGCTGCGCCCCACCGCCCTGCTTCTCGCCCTGCTGGGCTCGCCCACGCTCCTCGCGGCGCAGGCGGGCACCCTCACGGGACGGGTGATCGATCGGCTCACTCGTGAGGGGATCACCGACGCGCAGGTCGAGGTCGAGGGGGCCGCCCAGCGAACCCGGACCGGTGCCGCGGGACGCTTCACCCTCGGTGGGGTCACCCCCGGCTTGGTCACCGTCCGGGTGATTGCGGTCGGTTACACCCCCATGATGCTGCGCGATATCGCCGTCGGCAGCGGCCGCCCTGTGCCGCTGCTCCTCGAGCTCGAGCAGCGCCCACTCGATCTCGGCACCATCACCACCGCCGTGACCCAACGCGACAACCTCGGGCAGGGCGGCGGGGCGGCGACGCTCGGCCGCGATGAGACGCGCCGCGCTCCCGGCGTTCAGGAGGACATCGTCCGCGCCGTCGCGCTGCTCCCCGGCGTGGGCGTGACCTCACCGGGCCGCAACGATCTGGTCGTGCGCGGCGGCTCCGCGGCAGAAAACCTCTTCCTCATCGACGGCCTCGAAGTCCCGAACATCAATCACTTCGGCTCCCAGGGGGCAACCGGTGGACCGGTCTCGCTGCTGCCGATCGACCTCGTCCGGGGTGCCGCCTTCACCAGCGCGCCGCCGTCCGCCGCCTACGGCGATCGCACCGCCTCGGCGACCGCGATCACGCTGCGCGACGGGAACGAGGAGCGGTGGGCCGCACAGGTCAATCTCTCGGCGACCGGCATCGGCGCCATTGCCGAGGGACCGATCGGCAACGGGTCGATCGTCTTCGGCGTGCGGCGCTCGTACCTCGACCTGCTGTTCAAGGCACTCGACTTCTCGTTCTTGCCCACCTACTACGACGCGACGCTGAAGGCCACCCAACGCCTCGGGGGCCGCGATCAACTGAGTCTGCTCGCGCTCGGCTCGCGCGATGACATCACCTTCACGAATGACAGCGCCGACCAGCGGCTCGACAACGCCCGCATCCTCGGCAGTGGACAACGCGGCGCCGTCGTCGGCCTGACCTGGCAGCGCACGCTGCCGACCGGTGCCCTGACCGTCACGCTCGGCCACACACGCACCACCTTTGACAGTCGCCAGGTCGATACCACCGGCACCACCATCTTCGCGGCGCAGTCCACCGAGGCGGAGTACTCGCTGCGCAGCGACCTGCTCCTCGCGCCGCGCCGTGATCTGGAGCTGCGCGTCGGGGCCGTCGGGCGCCTAGCCCCCGGGCTGCGCTATGACATCACCCTCCCCGGCGCGCTGCGGCGCGACGGCAACGGCGTGCCGCAACCATTGCGCGTCGACTCGAGCTACGCCGCCGGGCGCGTCGCGGCCTACACGGAGGCCACTTGGCGGCCGAGTGACCAATGGCGGCTGACCGCTGGCCTCCGTGCTGACCGCTACGGGTGGCTTGGCACGACGGTGCACCTCTCCCCGAGGCTGAGCCTCGCGCGCGACCTGACGGCCGCGACATCAGTCACCGCGAGCCTCGGCCGCACGGTGCAACCGCCACCGTTCATCTGGCAAGTCGGCGACCCGACCAACGCGGCGCTGCGTCCCTGGCGTGCCGACCAGGCGACCCTCGGCGTGCGGACACGCCGCGGGAGCACGACGTTACAGGTTGAGGGCTACATCAAGCAGTATCGCGACTATCCGGTGCGCGTCTTCCGTCGGCAGTCGGTCCTTACGCCGTCCGGCTTCGAAGACGCGCTCGACGACATCCCCTTCGGACTCGAGCCGATCGAGAGTCGAGGGCGCGGCCGCGCGTGGGGCCTCGAACTCTTGGCGCAACGCCGCCTCGATCGCCTGCCGATCTATGGGCTGGCGTCATTGACCTTGGCCCGGAACCGGTTCACGCCGCTCGATGGCATCGAACGTCCGGGCGCCTTCGACGTCCCGATCATCGTCACGGCGTTGGCGGGATGGCGCCCTACCGATCGTCTCGAGGTCAGCGGCAAGGTCCGCGCGAGCAGTGGCACCCGCACGACGCCCTTTGTGACGACCGGGCCGCAGGCCGGCACGCCGGACTTCGGCGCCTATCTGGCCGGTCCGAGACTGCCGACCTTCTACGCCGTTGACGTCCGGGTCGACAAGCGATGGAGCTTTCGGAGAACCCAGCTGACCCTCTACCTCGATGTCCAGAACGTGACCGGCCGCGAGAACGCCCAGCGGTTCCAGTGGAACCTGCGCACCCGGGCCGTGGACCTCGACACCTCTGTTGGCCGGCTTCCGAGCCTGGGCGTCACCTTCGATTTCTGACCTGGCGGCCGGCTGTTGCACCGGCGCCGCATCGCAGAGCGCCCTTCCGTTCCTTCGTCCGGCGCCCCAGCGGCGCACGGGGCCGCGCATCCTCAATTCCCGGCACGGCCCCGCAACTCGTTGCGGGGCCGTGACCTCCACGTCATCAATCTGAGTTGGCGTGTGCCGATACTGCGGTCTGAGGCGTCTGGCACGAAGTATGAGAGGTAAGTCGTTGCGCTTGGGGAATCCGCCCCGGAGTCCCCGTTCCAGGCTCAACCCGTGTCACCCCGACGCGTGGCGGAACGACGCGCAGTCACAGGAGGTGCCGAATGTTCGGCGACAGCATGTGGGATGAAGAGGAGCGGCTCCGCCGCGCCGAAGAAGGCCGCGACGAAATGGATGCCGCGGAATCGGAGGCCGGGATGGAGATCGACGATGTGACGGCGATGGGCGTGCTCGACGAGCGCCTCCGTCGTCGGATGGCGATCGCCGAGCTGCTTCGCGAGGTCGGCGGCTGCTGACCTCGGTCCCGGTCAGGGCCGCTGGCGCGATGCGCCTGCGAGCTCCTCGCCGGGATTGACGTACCGATCGAGGGCCTGCCGGAACTGCCGCTCGTAGAGGGCGTGGTACCGGCCCCCCAGATCGACCAGGGCATCGTGCGAGCCACGCTCGACGATCTCCCCACCCTCCAGCACCAGAATCTGGTCGGCTGACGTGATGGTCGACAACCGGTGCGCGATCACAAACGTGGTCCGCCCGGTGCGCAGTCGCGTCAACCCTTCCTGGATCAGCCCTTCACTTTCCGAGTCGAGCGAGGACGTCGCCTCGTCAAGAATCAGGATGGCGGGGTCGGCCAGGATTGCGCG
>JBBQJU010000243.1:0-3764 GCA_038326215.1 Gemmatimonadales bacterium | reverse complement strand
GAATTTCTTCGTTGCCGAGAATACGGTCGAGACGGTTCTTCTCCACGTTGATGATTTTTCCACGCAAAGGAAGGATCGCCTGAAAGGCGCGGTCGCGCCCCTGCTTGGCCGATCCGCCCGCCGAGTCACCCTCGACGAGGTAGATCTCGCAGAGCGCCGGGTCGTCGCTGGAACAGTCCGCGAGCTTGCCGGGGAGGACGGCGTTCTCGAGGCCGGTCTTCTTGCGGACCAGTTCACGCGCCTTGCGGGCTGCCTCGCGCGCCCGTGCCGCCGAGACCGCCTTGTCGATGATCGCCCGGCCGACCGAGGGGTTCTCGTCGAGGAACTGGGCCAGATGCTCGTTGACGATGGCGCGGACGATGCCCTCCACCTCGCCGTTGCCGAGCTTGGTCTTGGTCTGCCCCTCGAACTGCGGCTCGCGCACCTTCACGTGCAGCACGCAGGTGAGGCCTTCGCGGGCATCTTCGCCGCTCAGCGTGAAGCCTTCCTTCTTGAGCGCATTCGACTTCTTCACCACCTCGTTGATGGTCCGCGTCAGGGCCGACCGGAAGCCGGTGAGGTGGGTGCCACCCTCGTGGGTGTTGATGTTGTTCACGAAGGTGAAGGTGTTCTCGTTGTAGCCGTCCTCGTATTGCATCGCGCAGTCGACGTCGACATCATCGCGCGTGGCCGAGAAGTGCACCGGCTTCGGGTGCAGGACCTTCTTGGATCGGTTGAGCCAGGTCACGAACTCGACCAGACCGCCCTTGTAGAGGAAGGTCTCGCTGCGCGGGGTCTCCTCGCGCTCGTCGGTCAGCGTGATGGCGATGCCGCCGTTGAGGAAGGCGAGCTGCCGCAGCCGGTCCTCGAGGGTGCGCCACGAGTACTCGAGCACCGAGAAGATCTCGGGGTCCGGCTTGAAGTGCACCGTGGTGCCGGTTCCCGGCGCCATCCCGATGACGCTCAGCTTCTGCTTCGTCTGCCCGCGCACGAAGGACATCTGGTGCCGCGCGCCGCTGCGATCGACGGTGACAACCAGCGACTCGGAGAGGGCATTCACGACGGACACGCCGACGCCGTGGAGGCCGCCCGACACCTTGTAGGAATTCTTGTCGAACTTGCCGCCGGCGTGCAGCACGGTCAGCGCCAGCTCGACGCCCGGAATCCCCTCGGTCGGGTGGATGTCCACCGGAATGCCGCGACCGTTGTCCGCGACGGTGATCGAGTTGTCCCGATGGATGGTGACGTCGATCTTGTTGCAGTAGCCCGCGAGCGCTTCGTCGATCGAGTTGTCCACGACTTCGTAGACGAGATGATGCAGGCCGTTCTCGCCCGTCGAGCCGATGTACATCCCCGGCCGCTTGCGCACCGCCTCCAGTCCCTTGAGGACCGTGATGCTGTCGGCGGCGTAGCTCGTCTTGTCGTGGTCGTTCGTGTCGTTGTTGGCCATGCGTCCTCGCGCTCGAGAGCGATCAGGGTCGGTCCAGGGGACCGACCATCCAGCGAATGTGTTGTACGCGGCCGCTGCGGGAGCCATTGAGGCGCGCCAGGATCCGCGGGGTCATCAGGCCCAGCTCGGTCGCCCACGCCGGGGTGGCGACCCGTACCATCAGTGTCCCGTCGGGTGTGACCGAGATCGCCTGCGTGACCGCCGCGATCTGCGGACCAACCCGTTCCTGCCAATCGTCGACCGCGGTGGCGAGATCGAGCCGCTTGCCCAGCCCCGACCCGGCGAGCCACTGCTCGAGTGCCTTCGCGAACGGCGTCGGAGCCTTCGGTCGATTCACGCCGTCCCCTCCAGCGGTGTCACCACGCCGCCTGTGACGCCCCATCGGGGCAGGGCCAGTTGTCGCGGCAATTCCTCGATTCGTGGCGCCGTGACGATCCGTTGTCCCGGTCGGCGGACCAGCCGCTCGGCCAACCGCCGCTGCCGGTCATCATCCAGCTCCGCGAAGACATCGTCCACCAGCAGGGCTGGGCGCACGCCCCGTCGGGCAGCCAGCGTTTCCTGCTCGAGGAAGCGCAGGGCGATCGCCGCTGATCGCTGCTGCCCAGTGGAGCCATAGTCCCGCAGGGCATGCCCACCGAGCGAGAAGACCAGATCGTCACGATGCGGACCGACGTGACTCTGTCCCCGGGCCAGATCCCGCGTCCGTGAGGCCGCCAGTCGCGTCGGCCACGCCTCGGCCTCGGCCAGTGCGTGATCAGTGCGATACCGCAACATCACCGGCGCTGCCTCACCGAGCGCAGCCAACTCGTCGGCCCACGGCTCGGCCACCTCGTCGCTCCACGCCATGCGGGCCGCGATCACGGCGGCGCCGTCCCGCGCCAACACGCCGTCGAATGCCCCCGCCGAGGTGGCATCGCCCTGGCGGAGGGCGGCGTTGCGTTGGGCCAGCGCCGCCCGGTAGCGCAACAGCGAGTCAAGATACGGGCGCGAGGCGAGCGAGAGCATTCGGTCGAGCCAGCGCCGCCGTTCCCCAGCCCCCCCCTGCACCAGCGCGAGGTCGGTGGGGAGAAACGCCACCGCCAACCACCGCCCGAGGGCCGCCGCGCGCCCCGCCATCTCCTCGCCGTCCACCGTGATCCGCTTTCGCCGGGTGGCGGTCGACCACGTTGTGGCAATCACCGGCCCGTCAGCAAGCGTGACCGTCACGTGGAAGCCGGGTCCGCCGAACTGCGCCAGCTCCCGGTCGGCTGCGCCGCGAATCGAGCGGAAGAGGACCGGGTAGGCCAGCGCCTCGAGCAGATTGGTCTTGCCATGCCCGTTCGGTCCCACCAGCGCCACCCCCTCGACCGGGAGCGTCAGTTCGGCGTCCGCCAGGTTGCGGAAGCTCCGCACCAGCAGCTTTGCCGCATGCATTGCCTACTGCCCGCGGAACTGCGCCGGCCGCTTCTCCAGGAACGCCGTCGTCCCCTCGCGCTTCTCGTCGCTGCCGCAGGCCACCCCGAACTGCGCGGCCTCATGCGCGAGCGCTGCGTCCAGCGGGAGGTCGAGGGCCGCGTCCACAGTCTGGAGGACCGCGCGGACCGCCGACGGCCCCATCTGCAGGATCGTGCGCGCGAGGGCCGTCGCCTCCGCGAGCAGCGTCTCCAGGGGCACCACCTTGTTCACCAACCCGATACGATGCGCTTCGGCGGCGTCGATCATCGCACCGCTCAGCAGCAACTCAATCGCTCGACCGCGACCGACGAGTCGTGGCAGACGCACCGTGCCACCATAGCCGGGAATCAGACCGAGCTTGACTTCCGGCTGACCGAATTTTGCGTTGGGCGAGGCATAGCGGATGTGGCAGGCCATCGCGAGTTCGCAGCCGCCGCCCAGCGCGAAGCCATTGATCGCCGCGATCACCGGCTTGCCGAGTGATTCGAGCGCCCGGAAGGCGGCGTGACCTTTCGCGGAGAGCCGCTCACCGGAGGCGGCATCGGTCTGGGCAATCTCGGCGATATCCGCCCCTGCCACGAACGCCTTGGCGCCCGACCCCGTCAACACCAGCGCACGCACCGACGCGTCCGTCTCCGCCCACGCGGCAAGCGCCGCCAGGTCCGAGATCACGGCGTCGTTCAGGGCGTTCAGCTTGTCTGGGCGATTGATGGTGGCGACGACAATTCCGTCGGCGTCCTGGGCGGTCAGGAGGGTGGTATAAGGCATCCCCCAAAGATAAGGGGTTGGGGGTCCACGGTGAACGGTAAAGGGGCATGGCCATAGGCCGCCCCCTCACCCCTAACCCCAAACCCCCCACCCCACACCCCACACCCCCGCCCCCGTTAACCGTGAACCGAGA
>JBBQJU010000242.1:0-3791 GCA_038326215.1 Gemmatimonadales bacterium | reverse complement strand
TGGTCGGCAGAGGCCCAGGTCACGTCCGCGGCGGGAGTGACCTCGGCTGCCGAGGCGGAGACGCCGAAGGCCGTGCCCTCCGAGGCCGTCCCCGTGAGCAGCGTGGCGCCACACGAGGCCACTTGGGCGCAGTGGCTGGGCGGGCAATGGCTGCAGTCGCCGTCGCCGCCGTGCTGGCGATGGTCGGGGGCTTCCTGTGGCATGGCCCCATGTTGGTGCATGCCGCCTGTCACCACCGGCGCACAATGCGACGCCGCCATCCCGGCCGCCGGGGCAAGGCGCAGCAGGCAGGCGACGAGGAGGAGGGTGCGGAGCATGGGGGAAGCATAACAGCGAACGGCGAACGGCGAACCGCGACCAGCGACCCTCACCGTTCCCCCTCCGGCTGCCTGTCAGTAGATTTGGAGCATGTCCTCCAAGACCCTGACCACCATCGCGGTGATCCTCGGCTTCATCGCCTTCCTGACCTACTCCACCCTCTCGGCCCAGAAGTCGACCTGCGAGGTGTGCGTGGAGTACAATGGCGGGCGCAACTGTGCCAAGGCATCCCACACGACCGAAGCCGAGGCCGCGCGCTCGGCACAGAACACCGCCTGCGGCCCGCTCACCAGCGGGATGAATGACGCGATTGCCTGCGACAATCGCCCGCCGGTGACCAAGCAGTGCACCACCGGATGAGGGTGACCGACTGATGTCGCTGACCGACGCAGCACGCACCATGTGGCGCAAAGTCGAGGTCCTCCGGGACCTCGAATCCTTGGTGCACGAATTGATGGTCGAGCATGAGGCGAAGCGCGAACTCTGGTTCCCGGCCGAGCTGCTCGCCCCGGCCGATGGCATCGACCCCGATGAGCATCGCCGGACACTGCGCGAGCGCGTGGCCGGGATTCCCGACGCCTGCCGCGCGGCGCTGGCGCTGAACACGCTGACGGAAGAGGGGCTGCCCCACTTCCACCGGCTGCTCGCCGTGCACCTCGGGGACGACTCGCACTGGCGCAACTGGAACAACCTCTGGACCGCCGAAGAGGATCGCCACGGCGCCGTGCTCAGCGACTACATCCGCGACACCGGCATCGTCGAGCAGCGGACGCTGGAGTCGCTCAAGTTCGAATACATCAAGGCGGGCTTCCAGCCGGAGTGGGACAAGGATCCGTACCGGGTCTTCGTCTACACCACGCTGCAGGAGCGGGCCACGCAGTATTCGCACGCCAACACCGGCCGGATCATCGGTGAGTACGAGCCACTGCTCGGCGGCATCCTGTCCAAGGTCGCCACCGAAGAGGCGCGGCACTTCTCGTTCTATCGGCGGATGTTCACCGAGATCCTGAAGCGCGACCCGAGCGAGGCGCTCCGCTCGGCGATGCACATCATGCCGGCGATCGACATGCCGGGCGTGACGATCCCCGGCTTCAAGGAATTCGCCGAGGTGATCCGCCGCTCCGGGATCTACGGACCACACGACTATCTCAAGATCGTCCAGGATGCGCTGGCACACTGGCGGATCGACACGCTCGAAGGCCTCGACGATCTGGGCCGCGCCGCGCAGGAGAAGCTCCTCGGCATCCCGGACCGGTTGCGGCGGATCGCCGACTTGATGGAGACGCGCTCGCGGAGCAAGACGTTCTCCTTCGAGGTGGCGTTCGCCCGCGAATTCGTGATGGAGTGAGCCGGTGGATCTGATGGCGATTGCCGGGTGGGTCGTGATCGGCATGCGATGGCTGGTGGGCGGGGCGTTCGTGGTCGGCGCGCTCGTTGCCGGAACGCACTGGGCCGTGCGACGGCAGCACCTCGCGCCGTTCGGCTGGTGGCCCCGTTTCGTCCGCGGCTGGAGCGATCCGATGCTCCGGCCAGTCGAGGGCCGCGTGGTCCGGGCCGGTGGCAATCCGCAGTCTGCACCGCTGTGGCTGCTGGGCGGCATCGTCGTCGGCGGCCTGCTGCTGATCCAGGTGGTGCAGTGGCTCTTGGGCACCATCCTCCAACTCGGCTACGCCGCCCAGTCCGGCGCACTGCTCCCCACCGTGGTGTCGTCGATCTTCTCCCTGCTCACCGCGGCGCTGCTGGTCCGGGTCATCTCGTCGTGGTTCGCGGTGTCGCCCTACAGCTGGTGGATGCGCGTCGTCCACGGCCTGACCGACTGGGTGATCGAGCCGATCCAGCGCATCCTGCCACGCACCGGGATGGTCGATTTCTCGCCGATGATCGCCTATTTCCTGCTGCGAGTGGCGCAGAATGTGGTAGTGGGGGCGTTGTTTCGATGATCGATGATCGATGATCGATGGTCGATGATCGATGATGAATCCGTGGCGATTTCCCGCGACTTGCGGCCACGTTAAAGATCCCGCTAAGCCGCCCTTCGGGGCGACGATGACTGACTGGAGCCCCTGTGTCCGACCCGAACATTGCCCGTGCCGCACGTCTGGCCCGTCTCCCGGGCCTCCTGGCTGAACGCATCCTCGTCCTCGATGGTGCGATGGGGACGATGCTGCAGCGTGCCCACCTGGTCGAGGCGGATTATCGCGGCACGACCTTCACCGACATCGCGGGCGACCTCAAGGGGAATCACGATCTCCTCTGCCTGACGCGCCCGGATATCGTGCGCGGTGTCCACGCCGAGTATCTCGCGGCCGGCGCCGACATCGTCGAGACCAACTCCTTCTCCTCCACGCCGATCGGGCAGGCGGACTACGGCACCTCCGACTCTGCCTACGCGCTGAACGTCGCCGCAGCGCGCGTGGCGCGCGAGGCATGCGACGCCGCCGAGACAGCCGAGCGGCCACGCTATGTGGCGGGCTCGATCGGGCCAACGCCGCGCACCGCGTCGATCTCGCCATCGGTCGAGGATCCCGGCTTCCGCAACGTCACCTTCGACGAGCTCGTGGACTCCTATTCGCTGGCGGCCTCGGGGCTGCTCGATGGCGGCGCCGACCTGCTGCTAGTCGAAACGATCATCGACACGCTGAACGCCAAGGCGGCACTCTTCGCGATTGACGAGGTCTTCGAGGGCCGCGGCTATCGCGTGCCGGTGATGATCTCGGGGACGATCACCGATCGTAGCGGCCGGCTGCTCTCGGGGCAGACTGCCGAAGCGTTCTGGATCTCGGTGGCGCACGCGAAGCCGCTCAGCGTCGGGCTCAACTGCGCCCTCGGCCCGGACCTGCTCCGGGGCCATATCCAGGAGCTGTCGCGCACCGCCGAGACCCACCTCTCCGCCCACCCGAATGCCGGCCTGCCGAACGACCTCGGCGGCTATGACCTTGCCGCCGGCGTGATGGCGGAAGAGATCGGCGCCTGGGCGCGCGACGGGCTCCTCAATATCGTCGGCGGCTGCTGCGGTACCACGCCGGAGCATATCGCGGCGATCACGGCCGCGGTCGCGGGGGTGGCGCCGCGCCGCCCACCGGCGCGCCCTGCGGTGACGCGGCTCGCCGGACTCGAACCGTTCACGATCGGGCCGACGACCAACTTCGTGAACGTCGGCGAGCGCACCAATGTGACGGGGTCGCGCCGCTTCGCCACGTTGATCAAGGAATCGCGCGACGACGAGGCGCTCGCCGTGGCACGGCAGCAGGTCGAGGCCGGCGCGCAGATTCTCGACCTCAACTTCGACGAAGCGCTGCTCGACTCCGAAGCGGCGATGGCACGTTTCCTTCGCCTGATCGCGTCCGAACCCGCGATCGCCCGAGTCCCGGTGATGCTCGATTCGTCGAAGTGGAGCGTGCTGGAGTCGGGGCTCAAGAATCTGCAGGGGAAGGGCGTCGTCAACTCGATCTCGCTCAAGGAAGGCGAGGCCG
>JBBQJU010000241.1:0-3796 GCA_038326215.1 Gemmatimonadales bacterium | reverse complement strand
AACTGCCAGCAGCCGTCGCCGTGCGACAGAGAGCGGCGGAGGCCGAGGAGTACCTGGCCGTCGCGTTCGCTGATGACCGCAACGCCGAGCTGGGGAAGGGGCATCAGGAGCTGCGTGTTTCGGGTGAAGGGCCACTGACGACTTACCAGACCTTAACATCCCCTGACAACCATCGCCGGGCAACTCACGTCATAGGCAGTTGGTCTGCTTCCCCCGTCAGGAGTCCTCATGCAATGGATTCGTCGCGCCCTTGGAACGTTGTTGTTCGTGCTCTTGCCTGTTGGCATACCGACGCTCTCGGCGCAGGGCACATCGGCAGCAGGCGCAGCGGCCCAGGGTGAGGATCTGGTCGCCTTCGGCCGTGATTTCCTCGCCGTCGACCGGGCCTATACGCCGGCGGCTCGGGCCGAGGCGGAACGGCGTCTAGCGGCGCTCACGGCGAAGGCCGGGACCATTTCCGACGTGCGCATGGTCCTCTCCCTCGCGCAGATCGTGGCGCTTGCCGACAACGGCCACACCCTGATGGTCAGTCGCGGTTCGTCGCCTGCCATGGCGCGCGTCGGGATCCGCATCCTTCCCTTCGGGGAGGAGTTCGTCGTGGTGCAAGCGACCACCGATCACGCCGACCTCCTCGGCGGCCGAGTCGTGGCGATCAACGGCCTGCCGATCGCGGCGGTCCGCGACAGCGCCCATACCCTCACCGGTGGGGTCGCGTCATGGCGCGATCGGATGGCGCCGGCCTTCCTCGAGAGCCCCGGCCAGCTGCAGGCAATGGGGCTCGGTGGGAGCGCCACGCAAGCGAGCTACCGTCTCGCGATGCCGGACGGGAAGCAGCGTGATGTGACACTGACCAGCGGACAGGCGTCGCCACGCGACCGGCAAGGATCGGTGGCGATGCTCTATCCGGCGAGTGGCGCGGGATGGCAGAGTCTGCTCTCCGCCGAGCGTGCGCCGTGGTCACTGCAGGGGGCGGGTGAAACGATGCGCCGACGTGATGCACCAGAGCTTGACGCGATAGTGATCCAGCTACGCGCCAACGTGGATGGTCAGCAGCCGATCGCCGTCTTTCTGAAAGAGTCGGATTCATTGCGCCGCGCCGCGGGGCGCCGGCACATCATCCTGGACATGCGGATGAACGGTGGCGGCAACTTGCAACTGACGCGTGACTGGATGCAGTCAATCGTGGCCAAGCTGCCGGCCGACGGGCGCGTGGTGGTGCTTACATCGCCCTGGACCTTCTCGGCGGCGATCTCCTCGGTCGGCTACTTGAAGCAGGCGGGGGGTGACCGGGTCACGCTGGTTGGCGAGGCGCCGGGTGATCGCCTGAACTTCTTTGCAGAGGGGAGCCCGGCGGCGCTGCCGCATTCAGGCGCCATGTTCCTCGTGGCGAAGGAGCGCCACGACTACCAGGGCGGCTGCAAGGCGTACACCGATTGCCATCGGCCAGTGATCGCCTACCCGATCGCCGTCGCCAACCTCGAGCCGGCTGTGCCGGCGCCCTGGACGGCTGCCGCGTATCAGGCTGGGCGGGACCCCGGCATGGAAGCTGTCGCCCGTCTTCTCGGCCACCGCTAAGGGGCCTTCCCGATCGCGTGGGAAGCGGTACACTTGAGGGGTCGACGTCCTGCCTCAGGGATGGCGACCCCTCCCCGTTTCCACGGATCCACGTCATGCGACGCCTCGCCCTGCGTGCCGCTCTCGCGCTCTTCCTGTTCGTGCCGGCCTTGCTGCCCGCACAGCAGCGGGTTGCCATCGCCAAGGTGAAGGTCAGTGCGGTGCTGACGGCCTTCTTGGTCGACTCCGGCGTGCGCACCACCGGGCTTCCCTGGACCACCGGCAGTGCACTGGCCATCCGCTGGGCAACGCCGGCGCCGGTGCCCACGACTGAAGCCTCGCTACGGGCCCGCGGCATCACGCAGGTCCGCGAAGGTCGCTTCCTCGGGACATTGGGCGACAGCGTCGCGCTCTGGATGCAGGTCCGCGTTCAAGGGGCCGCGGCTGGGCTGACCGGTATGTCGATCGCGCTCGATTCGATGGAGGTCACCGGGCCGCGCGGCAAGGGCGGCTTCTTCCTGACCCGCGAGATGATCGAGCAATCGCTTAAGAACGATGGGCTCACCTTCCAGCCGCTCAAGTGCAAGCGCGAGACCGAGGGCGCCTCCTACGGCAACCTCGTTGATGCGCTCAAGGCGCCGGGCAAGACCGCGTCCGGCCTCTGGTGGGAGTGGCACTCCGAGTCGCAGCAGTTGATGGTGTCGCTGAGTCTGCTGTACCGACGCACGGACATGGCACAGGTGGAGTGTTACGCGGGATGATGGATGATGGATGATCGATGATCGATGATCGATGAACTTTCGCGAGTGTCATCCTGAGCGAAGCCCGCAACGCGGGCGCAGTCGAAGGACCTCTCACCTTTCGTGGAGCGTTCATGCGTCGTGTGTTTCAGTGGTTCCTCCTCGTCCTGCTTGCTACCCCGGCGGCTGCGCAGCATCCGCAGGCCTACGTTCCCGATCCCGATCCGATCGCCCGGCAGAAGATCGCCGAGTGGCAGGATTTGAAGCTCGGGCTGCTGATGCACTGGGGGCCGTACTCGCAGTGGGGGACGGTCGAGTCGTGGTCGATCTGCTCCGAGGACGTTGGCTGGTGCCGCAGTCGCCAACGCGATTCCATCGGCGAGTACGACGCCTACAAGAAAGCCTACGAAGCGCTGCAGACGACCTTCAACCCGACCCAATTTGACCCCGAGCGATGGGCGAAGGCCGCGAAGGACGCCGGGATGCGCTACGTCGTCTTCACCACCAAGCACCACGACGGCTTCTCGATGTTCGACACCCGCCAGACCGACTACCGGATCACCAGTGCGAAGACGCCGTTCTCGCTCAATCCGAAGGCCGACATCACCAAGGGCGTGTTCGACGCCTTTCGCGCGCAGGGCTTCCTGATCGGTGCCTACTTCTCGAAGCCCGACTGGCACTCACCCGACTACTGGTGGCCCTACTTCGCCACGCCCGACCGCAACCCGAATTACGACATCAAGAAGTACCCGGAACGCTGGGCGCGCTTCGTCGCGTTCACGCACGCGCAGATTCACGAACTGATGAGCAACTACGGTCGCGTCGACATCCTCTGGCTCGACGGCGGCTGGGTCCGCCCGCTTGCCGACTCGACAATCCGCGCCGCGATGAACAAGCCGGACTACACCTTCGAGCATCTGCAGAGCCAGGACATCGACATTCCGCGACTGGTGCAGGAATCCCGGGCGCTCCAGCCAGGGTTGATCGTCGTCGATCGCGATGTCCCCGGCCCGTACCAGAACTATCTCACCCCCGAGGCACGCGTCCCCGCCACGGCACTCCCCTATCCCTGGGAAGTGCCGATGCCGATGGCGAACAGCTGGTCGTTCGTGCCCAACGATCGCTACAAGTCCTCACACGTCCTGATCCAGATGCTGGTCGATGTCGTCGCCAAGGGCGGCAACTTGATGCTCAACATCGGGCCCGGCCCCGACGGTACCTGGCACGAGGCGGCCTACGACCGCCTCGCCGCGTTGGGCGCCTGGATGAAGGTCCACCAGGCATCGATCTACGGCACCAAGCCACTCGGGCCGTCACTCGAAGGAAAATTCCGCTTCACCCAATCGAAGGATGGGACCGAGTGGGTGAGCTATCTCCCCGCCGAGGGCGAGGGAATGCCGCGCGAGCTCACGGTGACCACGCTCGCCCTCCGGAAGGGCGCGACGATTACCCTCCTCGGCGCCAACCGCACCATCCCGTGGATCGCGGCTGGCACGGGATTC
>JBBQJU010000240.1:0-3800 GCA_038326215.1 Gemmatimonadales bacterium | reverse complement strand
GGTGTTCGAGGCCGACCGAGCCAGCAAGATCGACACCATCTCGCTCACGGTCGGCGTGGACCGGATCGCTCCAGCCACCGGTCTGCCAGAGACGGTGCCCCTCGCCGTCGTGTCGGCGGACCGGGAGTCCTTCGGCGAGTTCGACCTGGCCCAGGTCGTCCCGCACGCCACCATGACTTACCTAGGCGCTGCCCTGTCGAAAGCCCCGTTCGACCTGACCCCTGCCGACACCGGGTCGGGCGTCCGGGGGCGGGGATGAGGTACAACTCGCCGCCCGGGTGGCCGACACCGCCGGCGGGGTGGACCCCGCCGCGTGGATGGAGCCCGGATCGCTCGTGGCCCGACCCGCCGGAGGGGTGGCAGTTGTGGCTGCCAGAAGAGCGGACTGACGAGCCCTTGGCCGACACCATCGACGTCCCGGCACATAACCCCGAGCCCGAAGTCCTGTTCGACGTTCCGAGCCCCCCACCTGAGGGTCCCGCTGTAGATGGGTCCTCGACCACCACCGAGGAGATCAGTCGACTGCAGCGCCGGGTTACCGAGCTGGAAGAGGCGCTAGCCGCGACGGGGCGCACGGGCCATGACGTCGTGGAGCTCAGCGACCAGCAGGTGCTCCAGGACGTGGGCATCTACCGGTATCACCATCCCCTCGAGGACGCCGCCGCCTACAAGGACCGACTACGTCAGCTGGAGAGGGACGTAGACGACTTCGTTAAGGGCCGGCGCGCGGTGCTGGCCGCCGACATGTTCACCTTCGCGGGCAGCCTCGCGAAGGGCCGGCGGATGGTGTCGGACCTATCCAAGCTGATGCTGCGGGCGTACAACGCGGAAGCCGACTCATGCGTGCGCTCCCTCCGTTCCGGGAATGCCGTCACCGCCATTCGTCGGGTCGACAAGTCGGTCGCGGCCATCGAGAAGCTCGGCGCCATGATGGACATGCGAATCAACCCCGATTACCACGCCTTGCGGGTGGCCGAGATCGAGCTCACTGCGGACTACCAGATGAAGGTCCAGGAGGAGCGAGAGCGCGCCCGCGAAGAGCGTGAGCTACTCCGAGAGCAGCGACGCGCCGAGCAGGAACTCGCGGCCGAGCGGGAACGGCTTGAGAAGGAGCGAGCTCACTATGCCAGCGCGCTCGCCACACTGCGCGCGTCCGGCGACGATGCCGCGGCGGACAAACTGGCGGGACGCCTCGGCCAGATCGACGCCGCCATCGAAGCCAACGACTACCGCATCGCGAACATCCGCGCCGGCTACGTCTACGTAATCTCCAACGTCGGCGCGTTCGGCCCGAACATCGTTAAGATCGGCATGACCCGCCGGCTCGAGCCGCGCGACCGCGTCCGCGAACTCGGGGACGCATCGGTGCCGTTCACCTACGACATCCATGCGCTGTTCTTCTCCGACGACGCGATCACCTTAGAGAACGAACTGCACAAGGAGTTCGCCGACCGACGCGTCAACTCGGTGAACCTGCGCCGTGAGTTCTTCTTCGCCACCCCCGAACAGGTGCGAGATGTGCTGACCGCCAAGGTCGGCGGCCTGCTCGAGTTCAGCAGCACCCCGGAGGCAGTCGAGTACTTTCAAAGCCGGGGCTCTTGGCCCACCTTCGACCGACCCGCATCTACCAGATAGATCGTTGCCCCTTCGCGGCGGAAGGACACTGCCGCTTCGCGGCGTTGTGACGCACGTGCGGAGTCGCCCGAATTGCGGCAGGTCGGATCGGACGAACGTCCTCCGCGGGGCACGTCCGGACGTCAGGCTGACCTCTCCACAACTTCGCTATCCCGCTCGTGCATGATGTGGGGCAAACCAGGAGGGGAAGGTCAGTGAAGCTCAAGCAGGAAGCACGCGTGCTGCGCAAGAAGGCCCTCTCGTCGCTCACAATCGCCACGACCGCGTTCAACTCCCCGGTCGAGGATGGACGGGTGACGCAGGTGCTCCTGAGCCTGCAGCACTCCTTCGAGATGCTCATCAAGGCCGCGCTGGTGCAGGGTGGCGTGTCCGTATTCGACAGGAAGTTGGGGCGCTCCCTCGGTTTCGAGAAGTGCGTAAATCTTGCCCAGGGGAGCGCGGACATCAAGCTCTCGAAGGACGAGGCAGGCACCCTGCGGACCATTGACGCCATGCGCGATGACGAGCAGCACTGGTTCAACGAGGTCAGCGAGCAACTGCTGTACGTGCATGCGCGCGCTGCCGTAACGCTTTTCGACGAGCTGCTACAGAGAGTCTTTGGCGAGCATCTTGCTGACCATCTGCCGTCGCGAGTGTTGCCGATCTCCACCGACCCGCCGCGGGACCTAGATGTGCTCATTGACGAGGAGTACTCCCAAATCTCTGAGCTGCTGAAGCCTGGTCGCCGGGCGCGACATGAGGCCCGAGCGCGCATCCGAACGCTGCTCGCAATGGAAGCTCACGTCGAGCCCGACTCACAGGTATCCACGAGGGACGTGGACCGGGTCGAGAACGGAATCAAGGCGGGTCAAAAGCGCGCCGACGTGTTTCCGCGGCTCGGTGATGTATCGACCGCAGTCGAAGGCCTGGGCGCCACGGTCAGGGTGCACATCACAAGGAAGGATGGCGCTCCCGTTCGGTACACGGCCGATGAGTCTGTGCCGGCAGCCGCCATCCGTGAGGTTGACTTGAACCGGAAGTTCTACCTATCGCCGAGCGAACTCGCGACCAAGGTGGGGCTGACGCCTCCGAAGAGCACGGCGCTGCGGCGGCATCTCGGCATCGACGACGACCCGAAGGTCCACTACGTGTTCGTCATGGGATCGCAGAAGCACCATCGATACTCCGATGGTGCTTTGAAAAGGATGAGGGATGCTGTCGCGGACCAAGACATGGATGCAGTCTGGGAGGGTCACAAGCCAACGGGGGGCCAGGCAAAGAAGCGGGTGTGCACGGTCCCCGGTTGCGCGACTACTCCCGCCCCGAAGGTGACGGCCGCAAGAGCGAATAGGACCCGCCGATGAGCGTCGATCACCGTGGCTGTCGCTGGACTGCCTTGGCATGGGTAGAGGCGGCCGACCAGCGAGGGCAGGCTCCAGACGGGCAGGCAGCGGCTTCGGTGGCAGCCCGCTCATCGGCATTTGTGTGGGTGACACATGTGTGTCCGACTGGCGGCGGAGTGTCGCGGTGTGCTGGAAAGGGCTAGGAGTTCGTGCCAACGCCCGTACTAGTGGCGCGTTTCGTTAGTTGTTTGACGGTTAATTGATGGTGATGATGGGGCGTGGCGAATCGTCCTGCCCCGGCGTTGGGGTTGCGGGAAGGTGATCGCGACCGGCTGACCCGGATGGTGCGTGCCAGCGCTGGCCTGGCCGGGCTGGCGCAGCGGGCACAGATCGTGTTGTTGGCGGCGGACGAGCTGACGAACACGGCGATCGCGCAGCGGGTCGGGGTCTCGCGTCCGACGGTGATCAGCTGGCGGAAGCGGTACTCGATGTCCGGGTTGGACGGACTGGAGGATGAGCCGCGATCGGGGCGTCCCCGCGAGCACGACCATCGATCGATCGTGGCGGCGACCCTCAAGGCGCCGCCGAAGAAGTACGGGGTGACGCACTGGTCGAGCCGGCTGCTGGGCCGTCACCTGGGGATCAGCAACGGCACGATCGCCAAAGCGTGGCGCGCCTACGGCGTCGCGCCGGTTGATGACGGGCGGGTCGAGACGTTCAAGTTCTCCACCGACCCGGAGCTGGTCGGCAAGGTCACCGACGTCGTCGGTCTCTACCTCGCGCCGCCGGAGAACGCGATCGTGCTCTGCATTGATGAGAAGTCCCAGATCCAGGCGTTGGACC
>JBBQJU010000239.1:0-3839 GCA_038326215.1 Gemmatimonadales bacterium | reverse complement strand
GGCAACGCGAACAGCAGCGGCATCAGGAGCAGCACGACGACCCAGCGCAGGAGGCGGCGATCGTCCATACCCCGGAGCCGGAGCAGGACGAAACCCATCAGCGCGTAGAAGAGCAGGATGTCACCGACCCAGAACAGCGCGAGATGGAGAAAGCCGATCACCATCAGGATGCGCAGGCGACGACGGTAGATCTGCAACGCGGAGGTCTCATCGGAACGTCGGGTCAGCTGCAGCGCGAAGCCGAGGCCGAAGAGGAGCGAGAAGATCGAGTAGAACTTGCCGTCGACGAAGGCATGGGTAAGGAAGTAGGCGGTGTTGTCCGTGGGGAGTCCGAGCGGCGCCGCCACGGCGATGTGATCCGCCGGCGTCCACCACGAGAAGGAGGTCAGGATGTTGCCGAGGCAGACGCCAAAGAGGGCGAAGCCGCGGAGGGCATCGATCAAGGTGGTTCGTGACGAGGGGTCGGCAGGGGCGGGCGGCGCGAGGGCGAGCGCCGGCTGCGGGGCGGCCATGGGGTCTCGGGGGGTGGGGAGGATGCACCCAATATGCGGTCGTCCAGCCACCCCGGTAAGTCATCGGGCTCGGGCGGTATATTCCGGGCGCCATGTTTCCCTACCGCGACGACAACCCCTCGATCCTCACCCCTGTGGTGACGGTGGCGCTGATCGCCGCCAATCTCGCCGTGTGGTTCGTCGTCCAAGGCCTCGGCGCGCCGGAGCGACTGGCCGCATCGGTCTGCGAGCTCGGGCTGGTGCCGGGTGACCTGATGGGCCGCCTCCCGGTCGGCTTCGCCTTTCCCGTCGCGGATGGGATATCCTGTGTCGTGGAGCCGGGGCGGCCCTGGCGGACGGTGGTCACCTCGATGTTCCTCCACGGCGGCTGGCTGCACCTCCTCGGGAACTGCTGGTTCCTCTGGATCTTCGGCAACAACGTCGAAGATGCGATGGGCCACCGACGCTTCGTCATCTTCTACCTGGTGGCGGGGGTCGTGGCCGCGCTCACCCAGGTGGCGGTTGGCCCGGCGAGCGCCGTGCCGATGGTCGGTGCGAGCGGGGCGATCTCCGGCATCATGGGCGCGTACATTGTGCTCTACCCACAGGTGCGCGTGCACACGGTGGTCCCGCTGCTGATCATCTTCTTCCGATTGACCGTCCCCGCCTGGCTCATGCTGGGGCTCTGGTTCGTGATGCAGGTGGTAAATGCCCAGTTCGACCAGGTCGGCGGCGTCGCCGTCTGGGCCCACATTGGCGGGTTCGTGACCGGCGCCCTGCTGATCACGCTCTTCCGCGATCCGAAGCTCTGGGCACGTCGCGAGGCATTGCTCGCCGCCCGGCGCTGGGGGGAACCGACACCATGACGAGCACTGATCACCGCGCCCGCAGTGGGCGCACCGCGCCGGACTACGCGCCCCGCGTCGAGCCGCCGGCGGGGACGTTCGCGCGAAACCCGGGCATCCCGCTTGATCTCGACTGGGTGCGCGACCTGCGCATCAACCGCAGCGCCGTCGAGCGCCGAGCGGCGACGATCCCGACCCGCCGCTCGGTGAAGAGCGCCTGGCAGGCAGGGTGGCTGTTGCGCGCGATCACCTTGATGGATCTCACCACGCTGCAGGGCGACGACACCGACGGCCGCGTCCGCCGCCTCTGTGCCAAGGCGCGCCGACCGGTCCGTGCCGACCTGCTCGAGGCCCTCGGCATGGCCGAGACGCCGATCACTGTCGCCGCGGTGTGCGTCTATCACGCCTTCGTCCGCACGGCGGTCGAGGCACTCGCCGGGAGCGGGATCCCGGTGGCGGCGGTGTCGACCGGCTTTCCGGCCGGGTTGTCGCCGTTCCGGACGCGCCTGATGGAGATCGAGGCCTCGGTGGCCGACGGCGCGCACGAGATCGACATCGTGATCACCCGCGCGCATGTGCTGACCGGTAATTGGCAGGCGCTCTATGACGAGGTCCGCGCCTTCCGCGAGGCCTGCGGCGACGCGCACCTCAAGGCGATCCTCGCGACCGGCGAACTCGGCACGCTACGGGATGTCGCGCGCGCGTCGGCGGTGGCGATGATGGCCGGTGCCGACTTCATCAAGACCAGCACGGGCAAGGAGCCGGTGAACGCCACCCTCCCGGTCGGCATCGTGATGGCGCGCCTGATCCGCGACTACCGTGAGCGTACCGGCCATATCGTCGGCTTCAAGCCGGCCGGTGGCATCCGCAAGGCGAAGGAATCCCTCGATTGGCTCGCCATGATGAAGGAAGAGCTCGGCGACCGCTGGCTTCGGCCCGACCTCTTCCGCTTCGGCGCGAGCAGTCTGCTGACCGACATCGAGCGGCAATTGGAGCACCATGTGACGGGACGGTACTCGGCGAATCACCGGCATCCACTGGCGTGACGGCGAACAGCGAACGGCGAACAGCGAACAGCGAACGGCGAACAGCGAACAGCGAACAGCGAACAGCGAACAGCAGGTAACCAGTGACCAGTGAGTCTGTGACATGACTTCTGTGCGTGATGCGTTTGAATCGATGGCCTGGAGTCCGGCGCCGGAATCGGCGACGCTCGCGAATGAGTGGCTGGAGCGGCATGGCCGGCGCTTCGGGCAATTCGTGGATGGTGCATGGACCGCGCCGACGGACACCTTCGCCATCAACAATCCGGCGACCAGTGCGGAGCTGGCACAGGTGAGCCAGGGCGACGACGCGTTGGTGGCGTCGGCGGTCGCGGCCGCCCGCGCCGCGTTGCCCGGCTGGCAGGCGCTGGGCGGGCATGGCCGCGCGCGCTGGCTGTACGCGCTCGCCCGTGGCGTGCAGCGCCACGCCCGGCTCTTCTCGGTGGTCGAGACGCTCGACAACGGCAAGCCGATCCGCGAGTCGCGCGATATCGACATTCCGCTCGTCGCCCGCCACTTCCTCCATCATGCCGGGTGGGCGCAGCTGCTCGACCGCGAGTTTCCCGGGATGGGCGCGGTCGGCGTCGTGGGCCAGGTGATCCCGTGGAACTTCCCGCTACTGATGCTCTCGTGGAAGATCGCGCCGGCGCTTGCCGCCGGGAACACGGTCGTGCTGAAGCCGGCGGAGTTCACGCCGTTGACCGCGCTCTGCTTCGCGTCGATGCTCGAGGAGATCGGCTTCCCGCCGGGCGTCGTGAACATCATCACCGGCGACGGCCGCACCGGCGCGGCGCTGGTGAATCATCCCGACGTCGACAAGGTCGCCTTCACCGGCTCGACCGAGGTCGGCCGGGCGATTCGCGCTGCCACCGCCGGCAGCGGCAAGAAGTTGTCGCTCGAGCTCGGCGGCAAGTCACCGTTCATCGTCTTCGAGGATGCCGATCTCGACTCGGTGGTCGAGGGCGTGGTCGATGCGATCTGGTTCAATCAGGGGCAGGTCTGCTGCGCCGGTTCGCGAATCCTCGTGTCCGAAGGGATCGCGGAGCGGCTGACCACCAAGCTGGTTGCGCGGATGGAACGGTTGCGGGTCGGCTCGCCACTCGACAAGTCAGTCGACATCGGCGCGATTGTGGCGCCGGTGCAGCTCGAACGGATCGGGGCGATGGTGCAGCAAGGGATCGACGAGGGTGCCCGCTGCTGGCAGCCATCGTGGCCGGTGCCGAGCGAGGGCTGCTTCTACCCGCCGACGCTCTTCACCAACGTGCAGCCCGCGGCGACCATCGCGCAGGAAGAGATCTTCGGACCGGTCGTGGTGCTGCTCACCTTCCGCACGCACGACGAAGCGGTGGAGATTGCCAACAACAGCCGCTATGGCCTCGCAGCGTCGGTGTGGAGCGACAATCTCAATCTGGCGCTCGATGTGGCACCGCGGCTCAAGGCCGGGACTGTCTGGGTCAACT
>JBBQJU010000238.1:0-3868 GCA_038326215.1 Gemmatimonadales bacterium | reverse complement strand
ACCGGCCAGCGCGATCACAGCGACGGCGAAGAGGCCGACGGCCGTCAGACCCCAGAGCGTCCCTTGCAGGAAGGGCATCACGTCGTAACCTGGCGGACGTACCGCTCCTGAGTCGCCCACATCGCCGAATGCTCGCGGGCGTCTCCTTCAGGATGATCGTGGCCCAGCACATGCAGCGTCCCGTGGACCACGAGGCGCAGCACTTCCTCGCGGACCGGGAGGCCACGACGGTGTGCCTCCTGCGCCGCCACCGCACGGCAGAGGTAGATATCGCCGGCGAGCGAGCCGTCGGGCTGGGGCAACGTGAACGAGATCACATCCGTGGGCCTGTCATGCCGCTTGTAGGCCTTGTTGAGCCGACGCATCCGTCGGAGCCCCAGAAAGGTGACCGCAACCAATGCTTCGCGACCTTCGCCGCTGAGCACAGTCGTCACCGCCCGACGCACTGCGGTTGACGGAAAGCCGCCCGTGGCTCCGTTCACGATCACCGTGGTTGCCGAGTGGCCCGACATCAGCCCGCCTGATCCTCCGCGTACGCGCGGACGATGTCGCGCACGAGGCGGTGACGCACGACGTCTTCTTCACCGAAGTAGTGAAAGCCGACCCCTTCAATCCCCGGCAGGATCCGCTCGCACTGCACGAGTCCCGAGTCCTCGCGACGCGGCAGGTCGATCTGGGTCTTGTCGCCCGTGATCACCGCCTTGCTGTTCACGCCGAGGCGGGTGAGGAACATCTTCATCTGCGCCCCGGTGGCATTCTGCGCTTCGTCCAGGATGATGAAGGCATCGCCCAGGGTACGGCCGCGCATGTAGGCGAGCGGCGCGATTTCGATGACGCGCGTCTCCATGGCCCGCGCCACCTTCTCCGGTGGCATCATGTCCTCGAGTGCGTCATAGAGCGGGCGCAGGTAGGGATCGACCTTCTGCTGCAAGTCGCCGGGGAGGAAGCCCAGCGATTCACCGGCCTCGACGGCGGGACGCGCCAGAATGATCCGCCGTACCTGCTTGCGTGCGAGCGCCTCGACGGCCTTCGCGACGGCGAGGTAGGTCTTGCCCGTGCCGGCTGGTCCGATCCCGATCACGATGTCATGCGAATGGATGACCTCGAGATACGTCCGTTGGCCAGGCGTCTTCGGAACGATCGCGCGCCGCATGCCCGGCAGCACGACCTTCCGAATGTCACTCGGCGACGCGATCTCGGGAACGCCCCCGTTGGTGGCCAGTCGGAAGACGTCCTCCGGGGCCACGCTCTCGCCGGCCCGGGCCAGATCGACCAATCCCTGCACGACCGGTGTGGCTCGCGCAATCTGGTCGACGGTCCCCATCAGCGTGATCGCATCACCGCGCTGCGACACGCGCACGCCCAGCGCGCGCTGCAGTTCCGTGAAGTTGGCGTCGTTCACGCCGGCCAGCAGCAGCGGGTCGGCGCCTTCAGCGGAGAGAGTGTGACGGATGTCGTCGGCGCTCACGAACGCTCCTCGGGGAGGGTGGCGAGATGGAGGGCTGCGAGGTCACGCGCGGCAATCGGAGTCGGTGCCCCTTCGAACATCGCCCGCGCGTTGGCGGTCTTGGGGAAGGCGATCACGTCGCGCAGTGACGGCGCGCCAGCGAGCAGCATGGCGATGCGGTCGAAGCCGAGCGCGAAGCCACCATGCGGTGGAGCGCCGGACGCGAGGGCATCGAGGAGGAAGCCGAAGCGGCGTCGTTGTTCGTCAGCCGGGATGCCGAGGAAGCGGAACACGGTGGACTGCAACGCCGGATCGGTGATCCGGATCGAGCCACTGCCGAGTTCATTGCCATTGTAGACGGCATCGTAGTGGAGCGCACGGCAGCGTGAGGGATCGCTCTCGATGTACGCGAGGTCGTCGGGATGTGGCGAGGTGAACGGGTGGTGCGTGAACACCCATTCACCGGTGGCGTGGTCCTGCTCGAACAGCGGGAAATCCACCACCCAGGTGAAGGCATGCGCCATGATCGGCGCGACGCCGGGGCGCTTGGTGAGCGCCGTGCGCACGGCGTGCAGCGCCGGTGAGGTGACGCCATCCCGTCCGACCACCGCGAGCAGCAGATCACCCACAGCGGACGGGAACGCATCGAGGCAACTGGCGCCGAACGCCTTGACGCCCTGCCCTTCCCACCCCGCCTCGGTGCGCTTGGCCCAGAGCAGCCCGCCGGCGCCAGCCGCCTTGGCGGCGTCTGCCATCGCGTCGAGCTCCTTGCGGCTCGCGCTCGCCATGCCGGCGGCGTGAACACCGCGGAGGCGACCACCCGCCGTGATGGCGTCGTGGACGAACGACGCGGCATCGGGGCCGATCTGTGCGGTGAGATCGGTGATCTCGAGGCCGTACCGCAGGTCCGGCTTGTCGATGCCGAAGCGCTCCATCGCCTCACGATACGTCAACCGCCCGAACGGAATCGTCACTGGCTGCCCAGCCTCAGCCCAGAGGTCGTGCAGCACCGCCTCGATCACCGGGAGAATGTCCTCCTGCGTGACGAACGAGGCCTCGAGGTCGATCTGGGTGAACTCCAGCTGGCGATCGGCGCGGAGGTCCTCGTCGCGGAAGCAGCGTGCGATCTGGAAGTAGCGATCGAATCCGGCCACCATGAGCAGCTGCTTGTAGATCTGCGGCGACTGCGGCAACGCATAGAACTCGCCCGGATAGATCCGGCTGGGCACCAGAAAGTCGCGTGCCCCTTCGGGCGTCGGCTTGGTGAGGATCGGCGTCTCGATCTCCAGGAAGCCGCGTCCGCTCAAGGTCTGCCGCGCACGCTGGAGCAGCTGATGGCGCATGACAATGTTCGCCTGCAGTTCCGGACGGCGGAGGTCGAGTACGCGGTGCTGCATCCGCAACTCTTCAGAGGCGAGCTCTTCGCCCTCGCGGCGCGCCACTGGAATCGCGGGCGTCACCGCCGGGCCGACGACCCGGAGGCCGACCACCTGCACTTCAACATCCGTGGAGCCCGTTGCCCCATCACGCGCGGCATCACGCCGTGCCGCCACCGTCCCTTCGACAAGGACCACCGTCTCGGCGCCGAGCCCGGCCGCCAGCGCGAGGACGTCCGGCGGCGTCCAGGTGGGGTCGCACGAGAGCTGGACAAGACCATCGATGTCGCGGAGATCGAGGAAGACAATGCCGCCGAGGTCGCGACGACGATGGATCCAGCCGCCGAGACGGACAACGGAACCCACGTCGGCGCGGGTCAGGCCACCGGCGCGATGGGTGCGAAGGGAGGTGGTGAGCATCCTCGCAAACTAACGCCGCCCAGAGGGGCACGAAAGCGACGAGACCGCCCCGTGACTCGCCGCAAGTGACGCAACGGCTTAGCTTTCCGCCCTATGACCAACGAGCCGACCCTGCTGGATCTCCCGCCTGACGCCGCAGCCGGACGGCTGCGCGGTTGGGTCGCCTCGGAGGGGCTTCCCGCCTACCGGGCCGCCCAGATCCATCGACGGCACTGGGTCGACCCCGTCGGGAGCTGGGCGGAGGCCACCGAACTGCCCAAAGCGCTCCGGGAGCGACTGACCGCGGTGTTCCCCCTCCCCAGGCTGCTGGCCGATGTGGTACAGCAGTCCCAGGACGGCACCCGGAAGTACCTCTGGACCCTCCCCGATGGTGAAAAGATCGAGTCCGTGCTCATTCCGAGTGCCGGGCGGCGGACCCTCTGCATTTCGTCGCAGGCGGGGTGCGCCCTGGGCTGCACCTTCTGCGCGACCGGCACGATGGGGTTGCGTCGCAACCTCACGACCTGGGAGATCGCCGGACAGGTCCGCGAGATCGTCCTCGCCAACGTCGAGGAGAAGCCCACCAACATCGTCTTCATGGGCATGGGCGAGCCGCTGGCCAACTACAACAGGGTCGTCGCGGCGG
>JBBQJU010000237.1:0-3921 GCA_038326215.1 Gemmatimonadales bacterium | reverse complement strand
CCCGGACCAACCGGACTGGTTGCGGGCCCCTTCGTGCAGTTCCTCGAGGAGCGGGGGTGCAGCGGTGTGGTCAACTTGCAGGCGCGGCGCCGAGCGTCACGGCACACGGGGATGAGCCAGCGCGCAGCGAGCACCGGCAATGAGGAGGCGTAGATGCCCATCGAAATCAACACCCACGACGCGAGGACCCGGATGAACACCACGCGTGACGTCGCCAAGGCCGGGATCGGCATGGGCAGCGCCCTTGCCATCACCATCTCGTGGAGTCTCCACAAGTCGATCCTCTGGGCCATCATTCAGGGATTCTTCGGCTGGCTATACGTAGTCTACTACGCGCTCACTCGCGCATCGGCGTAGATCTACCCCAGGACGACTGTCATGATGCCAGCAGGCTTCGGCCCGATCGGCCCCGCTCTCATCGCTCGCAAGCGGCGCCAGCTACTCGCGACGTTCCGCACGCAGGGGGCAACCACGCCGGCCTCCGCCCGCACGCTCGAGGAGCTCGGCCTCGATCGCGGCATGCTGGTCCGCATCCAGGAGTATCGTCACGTCCTGCAGGACGTCGGGGATGGGCGCTACTACCTCGACGAAGCACGCGAGGCCGCCGTGTCGAAGACGCGGCGACTCGTGCTTGGGATTGTCGTGGTCGTGGCGATTGCTGCGGTGCTGTGGACTCAACGGGGATGACAGCGGTCATCCCCAGCCCGCCGACGATTGCTACGACGTGAGCTCATCGTCAGCAGATTCCCACATGGCGTCCACATCGCGCTCGACATCTTCCTTCGCTTCGCCGTAGTGCTCCTGGATCTTGCCGATCAACTGCTCCTTCTTGCCGGCGATCACGTCGAGGTCGTCATTGGTCAACTTCCCCCAGCGCTGCTGTACCTTGCCGCGTAACTGCTTCCAGTTGCCGGCGATGATATCGTTGTTCATCAGATGCTCCACATAGAAGGTGTACCGGGGTGACGACGCACCATCATCACGCCGCACATCGCTGCCGTGTCCGGCGCGGAGCGGTGCCGCTCAAGCCCGAAGCATCCCACCATCCTTTGATTGAGAAGCCGATGCGCCTCGTCCCGCCCGTTACCATCCTCGCGCTCTTCTGTGTCGCCTGCCTCCCTGCTTCGCCAAAAGGTCCGGCGCCAGTGGCCGGTGTGCCCGTGCGCGCCTGGGCCATCGACATCGATCCCCCGCGTGCCGCCGCGCTCTACATGCGGAACGACACCGGTGAAGACCGCATCCTCACCGACGTCACGCTCTACGGCTGCACGAACCTCAGGCAATCCTGCGAGATGTCGACCCCGAACCTGGTCATCCCAGCTGGCAAATCGGTGCGCGTCATGCTGCTTGAGGCCGACAACCGGCTGCTCCGCTGGCGCTACCAGTACAGCTTCAACACGCGCTCGGTGGCCGCGAGCGCGGCGAGTGATTCGCGCCCTGCGCTGCCGCCCAGCAACATCACGACGACCGTCCGGATTCAGCCGAAGTCGTTGGGCGACCCAGAGAAGTTCGTCCCACGTGTGCCAATCAACGACGCCGCCACAGCACAATGCAACTTCCCCAAGCCAACAACGCCGCCGAGTGGCCCGTCGACCCTCATGCTCCTGATCGACGGGCGCAACGGCAAGCGCGGTCGGACGATCATGCTCGACCTCGATGCCAAGGGCGAGGTGATCCGCTACAACGAGAGTCGCGGCGACCTCCGCTACTCGCCGGACATGTCACGCTCCGACACGCTCGGCGCCCGGACATCGATCATGCTCCAGTGGCCTCAGAAGGTCGCAATACTGGTGAACGAGGGTGGCGGCACTCCCGCCGAGTACTTCACCACATCGGCGGCCAAGGCGTTGACGGCCGCGAGCCTGGGACGACCTGCCGACGTCATTGCCAAGGTACTCAAGGAGTGCGGGTACCAGCCCTGAAGCTGGAGCGCCCGAGGGCGGGGAGAGGTCATGTGTAAGTTTGGGGTCCATACGCATCTCCCGGCACCTCAAACCGGGACAACCCGATGCGACCCATCATTCCGCACCTCCTGCTTGCCCTCCTCCCGCTGGCGCCTCTCGCCGCCCAAGGGTGGATTGAAGAACGCCCCGTGGGCCCAGGCCCGGTCCGCTCCTCCCCCGCCATCGAGCGGGTCGGCTCCACCGTTCGAGTGACCATCGACCGGCGCATCGCCCGCTTCGAAGTCGAGGAGCGATTCCGCAACAGCGGCCGCGGCATCGCCGAAGGGACCTACCACTATCCGATGCCCGGCGAGGCCCTCTTCACCGACTTCTCGCTCTTTCAGGGGGAGAAGGAACTGAAGGGTGAGATGATGGCCGCCGACCAGGCCCGCGGCATCTACGAAGGAATCGTCCGCCAGTTGAAGGACCCGGCACTGATCACCCTGGTTGGCCACGGGCTCATCCGCGCCCAGGTCTTCCCTATTCAACCCGGCGAGACGCGCACCGTCATCCTCCGCTACAACCAGCTCCTCAGTCGGGACGGCGATGCACTGCATCTCCGCTACGCCGCCGGGCTGCGCGGTGACGCGCCGGTTGCCGTACGGTTCGACGTGGCGCGCGAGGCCGAGTATGCCACCCCCTATTCGCCGACGCATCCGATCAGCCAGAGCCGCCGTGACGGCACGTTGCGCGTGACGATCACGCCGCCAGTGCGCGGCGACGTCGACCTCGTGCTGCCGTTTCGTCGTGGGCTCATCGGCGGCACGGTGCTGACCCACGCGCAGTCGGGTGAGGACGGCTACGCGCTGCTCTTCCTCTCGCCGCCGCCGGCCAGTGGCACTGCCGCCGTTGCCCGCGACCTGACGTTCGTCGTCGATGTCTCCGGCTCGATGAGCGGCGACAAGATCGAGCAGGCGCGCACGGCGCTCCGCCAGGCGCTCGGCACCCTCACCGCTCGCGATCGCTTCCGGCTGATCGCCTTCAGCAGCGGCGTGCGTCCGTTCCGCGACAGCTACACCACGGCGACCCCCGCGAATCTCCGCGAGGCACGTGAATTCATCGATGGGCTGACCGCCACCGGCGGCACCAACCTGCAGGGTGCCCTCGACGCGGCACTCGCCGAACGGGCGGATGCGGAACGGATGTCGTTGATCTTCTTCATGACTGATGGCTTGCCGTCGGTGGGCGAGAATGCGCCGGACAAGATCGCCGCGAGCGCGGCGGGGCGGATTGGTCGGCACCGGATCTTCACCTTCGGTGTCGGACACGACGTCAACACCTATCTGCTCGATCGACTCGCGGTCGAAGGCCACGGCTCGGCGACCTACGTCGCACCGGGCGCCGATGTCGGTGATGCCGTCGGTGGGGTGATGAGCAAGCTGTCGCGCCCTGCCCTGTCCGATCTGCGGATTGTGAGCGCACCGGTACGCTTCCTCGACCAGGCACCGGCTGCACTCCCGGACCTCTTCTATGGCGAGGAGTTGGTGGTCCTGGCACGCTACCGTGGCACCGGTGATGGTCCGGTCGTCATCGAGGGAACGCGCGACGGCCGACGCGAGCGCTTCACCCTGGCCGGGCACTTCGATCGGCAGAGCGGCGAGAACGACTACATCGCCCTACTCTGGGCCGGCAGGCGGATTGGCGAACTGAGCCGCCAGCTCCGCCTGGAAGGATCGTCGCCCCAACTGATTGCCCAGATCCGTGACCTCGGCCTCCGCTACGGGATCCTGACTGAGTACACCTCCTATCTGGTGCAGGAACCGGGGATGGTGGCGATGGGTGGCGGGCGGCCGATGCCCTCGGCGGCACCGGCTGGTGCGGCCGAGGCGCGGCGGATGACCGGTGAACGGGCGTTCGAGAGTGCGCGCAATGATGCGGCGATGGCCAGAGCAGCACCCTTGCCGATGCGCGCGATCAGGTGCGCCAGCACACCGTCGTCGGGCACCCCCCGGACACGGAGCAGCGCGGTCAGTGCGCG
>JBBQJU010000236.1:0-3945 GCA_038326215.1 Gemmatimonadales bacterium | reverse complement strand
TTGCCCCCGCGGGGGGCCTGGGCCGGCCCCACCCGGCGACTCGGGCGTCACGCGGCACACGGGTGGTGTCTGCGCGCGGCCCCCCCGGCGCCCGCGGCCGCCCCGCGCGCGCCGCGCGCCGCCGGGCAGGATGCGGCGGCCTGGCTCGCGATCCCTGAGTCGCCGGGGCTCTTCCTCGAGGTGGTGCCGCAGGAAGGGCACCGCGGCGAGGACCTCGCGGCCCGCCTGCTGCCCATCGTCCAGATCATCCTCGCCGCCGAGCGCAACGCCTCGGAATTAACCGGCGAGCTCGCCGCACGCTATGAAGAGATCGACCTCCTCTACACCATCGGCGAATTGCTCGGGCGGGCGCGTTCCGTCGACGATGTCGCTGCCCACATCCTGCGTGAAGTCACCGCCGTCGTTGGAGCACGTCGCGCGGCGCTTCGGATTTACGATGCCGACAGCCGCACGCTGAGCACTGTGGCCTCCCTCGGTGTGACCGACGAAACCGTGCCACCGGTTGTCGCGATCGACGAAGCGGACTTCATCGTCTGCCGAGCCTTCCGCTCGGGTCGCATCGAGACCGGCGTCCAGCCGACCTGGGTCCCGGGCGAGGTGCTCGCGGTGCCGATTACCTATGCCACCTCGGGCGAGGCCAGCCGTGTGATCGGCACGCTCGCGCTGGCGGAGCGGAGCGGGGGCGGCGCCTTCACGCGCGAGGAGACCAAGCTCGTGGCCGCCGTCGCGACGCAGATCGGGGCGGCGCTCGAGAATGCCCGCTTGCTCGCCTCAGAACATGGCCGCCAGCGGCTCGAGCGCGAGCTCGAGTTGGCCCACGACCTCCAGGTCAAATTGATGCCGACGCCCGCGGTGCTGCGTGGCGAGGCCGATGTGGCGGTGGAATCACGTGCCGCGGAGTCCCTCGGCGGCGACTTCTATACCTTCTCCCGCCTTGGAGTCGGTCGCATCGGCGTAATGCTCGGCGACGTCTCCTCCCACGGCTTTTCCGCGGCGTTGATCGCGGCGCAGGTCATGGCGGCGGCCGGGATCTATGCCAACGCCACCACCCCGCCCGACGAGACGCTGGGCCTGCTGCAGGAATCGCTCGCCGATGAACTCGCCACCACCGAGATGTATCTCACCGTCTTCTATGGCGTGCTCGATCCGACGGCAGGGCGGCTCACCTACACGAACGCCGGCCATCCCTACGCCTACCGGCTGCCGCGCTTCGGGCCAGCGGAGCGACTCGCGCCGACGGCACCGCCGCTCGGCCTGGTAGACGAGTCGCGTTTTGGGCGCCGCGTCGTGCCGTGGCACTTCGCCGCCGACACGCTGGTCCTCTTCACCGACGGGTTGATCGACCAGCCGAACGCCGATGGGGAACGCTACGGGGAGGAGCGGATCGTGGCACGATTGGAGGAAGGTCGGTCGCAGTCGCCTGCGGTATTGGTCCGGGCCGTGATGGATGATGTCTTCGCCTGGGGCGGTGCCCCGACCGACGATTGCACGCTGCTCGTGTTGCGCATGTGAGAGTTCGCGCCGAGAAGTCACTGGGGCAGCACTTCCTGACCAACCCGGAATTGCTCGCCAAGATCGCCGCCGTCAGCGAGGCGGGGGCCGGCGATGTGGTGCTCGAAATCGGCCCCGGGGCCGGGGCGCTGACGCGGGCGTTGCTCGACACCGGCTGCACCGTCGTGGCGATCGAGCGGGACGAGCGGATGCTCTCCGGCCTCGAGCGGCAGTTCGCCGGGCGCGATTTCATCGTGGTCAACGGTGATGCGCTCGAGATGGACTGGCATGCGTTGGTGGCGCCCTGGGTGGCGCTCGGTCGCCGATGGCGCGTCGTCGGCAACATCCCGTATTACATCACCTCACCACTCCTCGAGAAGGCGCTCACGGCGCCATTCCCATTGTCGGTGACCTATCTCGTCCAGAAGGAAGTTGCCGATCGGGTCGTGGCGCCCGCCGGCCACGATGACTTCGGCGCGCTCTCGATCGGCATTCAGGCCGTGGCTGCGGCGCACCGCGGTTTCATTGTCGGTCGCGGTGCGTTTACACCACCGCCGAAGGTCGACTCGGCGGTGTTGCACCTCATTCCGCGTCCCGAGCCACTCGTCGCCGGGGACCAGGTCCCCGCCTTCCGTCGGTTGGTGACATCGCTCTTCTCGTACCGACGGAAGCGGATGCAGCGCGCACTCAGGGAGGCAACGGGGGTCGATGCCGACACCGCGGCGGCGCAGTTGGCCGAGGCGGAGATCTCGCCGGACGTGCGGCCGGAGGTGGTGGGGGTGGAGGCGTGGGTGCGGTTGTTGCGCGTGGTGACGGCGAACGGCGCACCGCGATCTGCGAACGGGGAGTAGCACCCTCGGGCAGGCGCTCTTCGCTGTCTGCTGTTCGCTGTTCGCTGCTAGAAAATATTCCCCGGCGCCATCAACCCCTGCGGGTCGAGCGCCTGCTTGATCCCCTGCATCACGGCCCGCTGCTGCACCGTAAGCTGCATTCCCATCCAGCGATGCTTGATCTTCCCGATGCCATGCTCGGCCGCGACCGTCCCGCCCATCGCGAGGATCGGCCGGAGGATCGCGGCAATCGTCTCCTCGATCGCGTGGACGTCCTCATGATTCCGCGCGACGAAGTCCATGTGCGGGTGACCATTCCCGGCATGCCCGTAGATCGTCGGCACCGTCACCCGATGCTCGGCCACCGCCGCGCGCGCAATTGCGATCGCTTCGGCGAGCCGCGGATAGGGAACGGCCCAGTCCGTCGCGATGCGCCGCCCGCCCTGTGCCGCGAAGGCCGTGCCGCGCTCCAGCATCGTCGCCGGGACCGCATGGCGCAGCAGGCGGGCGGTGCGGATCTTCGCGTCGTCGTCGAAGACGAGCACGTCGTTCACCAGGGCGCCATGCAACTCGGCAAGCGAGAGCCACTCGTCGAAGTTGGGCGTCTCACCCCCCCGCGATTCTTCTTCGGTGTAGACGAAGGCGTTGCCGGCATGTCCCTGCCCACCGTCCTCGCTGCGGATGATGCGCAGCGCTTCGGCGTCGAGGAACTCGAGGCAACGTGGCGCGATGGTGCCCAGCGCCATTGCTGCACGCGCGGCGACCACGAAGGCCAGGGCCTCGCGGTCGCCGGGGAAGGGGAAGCCGATCCCGGTGACCCGCTCCGGCAACGGCAGCAGCGAGAGCTCGGCCGCGACTACCACGCCGAGGGTGCCTTCGCTGCCGATGAACCAGTCGATCGGATCATGGATGGCCGCGTAGCCGACCGTGTTCTTCTCGAGGCGGGTGCGCGAGAGCTCAACCTGCTCCCCATTCGGCAGCACCACACTGAGTCCGCTGATGTGCCGCCGTGTGGCCCCGTACCGAAGCGACCGAGCGCCAGAGGCGTTGCAGGCGATCGCCCCGCCGAGCGCCGCCTCCTCCTCCGAGGTCGGGTCGATCGCAAAGAGCAGCCCCTCGGCGGCAAGCGCCCGTTTGAGGTCGCCGACGAGCATCCCGGGTTCGACCCGCGCCGTGCGACGGACCGGGTCGATGTCGAGGATCCGTGCCATCCCGCGGAGGGAGAGGAGCGTGCCCCGGTCGGTGATCGAGCCACCCGTCATGCTGCTCTGGCCGCCGGCCGGCGTGACCGGCGTGCCGTCCGCGGCGGCTTGGCGCATGACCTCCACCACCTCGGCCGCCGTGGTGGGCCGGGCGACGGCATCGGGAAGCATTGTCAGCCCGGAGGCATCGGCGCTGTAAGCCTGCCGCACGGCGGTATCGCGGGTCAGGCAGCTGGGATCGGCGGTCATCAGGCGGGCTCCGGCGGGGAATCGTTCAAAGGTATCGCCACCCCGTCCCCTTTGCCTTGCCCGGCGGCTCGGTTAGTCTGTCCCCCATGACGACCCCTGAATTCACGTCGCCCGAGGCCCCCAGCCCCGAGCAGCTCGCCAAGCTCACCGAAGTGGCCGACCTCCTCGAGGCC
>JBBQJU010000235.1:0-3945 GCA_038326215.1 Gemmatimonadales bacterium | reverse complement strand
CAGTTCATGCGCCGCTCCCCTTCATCGCCACCACATCCCGTTCGAAGGGACCACGAAGCATCAGCCAGCCGTACGCCACGGCGAGCAGCGTCACCGGGATCGTGAGCAGCAAGCCGGCCGGCCGGAAGCTCCCGGCGATTGTCAGCTTGAGCAGGGTGATCGCGGCGATGAAGTACCCCGTGGCGTTGGCCGCGACGACCGGGCGGCCGTAGATCCCGCCGAGCAAGGCACCTCGGCTGAACCAGTTGAGCGTCGCCATCGCGAGGCACGCCGCGGCGAGCAGTTGGCCGAACCAGACGTCTCCTGGGGGATAGCCGGGAAGGTGCCGCGACAGGATCTCTTCGGTCATGAAGAGCAGGGAAAGCCCAGCAAAGGCGAGGAGGGCCGCGCTTGCCCGCGAGATCCATCCAGCGATCATCTGCGTCTCCCACAGTGCGGCGCCGGAGAGCAATGCGACGATCGATCATCACGTCGCGGAGAAACTGGGGCGGCAGGACTCGAACCTGCAACTTCCCGGGTAACAGCCGGGCGGTCTGCCAGTTGACCTACACCCCAATGGCACGCGTCACGACGGTGGCTGTTGTGGCGCTCCAGTCACAGTAGGGGGTGTGGTCTGCCCCGTCAACTGGGGCCGCCCGGTCACTCGTCGTGCTCCGCTTGCCGTTCGAGGGCATCCAGATCGCCGGCACAGAGTTGTGCCACACAGCGGGTGATGCGTGCCGCGTCCCAGTCCCACCACCGCAGCGCCAGCAACCGCGCGACGGTCGCCTCATCGAAGCGATGGCGGAGGAGCGTGGCAGGATTGCCGCCGACGATGGCATACGGCGCCACATCCTTCGTGACCACGGCGCCGGTGGCGATGATCGCGCCATCGCCGATCGTCACACCGGGCATGATGGTCGCCCCGTTACCGATCCAGACGTCGTTGCCGACGACGGTGTCGCCTTTGTATGGCCACTGCGGCGGTTCGGCCAGCTCCCACCCGTTGCCGAAAATCGGGAATGGATACGAGGTGAGCCACGTGGTCGCGTGGTTGCCGCCGTTCATGATGAAGCGGACACCGGCCGCGATGCAGCAGTAGCGGCCGATGATTAGCTGGTCGCCGATGAAATCGAAGTGGTAGAGTACGTTCTGTTCGAACTGCTCAGGACCGTCCGGATCGTCGTAGTAGGTGTAGTCACCAACAATGATGGTCGGCCGGGTGATGAACGCCTTGAGGAAGCCGGTGCGGGTGACGCCAGGCAGCGGATACGGCGTGTCGGGAGATGGGCCGTGGGACATAAGTGGGATGGGGTTGGAGAAGTGATTGGCGATCAGCCAACAGCGGGTGGACGCCGCTGCTCGTCGCGCTGACGCGAGACGAGGTACGCCACGCCGGTCACGATGGCGGCGAAGAACGCGACGGTGGAGATGCCGATCAGGGAGTACGGCTCGATTGTGGTCCCCTCGGCATCGATCGTGCTGCCGACTGTGCGGAAGGCGAGGATCCCGGCGGGGACCAGAGCCAGCAGCACGACGGTCACCGCGCCGAGGGGTCGCCGCCACGACGGGCGCGCGACGACGACCTCCGGTGTGGTGTCGTCCTGCTCGGCCACGGCCGTCGCCATCTCGGCGAGGACCTCGCGCGCCCGTTCCGCGTGCTCGGCAGCGACCTGAATCCGCATCGGGCCGACCACCGGATTGAAGGCGCCGACGGAGCGGCCCATCCCGAAGAGATCCTGCAACCCCTCGCCGGACGCGATGATCGTGATCCCTTCGACCTCGAGCATCAACTTCGCCATGATCATGGCGTTGGTGTCCACCGTGGTGAAGACGGTGGTCACGCCCTGTGGTGTGGTTGGAGTCGGCATCGTCTCAAGTCCTCCGTGATGGCGCGCGGCGTGCGGTTGCGATCAGCGACCGGCCCTACGACTGCTCCCCTGCAAGATACGCCGCGCGCGCCACGCTCGCCGTTTTGTGTGCACCGGTGTGGCTCCACCCCGGCGGCATGACGAGGTAGCCGAGCTTGTGCTTGACCCCTGGTGCAGCGGCGATGTCGCGCCCGAGCGCTACCAGCTCGCCGAAGTAGAAATCCCAGAAGCTCCCCGGCTTCATCGGACGGGTGATGCCGTATTCAGGGGCGATCTCGGGTTGCTCCGGCTGCAGCGTGCCGAAGGCGCGGTCCCATATGTTGAGCAGGTTGCAGTAGTTGGTGTCGATGTACAGCGGATTGCGCGCATGGTGCACTCGGTGATGCGACGGCGTGAGGATCCACCGGTTCAGTGCGCCGAGTCGACCATCTTTGAGGACGTGCTCGCCCGCGTGGATGAAGGTGCCCCAGGTGCCATCGATGAACATGATCAGAAAGAGCAGCGGCGGGCTCACGCCGAGGATGATGCAGATCGAGGTGCGAATGGTGTCGGCGTAGGGCGCTTCGAGAAAGAAGTGCGCGTGCGAGACGAAGAGGTTCATCGTCTCGGGGGCGTGGTGCGTCGAGTGGAGACACCAGAAGAGCCGGACCTTGTGCGCCAGGAAGTGATAGACGAAGTGCGCCAGCTCCCAGACGATGTAGCCGTAGATCAGCCAGTACCAGGTGACCGAGCTCTGGAACGGTGCCATCGGCTGGAGGAGGCCGATGAAGAAGCCGACCGCAGCGATCGAGAGAAACGAGCCCACCACCCGGTTCAGCAGGTAGGTGAAGAAGATCAGCTTGTACTCGCGGACCTTGAAGGTCTTCTCCATCAGCGCCCAGACGATCTCCACTGCCAGCAGCAGCGGGATGATCGGACCGATGGCGCTCCGGAAGCCGGGCCAGGTGAGCAGGCTGCTGTAGTCCTGCGTCGCGGCCATGTCGAGCCAGACCTGCAGACCGAAGAAGCCGATCAATTCCTTGGCGAGGAATTCAAGCGCTGCCATGGGGGTGGTCCGGGGCTGGAGGAGGGAAACCGCCTCGATAATCGGGCCTCGACGGCGTTTGCGCCAGTGTCGAGGCCGTGCCGGTGGTATATCTTCCTTCCCGATGATCGATCATCGATCATCGATCATCGACCAGAAGGTCCCTCTGTCTGCTCGGAGCCCCGTATGTCGCAGTCGTTCCGGAATCACATCCGCTTCTTCCCGCCCTTCCATTTCTTCGTCATGCCGGTCTTGCTGGTCTATTTCATCTACACGATCCGGGTGGCGAACGACGTGCGCAGTTGGCCGACGGTACTCGCGTCGGTGGTGGCCCTGGCGCTCATCATGCTGGCGTTCTCGGCGCGACTGATGGCGCTGTCGGTGCAGAACCGGGTGATCCGTCTCGAGGAGCGGCTGCGGCTGCAGCGCCTGCTCCCCGCCGACCTGCAGGGGCAGATCGGCGAGCTCTCAATGGGGCAGTTGGTCGCGCTGCGCTTCGCGTCCGACGCCGAACTGCCCGAGCTCACGCGGACGGTGCTGACGCAGGGCATCCGGGACAGGAAGACGATCAAGGGGATGGTGAAGGAGTGGCGGCCGGATCACCTGCGGGCGTGATGCTGGCCAGTGCCCTGTCGCCCGCCAGATCGCGGGTGCATTCTTCCCGAGGGGGTTTCCTCTGCCGGAGTTGCGCATGCTGACTCGCCGAGTGTTTGCCCAACGGTGTGCCGTGACGATCGGGGCGATGCTCCTGCCGGCGATCGCCCAGGCGCAGCGACTCGGTCGGGTCGGACCGCATCCGACGCCACGGCCGAACATCACCGGCGCCAAGGTGCTCACTGCCGAGCAACTCAAGGACGTGCCGCACCTGATTCCGCTCTTCGATTCGGTGCGCGAACGGCCCCAGATCATGGACGGCATCCGTTGCAATTGCGGCTGTGCCGGCCAGCCCGGTTTCTACTCGCTCCTCTCCTGCTATGAAGCCGATGGCATGGCACGGCTCTGCCCGATCTGTCAGGGCCAGGGTCGCCTCTCGGCTCGGCTGCACAAGGAGGGGAAGACGCTTGCTGAAAT
>JBBQJU010000234.1:0-3957 GCA_038326215.1 Gemmatimonadales bacterium | reverse complement strand
AATCACGGACGGCAGCGCACCACTCGTGTCATCCGGCGTGCCGAGCACGAGGGCCAGCTGGCGGCGGGCAAGCACGGCATCGGCGTCGGCCCGCAGTCGCTGTGTCTCGATCTCCCCGAGGCGCACCTGCGCCAGCAGAAGGTCTGACCGGGTGACGAGTCCGTTGGTCAGCGCGCTCTCGGCCCGGCGCACATGGGCCTGCCCGGCAGTCACCCCCGCGGCCAAGACCCGAGCCTGTTCGCGCGCGAGTACCGCGCCGTAGTAGCTGCGTACCACATCGAGCTGCACCCCGGAAGCGGCCCACGTCTCACGCGCGGATTCCGCCTCTGCCGCAGCCCGCGCCGCTCGCCGTCCGGCCCAGGCGTCGAGGTTCACCAACGGAACCTCGGCCACCATGGCCGCACCGATGTCGGTCCGCGGTGCCGGTCGGTTGAGGCCCGCCGGATCGAAGGCCTGTGGCGTCACGCCGCGCTGCCGGAGGAGGAAGCCGAAGGCCCCAAGCGGGTCGGAGGTGCGCATGGCACCGACCTCGGCGCGAAGTCCGGGGAGTACCCCCTGATCGGCGGCGGCGGCACGCGCCGACGCCGCGGCCGACGCCGCCCGCGCCAGCCGGTTGGGAAAGGCGGCGGCATCAGCACGCCGCAACGCCTCGCCGAGCGTCAGTGCCTGTCCGCCAAGCGGAATGGCACCAACGAGCGCGAGGAGCAGCAGGGACAGTGATCGCATGGGCATAATGCTACTATATGCCGATATGTTAATTTTGTCAAGCAGCCGTGACGCTGCCGGGGCGACGCGGCGGGGGCGACGCATGCGTCGCCCCTACGAGCGCGGTACCGCGGCCACCCACCGCACGGGCAGCTCCTCCTCCCACACCGTCTCCTTCGCCACCTTCACGAGGAGATGGACGCGGGCGGTCCGCGAAGTCACCATCGCCTGCAACCAGCGCGAGTCGACGATGACGATCTCCAGCTGCCCGTTCACGTCGCGCACCAGCCCCTGCGCCAAGCGGTTGCATCGCAGCACCAGATTGCCGGTAGTGCGGTCGCAACTCCGCAGATCCCCGATGCGATAGGCTTCGGCGATCGTCGACACGTGCTGGAGTGTGAGCGAATCGCTCGGCGCGATCACCAGCGCGGCCAGGTATGGACGCTGGTCGGTGATCAGAATCACCCGCCATTCAAAACCGGAGAAGGCGTCGCCGACGCGCGTGTCGTAGGTGATCGAATCGGGCGAGACCGAGCGGGGAAAGCGGATCGTCAGCCCCTTCGTGTTCCAGGTGGCGAGCGCGCTGTCGGCGGGATGCGTCGCAAGAGGTGCGATCTGCGCCGAGCTCCGCATGGGCAGCACCGCCGCCACCAACAGCAGCAGCCAGCCGCACCGCGGCGTGGTCATCCCCCTGATTCCGCACCACGCGCCACGATCACCGCCGCGCTGGCGTAGCCCGTCACGTTGATCGCCGTCTTGAAGAGGTCCGGAATCAGGTCGATCGCGATCAGAATTCCCAATCCCTCCGCCGGAAGGCCGACGGCGAGGTAGAGCGGCGCCTGCACGAGGAACCCCCCACTGGGAATCCCCGGGGTGGTCAACGACAGCAACACGGTACCGACACCGAAGGTGACCAACTGCGCCGCGTGCAGCTCAATGCCATAGAGGGCACCGACGAAGACGGCGCCGAGGGCCCAGGTGATCGCGGCGTTGAACTTGAAGAGCGAGGCGGCCAGCGGCATCACCACCCCGATCACCGGCTCAGGCAGTCGCAGCTGCTCACGGACGCCGGTAATCAGCACCGGCAGCGCCGCAAGCGACGAGCGCGAGGAGACCGCGATGACCAGCGCCGGCCCGAGCGCCGAGATAAAGGGCTTCAGCGCAATCCGGCCAACGACCACCGTAATCCCCGCGAGGAGAATCCCGCCGACGAGGATCGCCAGCGAGGTCACGACGAGATAGCGCGCCACGGCCGCGGCGGCTGGCGCGCCCACCTTCACCCCCAACGCATACGCCAGCGCGAAGACGCCGATCGGCGCCAACCGCAGCACCCAGCGGATCACGACGATCAGCACGTCGGCGATCCCCTGTGCCCCATCGCCCTGCCGGCGGCGGACATCGTCAGGGAGGCGGGTCAACGCCAGGCCGTAGAGCAACGCGAAGACCACCAAGGGCAGCAGCGCCCCATCGGCGGCGGCCTTGATCGGATTGGTCGGGACCAGTGACAGCAGCCACCCTGACACGGTCAATTGCGCGCCGGCACTGACGGCCTCGGTGCTGGCCGAGGCGCGCAGCGCCGCCGTCGCCGCGGGGTCGAGTGGCAACCCCGCCAGCAGCAGCGGTGCCAGCGTCGTCATGATCGCGGTGAAGATGACCAGCAACACCAGAAAGGTGAGCACGGCTCGGCCGGTCAGTGCGCCCGCTTCGCGCGTGTCACGGGCCTTGGCGATCCCCGCAATCGTCAGCATCACGATGAGCGGCAGGATCGGCATCCGCAGCGCATTGATCCACAGCGTGCCGAGCGGTTCGACGGCGTGCAGGGCCGCCTCGCTTGGCGCCACGATGCCGGCGCCAAGGCCCAGCACGAAGGCGAGGAAGACCTGCAGCGCCGGATTCATCCGGTCACGGGACCGAGACGACCGTCACCGTGAAGACCAGGATCGAACCGCCCGGGATCGGACCATAGTCCGACCGGCCGTAGCCGAGCGACGACGGGATGACCAGCTGGCGGATGCCGCCGACCTTCATCCCCGCGATCCCCTGGTCCCAGCCGGCAATCACCCCGCCGGCGCCGAGCCGAAACGAGAACGGCGCGCCGCTGGTGTTGGCATCGAACTGCGTTCCGGTGCTCAACGCGCCGGTATAGCGCATCGAGACATTTTGACCGCTGACGACGTCCGCCCCGGTCCCAACCGTGACGTCGCGGATGTACATCCCGCTCGCCAACTTGGTCGAGGTCGAGAGGTTGACCCCGAGCGCAGTGGCAAAGGTCGTGGTTTCGATCACTTGTGCATCCTTGATCTGGGAGTCGGTGGACGAGCAGGCGGTCACGGCGGCGAGCAGCAGCGCCGGCAGCCGAAGAGTGCGCAACATCGGAGGAGACCTCGGTGCAGGGGGTGAACCAACCGGTGAAAGGTAGTGCCCTCACTCCATCCCGGGCGGGTCGGTGATCAGCTCGAGCCGGTGCGGGTCGAAGCCCAGGGCCAGCGTCGGCTTGACGATGTCGAAGTAGGGGGAGACATCGAAGTCGCGCGGGGTGAACAGCGAGTGGTGACGGATATGGAGCGACTCTCGGTAGTCGGCCGCGGCCGCCGGATCGCGCGGCGGGAGGAGGCGCGCCGTCGGCAGGATCGGGTAACCGACGCCGTGAAACGCCTCGGCGATCAGCGCCGAGCAGATGGCGCGTGTCGGATCTCCGCTGCCGATGGCCAATAACCGACGGCGGTAGCGGATCGGCACCGGCGGCGTCGGCCAGAGATAGCGCGCCAGATCGAAGAGGTGTCGCACATCGTAGCGATAGCCCACCCGCGCGACCGCAAAGTCGATGACCCGGCGGATCTCCTCACTGGTCAGTCCCACCGGCCGACAGATCCGCGTGTGGAGCTCGGCGTATTTCGCCAGCGGTACCAGGTGGACTCCCTCGACCACGTCCGCCTCGAGCAGGATCGACGGCTCCTGCAGCGCGGTGGCGTCGAGATGCGGTGTGGCGACGCAGAGGGCCGCATGGGACCAGGTGGATTGGGTCGTGTACTTGATGGCGGCCGAGACGCGCGAGCTCCCCTCGACCAGCAGGACGTCGCCGGGGCGCAGCACGCGCGCCAGCGAACCGGGGCTGGCGGTCGTCGAGTGCACCCGGTCGTGGCGGGGCCTGGTGAGGTAGCGTGCGAGCCGGTGCCCAATGCCGTCGAGGACAATCATCAGTAGCTCCCGCCGCCCCCGGCCCCGCTGCTTGACCCCGACCCGCCGAAGGAG
>JBBQJU010000233.1:0-4094 GCA_038326215.1 Gemmatimonadales bacterium | reverse complement strand
AGTCGCGTTCGAACTGCGCGATCACCCGGTCCTTCACGTCGTGGAACGGACCGTCGAGCTGCGCAGCCGGCATCCGTTCCGGCGCCGCCTCGGAGTCCTCGTACATCGGAATGTCGGTCGGTTCGACCAACTGATCGGGCTCCACCAGCACCGCGACATGCTCGATCACGTTCTGCAGTTCACGCACATTGCCACGCCAGGCGCGCGTCCGCAGAAACTCGATCGAGGCGTCACTCAACCGCGGAGCACGCTCGGCCATCTGCCGATGGCGATGCCAGAAGATGCCGAGGAAATGGTTGGCGAGGAGCTGGATGTCTTCCGGCCGCGAACGCAGTGGGGGGAGGACGATCGGCACGACGCGGAGACGATAGAAGAGGTCGCCACGCAGCAGACCGCGCTCGACCGCATCCTGCGGATCGCGGTTGGTCGCGGAGATGAAGCGGACGTCCACCGGATCGCCGGCCGTCTCGGCACCAACCCGCCGCACGATGCCGTCCTGGATGACACGCAGCAGTTTGGCCTGCAGCGGCAGCGACATCTCGGTGAGTTCGTCAAGGAAGAGGGTGCCGCCGTCGGCGGTCTCCAACAGCCCTGGCTTGTCGCGATCCGCACCGGTGAAGGCGCCCTTGCGATGGCCGAACATTTCCGATTCCAGCAACGGCTCGGGCAATGCGGCGCAGTTGATCGGGACCAGCGTCTTCTTGGCCCGGCGCGAGTGCTGGTGAATGAACTGGGCGATCACTTCCTTGCCGGTGCCGCTTTCGCCGCTGATGAAGACCGAGGCGTCGGTCGGCGCGACCTTGCGGGCGAGTTCGACCGCCTTCCGGAACGAGGGGGCGATCCCGATCAACGCCTGCGTGTCGGAATGCGAATGCTGCCGCATCACCTGCTGGCGGAGGTCGTTGGCCTCGCGACCCTTCAGGATGGCATGGGAGGCACGGCCGATCAGCACTTGCAAGTGCGTGGCGGAGAACGGCTTCGGGAGGTAGTCCCAGGCGCCCATCCGGAGCGCTTCGATGCTGCTGGAGACGGTGGGATTCCCGGTCATCACGACCACCAGGGTGTCCCGATGGGCCTCGAGCGCCGCATTGAGGATTTCAAGCCCCGACACCTGCGCCATGAAGAGGTCAACCAGGACCAGGTCGAACTGCCGACGCCGGACGAACTCCATCGCCTCTTCGCCGCGTCCCGCGAGAGTGACGGTGTAGCCCTCGCCGCGGAGCACCGAGGCGCAGCTCTCCCGCAGGGTCCGCTCGTCATCGACGATCAGGATCCGGATCGAGGCCTTCACGTCGGCAGGAAGCGCAAGCAGGTCGCGGCTTCCTGCGCCTTCCGGGGGACCGAAACCGGCCCCGGCAACGCCGGTCATGGGAGACTCCTGGGTCGAGCAAGCGTAGGATGCATTCCCCAATGGTCTGGGCAGAAACCGTGCCGCGACTGTAGGACGGGTCCATCGTCGCAGCCCTCCATATGGCAGATTCGAGGAGTGGACGGGTCACCTGTTTCGTGCACGCACCACCATATTGTAGCACAAATACAACACATTGTGGCGGACCGGACTCATCAGGTCCGCGGAATCGCGGTATGGCAGTTGCAACGCAACGCCGCAATGAAGCTCCCGAAGCCGTCAGTCCCTCACTTTCTGCGGGCGTTATGAACACTCAGATCACCCCCCTCTCCGGCAACCTGCCGAGTTTCCCTGCTGGCGGCGGCCTCAGCGCCGGGCCGCCGTTGATGGGGAACAGCGGGGGGCCGCGGACCAGCCCAATCACCCGGTACCTCTCCACCCTCAAGCGATTCAAGTGGTTGGTCCTGTTGACCACCATTTTGGGGCTCGGTGGCGGGTTCCTGGTCTCGCAGATGCGGCGGGAGACCTACCTCGTGCAGGCCTCCATGCTCCTGGCGATGCCGGTGGGCGACAACGGGCCGATCGCGGCGGGGGCGGTACTCGGCGGCGACCAGTGGCAGAAGTTCATGCGCTCTTACCAATCGCTGGAACCGGTGGCCCGGATGCATCGGCTCTACTTGATCGGCCCGAAGCGCCTCGGCGGCCCGGTCCTGCCGCATGGCCCAAGTGGCCCGGACGCCGCCCTGCTCATGGGACTCGAAATCCAGAATGGCTACGTGCCGGGCAATTACGAGCTCAAGATCAGTGACGAGGGGAAGAGCTGGGAACTGACCAATCTGAACAACTCCCGGAAGAGCCGTGGGGTGGCCGGTGACTCGATCGGCCGCGAGTTCGGCTTCGCGTGGGCCCCGACCATCGAGAAGCGGTGGTTCGGCAAGACCTATGGGTTCGATGCCCTCACGGTCCGCGAAGCCGCCGACGACTTGAACGAACGGCTCACCGTGAAGATCGACAACCGGGGCGCCCGCTTCGTGCAGTTGACGCTCGAGGGCGAGGAATCCGAAACGACGGCAGCCATCCTCAACTCGCTCCTGAAGGAGTGGGAGACGCGCGCCGCGGTGATGAAGCGGGTCAACCTCACCGCCGAAGCCGGCGTCGTGGACACCCAGCTCCGTGGGGCGCTCAATCGCCTGACCTCGGCAGAGCAGGCGCTGCTCTCCTTCCAGACCCGCACCACCACACTGCCGCGCGAGGAACTCCCGGTCGCCCCAGGGCTGCAGAACACGACCCCTTCCGGCTACGGCGCGTTCGTCTTCAAGCGTGAGCAGGTGCAGGCCTTGACGCGCGACCGCCGTGACCTCCAAGCGGCGCTGGCAAAGGCGCAGAGCGGCGAGATTGCCGTGGACCTGTTCTTCGCGATTCCCTCGGTCGGCACCTCGACCGAGCTGAAGCAGGTGCTCGGCGACCTCGTCATCGCCGAGACGCAGCTGCGTGCGGCCCGCGCCCAAGGCTACGCGGATGAGTGCCGCGCCTGCGGCGTTCAGGGCGGCACCATCTACAACCTGCCGGAGCTGATCCGACGGATCGGCGAGTTGCGGGGCCAGACGATTCCCAGCTACGCCCAAGCGGTCCTGCGCCGGATCGACGGCGACATCACCCGACTCAACACCGAGGTCGCCAGCGCGGGGAAGGAGCTGCAGAGCATCCCCTCGCGCACGATCGAGGAGAACCGCCTCAAGCGTGAACAGGAATTGGCAGCGACGACCTACAAGTCGTTGACCGAACGCTCGGAAAACGCGCGCCTCCGCGAAGCCAGCGCGCTCTCCGACCTCTCGATCTACGACCCGGCCGTTGCCCCGCTCCTGCCGAAGAAAAACCGGAAGCCGGTCATCATCTCGCTCGGCGTGATTTTCGGCCTGGCCGCTGGCCTCGGCTTGGCATTCCTGCTCGACCTCACGGACAAGCGGGTCCGCTATGCCGACCAGATCACCTCCGGCCTTGGCCTGACGATCCTCGGCGTGGTGCCGGAGATCCGCCGCGCCAAGGGCGAGACGCCGTCGGCCGAGGAGGCCGCGCAAGTGATCGAGGCGTTCCGGACCATCCGCCTCAACCTCTCCCACACGATGGGCGATGGCCGTGGTGTCCTGACGATTTCCTCGCCGTCCCCCGGCGACGGCAAGTCGCTGGTGGCCTCCAACCTGGCGTTGTCATTCGCCGAGTCCGGCTATCGGACCCTCCTCATCGATGGCGACACCCGCCGTGGGGAGCTGCACCGGACCTTCGGGCAGGAGCGTCGTCCGGGCTTGCTCGACCACCTGACGGGTGAATTGGACCTCGCCGATCTTCTCCGGAAGACCTCGCACCCGATGCTTACGCTGATCACGGCTGGCTCGCGGAAGCGAAATGGCCCCGAACTTCTGGGTGGGGCGATGATGCGGGAGTTGATCGGCGCGATGCGCGAGAAGTTTGACGTCATCATCGTCGACTCGCCGCCACTCGGTGCCGGCATTGACCCGTTCGTCCTGGCCACGCTCAGCGGGAACATGATTCTGGTGATGCGCTCGGGCGCGACGGAGCGCGACCTCGCCGAGGCGAAGCTGCAGATCGTCGATCAGCTGCCCATCCGCCTCATCGGCGCGATCCTCAACGACGTCCGCTCCTCAGCCTCGGAGTACAAGTACTACTCCTACAGCTATGGCTATGGCGCCACGGACGAGGGGGAGGATGTCGGGAAGTTGCCTGCTAC
>JBBQJU010000232.1:0-4112 GCA_038326215.1 Gemmatimonadales bacterium | reverse complement strand
GGCAGTTGCCGACCTGCGAAGCGATCGCGGCGTGGTGCTACACCCACGTGGCTGAGCGTCTCCCGAATGGTGTCGTCCTCGAGCGCGTGCTGGTGGCGGAAGACGCTACCCTCTGGGCCGAGTGTCGCGGCCCCGCCTGATCCCTGCTTTCGCCCTGCTCCTGTGGTCGTTCCCCCGGAGGCACTGATGTGTCCTGTCCCCACGAGGCGAGTCGCGCTCCGCGGCGCGCTGCTCGCCGGCTCCCTGCTCCTGGTGCTGCCCGGCACGCGCGCCGAGGGTCAGGCGACCGGCGATCAGAGCAAGTTGGTGCTCGGCGTCGCGGCCGGCTACATCGGGGGCGCTGCCCTCTGGACCGTCGCGGCCCAGCCGATCCTGACCAACACGGAGGCGCGCGACATTTTCGCGATCGACCGCCGGCTGCGCGCCAACGTGACCTTCGTCGGCCAGGCGACCTGGTTCCCCCGGGCCAACCTGGGATTCACTGGCGAGGTCGCCTATATCGGCCTCGGGACGATCGACCGCTGTACCCTGGTGGCTGCCAGCGGTGACCCACTCAACCGGCTGGTGTGCCGCACGCTCGACGGCAACGCCCGCCCGGCGTCGGCGGTCTCGCTTGGGGGCGGGGCGATGCTCCGGCCACTCAGCCGGGCCCCGTTGCAACCCTATGTCCGGGGCACCGCCGGCCTCACGCTGGCGCCGCGCAGCACGATCCGTACGATCGCGACGATCGGCGTGTTCGGCGACACCGCCTTCACGGTCTATCCGCAGGTCGATGGCAACGATGCCAAGCTGACCGGCGCGGTCGCCATCGGCCTCGCCACCTCGGCCACCCCGGGGTACCAGTTCCGGGTCGAGTTCCGTAACACCTTCGTGCGCCTCCCCATCGTTACCGGCCCCGCGAGGTTCCAGGGCGAGGTACCGCCAACCGGCTCGACCTGGAAGGCCCTCCCCTCGCTCCTGATCGGCTTCGATATCGTGCTCGAGAAGCGGCGCGGCCGTCGGTACTGAGCCGCCAATGCCCGCCGTCCGTCTGAGCGTCGATGATGCGGTCGCGGCGATTCTCGCCGAAGTCGCGCCGTTGTCCGGCGTGCCGGTGCCGCTGGGCAACGCGCTGGGCGGCGTGCTCGCCGAAGATGTCGTGGCGCCGTTTGCGTTGCCGCAGTGGACCAATGCGGCGATGGATGGCTATGCCGTGCACGGGGAGGATGTGCGGGGAGCGTCACTGGAGCATCCCATCACGCTGCCGGTGGCCGCGCACATCGCAGCCGGCGCGTTGGCGCCGCGCCCGCTCGCGCGCGGCGAGGCGATGCGGATCTTCACGGGTGGCCCAGTGCCCGACGGCGCGGACACGATCATCCGCCAGGAGGACAGCGATCGCGGCGCCTACGTCGTGCGCATTCACGGCGACCGCGACCTCCAGCGGCACATCCGGCGTGCTGGCAGCGACGTCACCGCTGGTCGTGTCGTCCTGCCGCGTGGTCACGAGATCGGGCCTGGCGAGATCTCCCTGCTGGCCGCACTGGCGATCACGACACCGCCCCTCCATCGACGTCCCGTCGTGGCGATCATCAGCAGCGGCGACGAACTCGCCGCGCTCGACGATCCCGCCCCGGTGCGTGCGGGGAGTCGGCTCGCCGACAGCAACACGCCGACACTCGCCGCGATGACCCATCTCGCCGGCGCGACGCCGCTCCCGCTAGGCCCGGTAGGGGACGACCCCGACGCACTGATCGCGGCAATCGGCCACGCGGCGAGCGCGGAGTTGCTGGTCACTGTCGGCGGCGTGTCCGTCGGCGATCACGATCATGTGCCAGCGGTGCTGGAACGGCTCGGCGCGCGCCTGCTCTTCCGGCGCGTCCTGTTGCGGCCAGGCGGGCCGACCACCGCCGCACGGCTGCCGGATGGGCGCCTCTGGATCGCCCTCCCGGGCAACCCGGTCTCGGCGATGGTGACCTTCACCCTCTTCGTCCGGCCGGCGATCCGCCAACTGCTCGGCGACACGGCGCCGCGGCGGACCGCCGTCCCGGTGACGCTGGTCGATCCGGTCGAGCGCGACCGGGTCCTGGACCTCTACTTCCGCGCGAGCCGGAGCGGGGCCGGCGAAACTGGCCCCCTGCTCCGGGTCACCGGGCCGGTCGGCTCGGCACTGCTGACCACGATGCGCGGGGCCGCCTTCCTGGTGCGGGTGCCAGCCGGCGAGGAGACGGTCCCGTCGGGGAGCCACCTCGAGGCGATTCCGTTCCCCTGAGGGCATTGTTTGGGGGGGAGGGCGCCACTAGCCTTCTCCGCCAAGAAGGGGAGTAGCCCAGCCGCCGGAATCCAGGCGGTCGGCGGCATCGTCAAGACTGCGCACCTCCGGTGCGCACGGTGCCCCGGGAAAGCCCACGCGGCTGTTCAGGCGAGACCTTCGTCACCACCCAATCGAACGGGGGCGGCGAAGTCTCGCCTTCGTTCATTTGCAGGAGGGCACCACATGATCAACACCGCGAAGACCTTTATTCTCCTCGCCGGCCTCATCGCGATCCTGATGGTCGGCGGGCAACTGGTGGGCGGGGCCTCGGGGCTGATGCTCGGCGGCTCGCTCGGCGTCATCATGGCCTTCGTCTCGTTCTGGTTCTCCGACAAGATGGTGATGCGCGGCTATGGCGCGCGCCTCGTCACCGCCGCCGAAGCGCCCGACCTGGTCGGTCTCGTCGATGAGCTGCGGCAACGCGCCGGGTTGCTGATGCCGCGTGTGGCGCTGATTCCGTCGGCGCAGCCGAATGCCTTCGCCACGGGCCGTTCGGAAGCGAAGGCGATCGTCGCCGTCACCGAGGGGATGCTCAAGGCGCTGCCGCGCGACGAGCTCGCGGGCGTCATTGCGCACGAGCTGGCGCACATCAAGAACAAGGACATGCTGATCCAGACCATCGCGGCCGGCATCGGCTCGATGATCGGCATTCTCCCTTGGCTGGTCGGCAGCGTAATGCGGCGCAACGACGATGACGGCGGCGGCATCGGCGACATCGCCTTCATGATCCTGGCGCCGTTCGTCGCCATGATGCTGCAGTTCGCGATCTCGAGGCAGCGCGAATTCGCCGCGGACCGCACCGGCGCGGAGATCCTCGGCAAGGCGCGGCCGCTGGCGCAGGCGCTGACGCGGATGGATGCAATGGCAAAGCAGTTGCCGATGCCGGTGTCGCCGTCGCTGGCCGCGCTGGCGATCGTCAACCCACTCAAGGCCGGCGGGATCGCCAAGCTCTTCAGCACGCACCCGCCGACCGAGGAGCGGGTCGCCGCGCTGCTGGCGTTTGACGCGGAGCGCTCAGCGGCATGATGACCGGCAGCGTCCATCCGCCCGCCGTCTGGATCGGCTTCTCACTGGTCATTCTGGTACTGCTGGTGCTGGACCTCGGCGTCCTGAACCGCAATTCGCACGTCCTTACCGCGCGCGAGGCGACGCGCTGGTCGGGATCGCTGGTCGCCCTCGCGCTGCTGTTCTGCGGATTTCTCTGGTTCCGCGAGGGATCGGCGCACGGCCTCGAGTTCCTCACTGGCTACCTGATCGAGCTGTCGCTCTCGGTCGACAACCTCTTCGTCTTCATTTTGGTCTTCCAGTACTTCGCCGTCCCGGCGGAACTGCAGCCGAAGGTGCTGAAGTGGGGTATCCTCGGCGCGATCATCATGCGGGCGATCATGATCGGCCTCGGCGCGCTGCTGCTCCAGCGCTTCACCTGTATCATCTTTGTGTTCGGCGGCATCCTGATCATCACCGGGATTCGCATGCTGCGAAGCAGCGGCGATGATGCCATTGAACCAGAGCAGAACCCGGTCGTGAAGCTGGCGCGGAAGCTGCTCCCCTTCTCCGCCGCCTACGATGGTCAGCGCTTCTTCACGCGTACGGCGAGCGGGTGGTATGCCACGCCGCTGCTGCTGGTGCTGATCGTGGTGGAGTGGACCGACCTGGTCTTCGCGATCGACTCGATCCCGGCGGTCTTCGCGGTCACCAATGACGCGTTCATCGTCTATTCGTCGAACATCTTCGCGGTTCTCGGCCTGCGGGCGCTCTACTTCCTGCTGGCCCACATGCTCGACCGCTTCAGCTACCTGAAGGCCGGCGTCGCGCTGATCCT
>JBBQJU010000231.1:0-4132 GCA_038326215.1 Gemmatimonadales bacterium | reverse complement strand
GGTCGTGGTTCCGCTCCACGACAACCTGAACTGATCGCCGATCGTGAAACCGTCCGTGAGCTTGACGAGCGTGGTTACAGCGGGAACGAATGCAAACGTGGACCAGGGAGCGTCCACGACCGTGCCACTGAATTGGAATCTCTGCCACCCGCTGCCAGTCACCAATTGCGCCGAGGCGGGCTTGGCGGCCAGCATCGTGAGTGCCAGACCGACATACATGAACCGATTGCGTACCATGCGGAATCTCTCCAGTCGTTGCGGAAGCGAGAACACGCCGTGCGAATATCCAGATTGGATCATCGACGGGGAAATTATAGTGCATGCTGCGGCTGCATGCTTCGCCATGTCTGGTGCACGGTGAACGGGGCGTTCCGGTGCGGCCGGGGCGCCCCGATGACCCTTCACCCGGCGTGGCCATCGGCCGCGTCCCGTTCACCCGGCACTCCCGATTATCTTTCCCCGCGTCCTGAATCCCTGAGGTCGCATGTCTGACGAACACATTCCCGTTATTGTCGCCGCCTGCCGGACGCCGATCGGTCGCTATCTGGGCGCTCTCTCCTCGCTTCCCGCGACGCGATTGGGCGCCCTTGCCATTGCGGACGTGGTCCGGCGTGCCGGCGTGGACGCTCAGCATATCGATGAAGTGATCATGGGGCACGTGGTGCAGGGTGGGGCGGGGCAGGCCCCCGCCCGCCAGGCGATGATCCACGCCGGCCTCCCCGCGACCATCCCGGCCCTCACGATCAACAAGGTCTGTGGCTCGGGGCTCAAGGCGGTGATGCTCGCCGCCCAGTCAATCAAGGCAGGTGACGCGCAGTGCGTCGTGGCCGGCGGGATGGAGTCGATGTCGTCCGCACCGCACTACCTCTACCACTACCGCAACGGCATCAAGGCCGGCAACCAGACTGTCTTCGACTGGATGATCCACGACGGACTGTGGTACTCCTTCGGCAACCACCACCTGGGCGAGTACTCGGTGTACACCGCCTTATAGGCGGGGGTGACGCGCGCCGATCAGGACGCCTTCGCCGCACGCTCGCATCAGCGCGCGGCTGCCGCCCAGGCCGCCGGAAAGTTCGCCGCCGAGATGGTCACCGTGGAGATCGCCGGCAAGGGCGGACCGACGCTGGTGTCGCAGGACGAATCCGTTCGCCCTGACACGACGGCCGAGTCGCTCGCCAAGCTCAAGCCGGTCTTCCGGAAGGATGGGACGGTGACGGCCGGCAACGCGCCGGGCTTGAACGATGGCGGCGCGGCGATCATGGTCACCTCGCTCGCCTTCGCCAAGGCACATGGCCTCCCCGTCCTCGCCCGGATTACTGGCTACGCGACTGGCGGCGGCGAGCCGAAAGAGTTGTTTTTCGCCCCGATTCTCGCCGTCCAGCACCTGATGACGCAGTCAGGGGCCTCGATCGGCGACTACGACCTCATCGAAGCCAACGAGGCCTTTGCCGTCCAGGCGATCGCCGACGGCCGCGGCCTCGGGTGGGATGAGTCGCGCGTCAACGTCCATGGCGGTGCGATCGCCCTCGGCCACCCGATCGGCGCCTCCGGCGCCCGCATCCTTGCCACCTTGATCCATGCCATGCACGATCGTGGCGCGGCGACCGGGTTGGCAACGTTGTGTCTGGGTGGGGGCAATGCGGTGGCGTTGAGCGTGGCCAGAATTTGAGATGAAGGATCGATGATCGATGATCGATGGTCGATCATCGATGGCTCACAAATTTCCGTGCAGGCAGATCATGTCACACATCGCAGTCATCGGCTCCGGCACCATGGGCAACGGCATCGCCCATCTCTTCGCGCAGCACGGCCACGACGTCGCGCTCATCGACGTCAATGCGACGGCGCTGGAGAAGGCGAAGGCCACCATCGCCTCCAATCTTGATCGGCAGGTGAAGAAGGGGACACTCGCCGCCGAAGCGCCGGCGGAGATCCTCTCGCGAATCACCACCGGCACGGACCTCGCCTTGGCGGCCACGGCCTCGCTGGTCATCGAGGCGGCCAGCGAGAATCCGGCGATCAAGTTCGACATCTTCGCGAAGCTCGACGCGCTCTGTGGTCCCGAGACCCTCCTCGCCAGCAACACCTCCTCCATTTCCATCACCGAGATCGCCGCGAAGACGACACGCCCCGCGCAGGTCATCGGGATGCACTTCATGAATCCGGTGCCGGTGATGCAGCTGGTCGAGGTGATCCGCGGGCAGGACACGTCGGATGCGACCACGGCCACGGTGGTCGAGTTGTCGCGCGCGCTCGGGAAGACCCCGGTCGAGGTCAACGACTATCCGGGCTTCGTCAGCAATCGTGTCCTGATGCCGATGATCAATGAAGCGATCTTCTGCGTCTTCGAAGGCGTCGCCACCCCGGAGTCGATCGACACGGTGATGAAGCTCGGCATGGCCCATCCCATGGGGCCGCTGGCGCTGGCCGACTTCATTGGACTCGATGTCTGCCTGGCGATCCTGAACGTGCTGCACCTCGGCCTGGGCGACGACAAGTACCGGCCTTGCCCGCTGCTGAAGCGGATGGTGGCCGCTGGGCATCTGGGCCGGAAGAGCGGGAAGGGGTTCTACGCGTATTCGAAATAAGGTGCCGTATCGATGATCGATGATCGATCATCGATGATCGATCACCAGCCTCACCTTTTGACTGGATTTCTCATGGACACCTTTGCCAGCATGCAGACGATGGGCCACGAGCAGGTCGTCTTCTCGCACGAGCCGTCCTGCGGCTACTTCGGCATCATCGCGATCCACGATACCACCCTCGGCCCTGCCCTCGGCGGCACCCGGGTGTGGCAATACGAGAGCACGGATGCGGCGTTGCACGACGCCCTGCGGCTGGCGCGCGGGATGACCTACAAGAGCGCGGTGGCCGGCCTGAATCTCGGTGGTGGCAAGGCGGTGATCATCGCCGATCCCAAGCGCGCCGATCGTGAATCGCTCTTCCGGGCCCACGGCCGCTTCGTGGAATCGCTGGGTGGTCGCTACATCACCGCCGAGGACGTGGGGACTTCGCCCACCGACATGGAGTTCATCAAGCGGGAGACCAAACACGTTGCCGGCTTGCTGAATCTGTCCGGCGACCCGTCGCCGGTCACCGGCTATGGCGTGTATGTCGGCATGAAGGCCTCGGCCAAGGCGAAGTGGGGGAAGGATTCGCTCGCTGGCAAGACGATCGCGGTGCAGGGGTGCGGCAAGGTGGCGTACTACCTGATGAGCCACTTGAAGCAGGAGGGGGCCCGGCTGATCGTCAGCGACATCGACGAGCAGAAGGTGTCACGGGTCGTCGACGAACTCGGAGCCACCGCGGTGAAGGCCGACGCGATCTTCGATGCCAAGGCGGACATCTTCGCCCCCTGCGCGCTCGGTGGCATCCTCAATGATGATACGATCCCCCGACTCAATGTCGAGATCGTTGCCGGCGGGGCGAACAACCAGCTCGCCGAGGAGCGTCACGGTCGGATGATCGAGGAGCGCGGTATCCTCTATGCGCCCGACTACGTCATCAACGGCGGTGGCGTGATCAATGTCTATGGCGAGTTGCAGGGGTGGACGATGGAGCGGGCCAAGCGGAAGGCGCAGGAGATCTACGACACGATGACCCGCGTCTACACCATCGCCGCCCGCGATGGCATCCCGTCCTACCAGGCGGCCGACCGCCTCGCGGAGGAGCGGATCAGCTCGGTGGCCGCGCTGAAGCGGATGTGGGTGGCAGGGGACCGATGATCGATCATCGAGGATCGAGCATCGATCATCGTGACTGATTCTCCGACTATCTTGGGACTATGACCGAACGCATCCCCATCGGCGCCGACCACGCCGGATTCGAACTCAAGGAAGTCCTCGTCGCCGAGCTGGAGCGGCGGGGCTTCGACGTGGAGGACGTGGGCACCCACTCCACGGACTCCACCGACTATGCGGACTACGCGCATCCGGTGGCGCGCGAGGTCGAGAGCGGCGAGGCGAAGCGAGGCATCCTGATGTGCGGAACCGGCCTGGGGATGAGCTATGCCGCGAACCGCCATCCCGGCGTCCGTGCAGCGGTCGCCTGGACGCCGGAAATTGCGGCCCTTGCGCGCCAACACAATGACGCCAATGTGCTGGTGCTCCCGGCACGCTTCATCGAT
>JBBQJU010000230.1:0-4180 GCA_038326215.1 Gemmatimonadales bacterium | reverse complement strand
ACCACCGCGCCGTGCGGGAATCGGCGGAGCGTCTGGACGCGGGCGAGCTCCCGGCCGCTGGCGAGGTCGAAGATCGAGATCGACTGGGCCTTCTTGTTCGTCGCGATCAGCTTCGTGCCGTCGTGGGTGACGGCAAGATTGTACACCCCAGCACCTGCCGGAATCCGCCGGATCAGGGCCCACGTCCCCACATCGACCTCGACGACCTCATTCGAGGCGTTGCAGGCGACGAAGACGCGCGCGCCATCGGGCGACGGCTGCGCCCAGGTCGGCGAACACTTCCCCGCCGCCGATGCACCCATCGTCCCCATCGCGTGAGCCGCCGGCGTTCCCGCCATCCCGTGCTCGCTCCCCTTGGTGAGAATGAAGTGGCGAGCCACCGTGAAGCGGGTGGCATCGATCTCGACCAGTGCCTCGTCCATCATGCACGCGGAGTAGTGGCGCGTGCCGGCGGCATTGAGCCGAGAGCCATGCGGCATCGTGCAGGTCTCGACGCGGGCGACCTCGAGCATCTGCTCCGCCGCGACGATCGAGACCGAGGACGGGACCATGTCGCCGTGGAGATTGAAGTTCACGACATAGACGTAGTTGCCGTCAGGCGACACCTGCATCGAGGCTGGAAACATCCCGAGCTCGACCCTGCCGAGCTGGGCCCCGGTGGCGGTGTTGTACTTCCAAAGCGACCCGAAGGGTGTTCCGTGCGCGGTCGACACGAAGAACGTTGCCCCACCGGGTGCCACCGCGAGGCCGTGCGGCCCATCGGGCTCCGACGGATTGAGGCCGGTCACTTGCACGCGCTCGACGCGCGGCGCCCCGGCACCGAAGCGGGCCAAGGTGATCTGGTCGGTTGCCTCCGATGCGATCAGCACGAGGTAATCGCGCGCGGGAGATGACGCGCTGACCGCTGACGCGACAGGCTTGGGCTCCGACACTGGTGCCGGTGCCGACGCACAGCCAAGCACCAGCACCGAGCCCGCCGACCACCCCCAGCGCATCATGGGACGAGGATCGTGGGTGGCTGCTTCGGCTTCATCCGGATGATCCACAGCCCGTTGTTGTCATCGTTGACGTAAGCCAGCCCGTCACGAACCACCACGCCCCAGGTCATCGCCGTGTTGCGGTTCCCTGCCGTCGCATCCATATCGGCGGTATTGACGTGGACCATCTCGCGCTGCTGCGCGCGCAGGTCGCCCATCAATTCGCCGGAGATGTCGAAGGTCCGGAAGCCGGCGTTGTAGGCACCCATGTAGAGCGTGTCCCCGGCGACCCAGACGTTGTGCACGCCGCCGTACTCCGGCTCGTACCAGGCCACGGACTTCGGCTGCTCGATGTTGGAGACATCAATCACCTGCATCCGGCCATAGGCCCGACCGGCCGAGGCGTCCTTGGCGCCTTGCACCTGGCTCGCCGGGAAGACTTCGTCGGCGATGAAGACGTAGTTCTTGTGGCGCCACGCCGTGTGCGTCCCGCGGATGAAGCCGGGCCCACCGCTTGCCTCGACATCGCGATACATCGCGTTGAGGTCATACTTGTACTGGCTCACGAGAACAGGCTTGCTCGGCGACCCTCCCTTCATCCCGTTGCCGACATCGAGAATGATCAGGCCATTGTTCCAGTTCGACAGGTACGCGAGGCCGTCCTGGATGTCGAGGTCGTGCAGCGAGTTCCCCGCCTGCGGTCCGGGGAAGCGATACTCGGCGACCTGCTTCGGGTGGTACGGATCATTGATGTCGATCACATGCAGCGCGCCAGTGCCGTCGTTGGTGATGTAGACGTGCGTCCCGTACTTCGGCTGCTGGAAGATGAACGCCGAGTGGACGCCAGCGCTCACACCCTCGGTGAACTCCGAGATCACCTTGGGGTGGGCTGGATCCTCAAGCGAGGCGATCACGATGCCGTTCTTCCGATCCGATGCGCCTTCGCGGGTGTGCACCAAGAAGCGGCCGTCGGGCGTCGTCATGATGTCATTCACGCGACGCGTGTTCGCCATCAGTGAGTCGGTGACGACGGGCGCACCAGGTGCACTCACGTCGATGGCATACATCCGATCACCGCCTGACCCCGTCCCGAGGTAGAGATTCTTGCCGTTCGGGTGCAGCCACACCTCTTCGGTGCTGAAGAGCGATCGCGGCAGCCGCCCGACCACCTCGGCCTGACGGCGCACGTCGCGAGGCACGAGGCGGACGGTCGCGACCGCGCTCCGTTCGCCGAGGTTGGCGACGATGGTGTAGGTGCCGGCTTCATACCCGACGAAGGCGCCATCGGAAGTGATGACCCCCTGCCCCGGCGACATTGACCAGGTCGGCGTGAGGCCGGCAATCTGGGCGCCCGCGTTGCTGCGGACGTCGACGGCGAAGTGCAGCACGTCGCCCGTCTTGGCATCGATCGTCCCGGGCGTCACCGCGATGCTGGCGATCGGGGCGCGGACGACTTCGACAACGAACTCGGCCGTCGCGATGCTGCTGTTGGACACGGTTGACCCGGTACTCGTCGTCGTGGCCGTCCCAGCGCGGACCGTGGTCGTCCCCGGTCCAATCGCCGTCACGACGCCCGCGTCGTTGACGCGGACGACCGCTGGGTTGAGGCTGCTCCAGCGCATCCGATCGCCGGTCCGTGCGTCATTGTCCTTGGAGAAGGCGGTCGCGGTGAGTCCGACTCGCTGGCCGATCGCCAACCGGTTCGGCGCCTTGTCGATCACGATCCGCGCCGCCGGGCCGGCAACCATCGGCACCTCGATGCGCGTCGTCACCGGCGCCGTCCCCGGCACCGAGGCGATCACCGAGATGGGCAGCCGACCGGTGGCGCCCGAGCTCACCAGGCCATCGGCGGCCACGCGTCCCTCGAAGCGAGCACCCGGCGCGAGGACGAAGCGCAGTGTGACGTTGGGGACTTCCCGCCCCGCCGCATCAAGCGCGCGGGCACGCAACCGCAGTGTGTCGCGGGCTGTCATCGAAGGGTTGGCCGGGGTCACCTCGATCCTTGAGATCGGGGAGGGCGGCAGCCCCTGCGTTGGAGCCGGGGTCTGGACCTGGAAGGCAGCCAGGAGGAGGAAGCCGAGCATCGGGATGGCCTGTCTGGGGGAAGGACCAAAGATAGCGGTGTGCCCCGCTTCGCTAGCGGGTCGCCGGCAGCACTACGCGGGCCAGCTGCGTCGCCCAGCGGACCGCGTACCCGGCGATCGCTCCGATCGCCCCGGGGAGGTCGGCCGGGAGCCGGATCGTCTCACCCAACGATCGCAGGATGGCCCCGCGGAATCGGAGGGCAATCGGCGTCGCGAAATCGATGGCATTGAAGCGCGGATCGTAGCGCACGCCGAGCCCCTCGATCAGGGCCGCCGTCCGCGCGAAGTAGACCATGTCCGGTGGGAGCTGCACGGGGAAGTCATAGAGCGTCTCGACCACCTCGTCGGCGAGGCGTGTCACCCTGGTGATCCGTTCCTGCGCCGTGGTCCGCAGACTCGCCAGCGTGATCAGCTCGCGCGCCAGCGTCACGATCAACTCGCGCGGCGCACCCTCCTCGATCAGCCCGAGACCATAGAATCCCTCGACCACGCCGTCCACATCCTTCCCGATCGCCGCGAAGACGGTCCCCACGAGCGCGCGTCGCGTCGCCGGCGGCACCTCGACGACCATGCCGAAATCGAGCAGCACCACTCTCCCCTCGCCGTCGACAAGGAGGTTGCCGGGATGCGGGTCAGCATGGAAGAGGCCATCCACCAGCATCATCTGGACATAGAGCTCCATCACCGTGCGGAGGATCCGCTCCGGCGCGAGGCGCCCGGCCGTGATCGCCTCGTCGAGCCGATCGATCCGCGTCCCCTCGACATACTCGAGCACCAGCGTCCGCTGCCGGGTGAACTCAGCGAGTACTTCCGGGACGCGCACAGAGGGCACCTTGGCGAAGTTGGCACGAACCATCGTCGCAAAGCGTGCTTCCTGGCGGAAGTCCATCTCGTCCGCAACACGACGCTCGAATTCGTCGAGGACCGTGCCGAGCCCAGCGACATGCGGCGGATGCAGCCGGGGCGCGAGCTGCCGAAGCAACCAACGAGCAATGGCCAGGTCCGACGCAATCGTCGCCTCGACGCCAGGGCGGAGCACTTTGACCACCACCTCCCGTCCGCCGACCCTCGCCCGATGCACCTGCCCGAGCGACGCCGCAGCCAGCGGGACCTGGTCGA
>JBBQJU010000229.1:0-4192 GCA_038326215.1 Gemmatimonadales bacterium | reverse complement strand
GGGTGAGGATGCCTCCCTCGAGCATCGGCATCACTGCAGTCATGCCGCGGCGTCCTTGATCCGCTTCGCCAGCTTCTTTGGCACCTCGATCTCCATCCGCAGCAGCGCGGTGGAGAAGACCTTCCCCTGCGCATCAGTCTTGAGCGACAGCGTGCCGCCACCGTCGAGCGCGCCGTGCAGCAAGAAGTTCAGCGCGTTGAGATTCGGCAACTCAAAGCGATCCACCGCCGAGACCATCCCCTTGAAATGCTTCGCGACCCGGCGCTTGGTCACTTGCTCAACCAGCAACGGGTAGAACTCGGGCTCGAACGCGATCAGGCCGACGTTCGCCGTGTCGCCCTTGTCACCGGAACGGGCATGGGCCAGCCAGCGCAACTGCATCAGGGTCGTTGCCATCAGAGCATCTCCACACGGACGCGGGGTTCGATCTTCTCCCGCGCCACGAGCGCAGGCCAGTATGCCACGATTTCCTCGACCGCCGGACGGCCGCCGGCAAAGCCGGTCACGCTCGGCGGGCCAGTCAACACCAACGGCGCAATCTCGCGCGTGAAGCGCTCAACGGCCGCCTTGTCCGTGCCGCGCACGCCGACGCGCAGCATCACTTCGGCCAGATCCTCGCGCGGCTCCCCGGCCAGCTTGCCGTGCGTCGCGTCGACGCCGACGTACTCCGTCAGGATCTGCTCAAAGGAGAGGCCGAGCGTCGCGAGCCGCTTCCTGAGGATCTTGTCGGCCGCCTTCGCCTTGTCGTAGGCCTCGGGCCACGAATAGACCAGCGTGCCGACCGCCTTGTAGCCGTAGAAATAGGCCACCGACACCTTCAGCATCGGGGTGCGCGCCGAGCCGGTAATCCCCGAGACCCGCACGCGGTCCTTGCCGATCTGGTCGAGCCGGATCGAGGTGAAGTCGGCGATCCCGTCCGGCGTGATGTAGTTGTGCGGATCGCCCATTTCGTAGACGAGCTGCTCGGTCACCGAGGCAACGTTCACCACGCCACCCGTCCCCGGATGCTTGGTGACCACGAAGGTGCCATCCGCCTCAACCTCGGCGATCGGGAAACCGACATCCTCGAGCCGCTTCACCTTGCGCCAATCACGGAGCAGGTTCCCGCCTGAGCTCTGGGCGCCGCATTCGAGGATATGCCCCGCGATGGTGCCCGCAGCGACCTTGTCCCAGTCGTCGTAGCTCCAGCCGAACTCGTGGACGAGTGGACCGAGCGTCAAGCCGGTATCGGTGACCCGTCCGGTGATGACGATCGTGGCGCCCTGATCGAGGGCGTCCACAATCGACTTCATGCCGAGGTAGGCATTGGCGGAGCGGACCTGGGCGCGCACGTCGCTCAACGGTGCGCCGGTGTCCATGTTGGCAAACGCCTCGCCATCGGCGGTGAGCGAGTCCAGTTCGTCCATCAAGTCGTCGCCGGTCACCAGCGCGATCTTCACCTTGTCGCCGACGCCGAGCTTGTCGGCCGCAGCACGCACCGCGGCGGCGCACGCGCGCGGATTGACGCCGCCAGCGTTGGAGATGACCCGCACGCCATTGGTCGCGATGGTCGGGAGAATGCGCTCCATTTGCGTGACGAAGTCTCGGGCGTAGCCGGCACCGGGGTCGCGCGATCGCTGCTTCTGCAGGATCGACATCGTCACCTCGGCGAGGTAGTCGAGGACGAGGTAGTCAATCGCCCCACCCTCGACCTGGCGCACCGGCGCCTCCAGCCAGTCACCCCAGAAGCCCTGGCCAGCGGCGATCCGGACAGTCTTGTGCACAGTCATCGGGACGTCCCCCCTGCGATGTCGAGCGTGACCTCACGGGTCCACGCGTGCTCGTCACCCTCGAGGGCAACGAGAATAACTACGGGCCGAAAGCCGGCCGGCAGCTTGAGTGGCAGCACGCCGAGCGGATAGCGCTGCGTCACGGAGGCGTGAGCAGCGAGCGGTGCGAACGGCGACCCGCCGGCATCGAGCTCGGTGACGTCCGCGGCGTAAAAGCGCACCGCGACGTCAAGTTCCCACGGCCCCGCGCGTTCCGCGAAGCCGGGCGAGAGCAGGATCACCAGCGAATCGCCAATCACGTGCGGCGGCAATTCGGGCGAGGCCCGTCCAAAGGCGTAATTGAGCGGCAGCGCGTCGATGTGGCGACCGGCCTTGTCCTGGAACGTCACGCCGAAGTCGGTGAAGCGAAGCCATTGTTCACGCGGCATCCGGGAATCGACGCTCACGCGCTCCGCCCACTCTGGGACCGGAATGACGAGTCGGACCGAGGCGTCGTCGGCCCGCTGCAGGTGCTGTTGCCATTCTCCGCCGATCATCCCGGCGCGGGTGCGAACGGAGAGCCGCGTCGACACCACCGAGTTGGCGGTCACGCGCAGCGAGTCGCCGACGCGGGAGGCATCGAGCGTAACCGGCGCCCGCCGGACGGTGACGCGCACCGAGGCACCGGCGAGGGGGCCTCCAGCCACCGTGACCTCGTAGATCCCTGTCACGGCGTCATTGCCGGCCAGCTCGAACAGCGCCGCGCCATCGCCGAAGCCCGCCGGGATCATCGCCCCCTCGCGGAATGGCATCCCCCCCGGCTCGTGCAGTGCGGCCGTCGCCAGTTGCGAGGCCTCGGCGGTCGCCACTTCGACCTGGAATCCCCGTCCCGCCTCGGCAGGGACGAAGAGGCGCGCCGTCGCACCGGCCGCCACGGTGAAGGTGTCCACCACCGTGAGGGCGGTCGCGGAGATCGGCAACCGAACCGTCACGGGAATCAGGGCGAGCAGCGATCCATCGCGAGCATCGGAGACCCGAACCGACCCCGAGCCATTGCGTCGGCCCGGGGTGACGGTGGCGGTGAAGACCGCCTGGCCACCACTCAGCGTGACAGACTTCGGTACCGTGATCCACGGGGCGCTGGCATCGAGCCGGATCGGCGGCGGCGGGCCGGCATCGAGTTGCCGGAGCGTGACCTGTGTCCGGGCAGGGCGTGTGCCCTCCGCCGAATCCCGCAGCGTGATCCAGACCGCGCCGCGGCCCTGCACGCCCTCGGCGACATCCACGGCGATGGCCGCCGCGGTCTCACGACGCTCGAGCCAGCGCCACGCCCGCAGCAGGTCAGGCCGGCCAGCTCCCTGCTCGGCGGTCGTCGCTCCAGTCACCTTGGTGGCAGAATTCCGGAGCGATTGAATGATGAGGGATGCAGGGGTCGTCGTCGCCCGTGCGCCAAGTGCGGAGAGAAGTCGGGCGGCCAGCCCCGCGGCATGTGGTGCGGCCATGCTAGTGCCGCTCTCGATCTCATCACCGATCGCGAAGTCGGGGACCGTACTGTAGGCGGTGCCGGGCGTGATCAGATCGGGACCCGCGACCTCGCCGCCGCGGCTGGAGAAGTCGGCGAGTGGCTCGGCGAGCGAGTCGGCCAGTGGGATGCCGTTGAACACGAGCGGCTGGGTCGCGCCAACGGACAGCACGCGGACGGCGCTGCCGGGGAAGCCGAGCGTCGAGAGCGCTGGACCGTCGTTGGCGGCGGCGACGGACACCACCACGTTCGGATGGACTGCCAGCACCGAGTCGACCAAGGCGTCGATGCGCGAGGCGCCCTCGCGTTCATTACCCACGCCAAAAGAGATGTTGACCACCAGCGGGAGCTTGCGCTCGTCCGCGAAGCGGATGGCGAAGTCCAAGGCGCGGATCAGCGCCCCGGTGACGGTGACACCGCCCCAGGCATCGTTGGCGATCTTGAGTCCGAGCAACCGGGCGCCTGGTGCAACACCATCGAAGCCGGTAACCCCATACAGGTCATGCCCCGCCGCGATCCCGGCGACATGCGTGCCGTGCGCACTGGTGTCGAACACCAGATCGAGGATCGGGACACCGGCCGAGTCCGCGAGGTTCACCGCCATCTGCATCAACGGCGCGCGAATCGTGGCGGACCACCCGAAGAATTCCTGCGCGACGGCGTAGTCGCGAATAGGGCGATCGTCGGCGAAGGTCCCGTTCCCTTGCGTGTCGGCAAAGAGGGCGAGGCCATTGGGGGTGCGGACCACCACGATCGGCAGTGCATCGCCCACGGTACCGTTGCCATTGGCGTCGGCAGCGCGAGCCGTGCCGAGGGGAAGTTCGGCGAAGACACCGGCCCACCAGACGGTCCCGATGGCGACGGCGGCGATACGTGACGCGCCGAGGATCCTCTGGCCGTGCACCACCAGGGTGTCACCGTG
>JBBQJU010000228.1:0-4198 GCA_038326215.1 Gemmatimonadales bacterium | reverse complement strand
CAGTGGTTCAAGCCGTTCGCGCTGACCATCGCCTGCGCCGTGCTGGTGTCCCTCTACGTCTCCTTCTCGCTCGACCCGATGCTCTCGGCCTACTGGGCCGACCCGCATCAGGAGGAGCATGAGAAGGGGGTGATCACGCGGACGCTGGACAAGTTCAACCGCTGGTTCGACCGGACGACCGACGGCTACGCGCGCATCGTCGGTTGGGCGCTGGACCATCGCTGGTCGATGGTCGCGCTCGCGCTGCTGTCGTTCGTCGGGGCGATCGTGCTGCAAGCCAAGCTCGGGGGGTTCGGCTTCGTGCCAGTGGCCGACCGGTCGGAGTTCGAGGCGATTGTCGAGTCCCCGCCGAGCGCGAACCTGGCGTATACGCTGGAGCGTGCCGAGGCGGTGGCCAAGATCGCGCGGGCGCATCCGGAAGTCGCCTACACCTACATCACGGCGGGCAATCCGCTGCCGATGCGGACGCCCGGCGTCGACCAGGCGCAGGTCTACGTCAAGCTCACCCCGAAGGCCGAGCGGTCGATCTCGCAGGCCGACATCGCCACGCTGCTGCGGAAGGAGTTCCAGCAGGTCGGTGGCGTGAATGTCTCGGTCTATGCGGCGGGCTTTGCCGGGGCGATGAAGGAGATCCAGTTCGAACTGCAGGGGCCGGATGCTGCGGTGTTGACGCAGCTGGCGGAACGCGCCGTGGCCGCCGCCAAGACGGTGAAGGGCGCGGCGGACGTCGGCCTCTCGGTGCGTGGCACGCGCGAAGAAGAGACGGTCGACCTGCAGCGTGGACTCGCCGGCTCGCTCGGCCTCTCGGTGGCGCAGGTCGCGCAGGCGCTCCGGCCGTCGTTCGCGGGGATCGATGCTGGCGACTGGGTCGACCCGACCGGCGAGACGCGTGATGTCCGGATCCGGCTCGCGCCGGATGCCCGCGCCCGCGTCGTGGACCTGGCCCAGCTGCCGATCACGGTGCGCGGGGCCAACGGCACCACCAGCACCGTGCCGCTTGGTCAGATCGCCACGGTACGCAGCGAGATCGCGCCGGGGCAGATCGACCACCTCGATCGCAACAAGGTGATCACGCTCGGCGTCAACACCGACGGGCGGGCACTGGGCGAGGTCTCGGCCGACATCCGTGCCAAGCTCGATCAGCTCGGCTTCCCGCCGGGGTACGGCATCATCGAGGGCGGGCAGGGGCGGGACCAGGCCGAAGTCTTCCGCAATGTCTTCACGGCGCTCGGGATCGCGGTCCTGATGATGTACCTGATTCTGGTGGTCCAGTTCGGATCCTTCCTCGATCCGATCGCCATCCTGATCTCGCTGCCACTCTCGCTGATCGGCGTGGTGCTGGCCCTCCTCATGACCGGCGACACCATCAACATCATGTCGCTGATCGGGGTGATCCTGTTGATGGGGATCGTGGCCAAGAACGCCATCCTGCTGATCGATTTCGCGAAGTGGGCGCGTGAGCAGAAGGGGCTGCCGCTGCGCGAAGCGTTGATCGAGGCGGGACGGATCAGGCTCCGGCCGATCCTGATGACCACCTTCGCGCTCATCGCCGGGATGATCCCGGTGGCACTGGGTCTCGGCGAGGGCGCCGACTTCCGTGCGCCACTCGGCCGCGCCGTTATCGGCGGCACGATCACCTCGACGGTCCTCACCCTGCTGGTGATCCCGACCTTCTACGAGATCATCGACGGGATCCGGAATTGGTTCGCCCATGTCGCGTCGGCCTTTTTCCCGGCCGCGTCGGCATGGCGGGCGCAGACGGGGGAGTTTGCGGTGCCGGAGGTCAAGCAGTCGTAAGTCGGTCTACTTGAGCATCCCCACCAACCGGGTCCACTGCTCATCCACCCGCCGGCCCCACGACGCTTCGTCGTGGTCGCCGTCGGGATCCTCGCGGTAATGCAGTCCCTGATTGAGTCGCCACCCGCGGGTGACGAGGAGGTCGCGCATGCGACGAACCTCGTCGAGCTGGTCCTCCCCCTCCTTCACGCCGGTGTCGAGCCAGAGCTGGCCGACGGGCCCGGGCTGCTTGGCGACCCAGTCGTAGATGGCGCCGCCGGCATACCAGAGCGCAGGCGAGAGCACCCACGCCGCGCCGAAGGTGCCCGCTTCCTGGATCATCGCATAGAGGGCGAGGAGGCCACCCATCGACGAGCCCCCGATGGCGGTCGACGCGCGTTCCGGGCGGGTGCGGAAGGCCTGATCGATCAGCGGTTTGACCGTGCGGGCGATGTAGCGGAGGTACGCCGTCCCCTCGCCGACACCGCGGATCACGTCATCAAAGGGGGAGTACTCGCGGAGGCGGCCGTGCCCGAGGTTGGGAATGCCGACCAGAATGACGGGATGCCGGGGGTGGGCCGCCATTGTCTCGAGGAGACTCCAGTGTCCGGCGTAGGAGGTCATCGGGTCGAAGCAGTTCTGGCCGTCCTGGAGATAGACGACCGGATAGTGCGTCCGCGGGTGGTGGTCGTAGCCGGGCGGCAGCGAGACGATGATGTCGCGCGTCGCCGTGCCCGGCCCCTCGACCGACTCGAACGACCAGAGCGTTGGTGGCTCGTGGGCGTCGGGGAGGTCGACGGGCAGCGGGAGGCGGGTGGGCAGGGACACGGGGGTCAAAAATAGTCGGCGAACGGTGAACAGCGAACCGCGAACGGCGGAAAGCAGTGAGGGGTGCTGAGCAAGGGATATTCTCCCTCGCCCCGCACCCCTCCCGACGAATCGCTGTTCGCTGTTTGCCGTTCGCTGGTCGCTGTTAGAAGAGGGTGCTGATCCCCATCAGGACGCGACGGCCGATTACCGCGCCACCGAACATCTGGTAGCGCTGTTGGTTGAGAATGTTGTTGCCGGTCGCGAAGAGGCGGTAGCCCTCGCCGGTATCCCAGCCGATCGACGCGTTGATCTGCTGCTGCGCCGGGACACGTCCGACGAAGACGCCGGCGGCCCAGTCATACGAGGCCACGAAGCGCGACGACAGCGTGGCGTTGATGCCGTTGCGTGCCCCCTCGTAGGTCAGGCCGAGGGTGGCCTTGCGGTCCGGCGTGTTCGGCAGGAGCTGGTCGCCGGCGCGCTGGCTGTTGATCGTGAAGTCGAACCACGAGAAGGAGGCATCGGCGCGGACTTCCGACGTCAACTGGACGCCGATGCCGAGGTCGAGGCCCTTCTGGTCCACGTCACCCGCGTTGGTGTAGGAGACGAGGACGGCGGTGTTGCCGGATTCGTCGCGGGTGAGGCCGGCAGCGGCCAGCGCCGTCGCCGGGTTGGCGCCGAGCTGCGCCTTGATGGCGCCGATCAGGCCAGGTACCGCGGCGGCCGGCACGGCGGCCGGGGCGGTCCAGTACGGGAAGTTCGTGTTGACGCCCGGGAGCAGGTCGGTGATGAAGTCGGTGATGTTGTTCTGGTAGAGATCCACCGTCACATACACCTTCTCGCTCAGTGCACCCTTGTAGCCGACCTCGTAGCCGGTGGTCTTCTCGACGTCGAGGGCCGCATTGCCGCGAGCCAGGACGGGGACGGCGGTCGAGTTCGTGAAGAGCTGACCCTGCGGGACGCCGGCCAGCGCCGGACCGAGCTGGGCGTTGGCGCGGAGACCGGCTTCGAGGGCCGAGAAGTTCGCCGGCGCGCCGGCGGTGGCCCGGAGGAAGAACTCCGAGTAGTTCGCGGTCTGGAACGCCTTGTTCACCGTGAAGCGGAAGGCGTGGTTCTCGTTCGGCGTGAAGACGATCGCGCCCTTCGGCGAGACCTGCCCTTCGAAGAGGTCGCCTTCGTCGTAGCGCGCGGCGCCGACGAGACGGACCTTGTCGCCGATCCGGAACTCGCCCTGACCGTACACCGACTTGACGGCATCGCTGCGGTCGTCATCGGCGAGGCCCATCAGGGTCCCGAAGGTATTGAGGGCGTAATTCCGATAGGAGGCGCCACCGATGAGGCGGAACTTCCCGTCGAGGAAGGTCTGGTTGCCCTGGGCCTCGATGTGGGAGACGGTCCCGGTCTCCAACAGGCCGTTGCCGCTGTTGAGCAGGTAGGTGGTGTCGATCGACTCACGACGGTTCATGTAGCCGAAGACGTTCAGGTGCCCGCTGTTGTAGGCGGCACGGACGAACGGCTTGCGGGTCTTGCCCACCTGCGCGCGGCCGATGCCGGTCACCAGCACTTCGCCCTCGACCTGGGACGCGCCGCCCTCGAGCGTGAAGACGCTGGAGCC
>JBBQJU010000227.1:0-4200 GCA_038326215.1 Gemmatimonadales bacterium | reverse complement strand
GGGCCAAATCCCCGGCCCCCCCTCCCCGTAAGGCAGGTATCGTACGATACTCCACCCATCTCCTTGCTCCGGAACCGTTTGGCACGCTTCGTGGTGCATAGGCGGCATCTCTACCAGCCCACGCGGAGGACCTTCATGCGGTCACAGCTCGCCCTGCTGCTTCTGATTGCCTCGACTCCCCTCGCCGCCCAGGAGCCGTTGTCGTTCCTGCGGAAGAATGGCGCGGCCCAGCAGGACGAGGCCCTGACGATCTACAAAGAGCAGCCTTACCAGCCGGTTCGGCCTGGTGAGGTGCGCCAGTCCGCCTTCCTGACCGAGGGCCAGATGCTTCCTTTTGGGAAGGTCCTGGGGCCCGTCTCTCCGGCTCAGGTGCGCTCCACTTCGACCGCGTCGCTCGCCCTGACCGGAACGGTCATCGGTATCCGGGCCCCGGAGGGTGCCGCCTACGCCCCGGGTGATACCGTGGTGCTGGCGATCGTCTCGCAGGGACCGAAGGGGTGGGGCGAGATCGTGACCCCGACCGGGCTGGCCCGGGTCGGCACCACCAACGATCGGCAGACGCTGGCGACGGTGATCGCCACCTACGGGCCGATCCGCGACGGTCAGGTGACCCTGCCGATCGAGCCGGTCAAGAACCCGGGCCGAGTGCAGCCGGTTACGGCGAGCGGCCCCGCCGGCACGATCATCGGTGGTGCCGTGCATCGTGAGCTCGAGCAGCCGGGCGGCCTCATGTTCTCCGACCTCGGTCGCGAATCGGGTCTTCGGCCCGGCGACTTCGTTGAGGTTCGCCGTCGTCCGGCGCCACGGCAGAACACCAGCGACACCATCGACGAATTGATGGCCACCGGGCAGGTGCTCCGCGTCAACGCTCGGAGCAGCTCGATCAAGCTGCTGCGAGTCATTGCGCCGGGGATCGCCCCGGGGACACCGGTCGTGCGGGTCGCCACCCTTCCGAACTGAGCCGTGGCCCCGAGCCACGGCTATCTTTCCCCATCAATTCTTCCCACCCCATCGGCGGGCGCATTTCGCGCCCGCCGCGGAGGCGTTCCATGAGCGGTTCAGTCCTGATCACCGGCGGCGCAGGCTTCATTGGCTCTCATATCGCCGAGGCGTATCTCGCCGGCGGCTGGTCGGTCACCTGTCTCGATGACCTCTCGCGCGGCAAGCAGGAGCAGGTCCCAAGCGGGGCGCGTTTCATTCGGGCCGACGTGCGCTCCCCTGAGGCATTCCAGGCCGTCGCCGATGGTGGCTTCGACGTCGTGATTCATCAGGCTGCGCAGATCGATGTGCGCGTCTCGGTGCATGAGCCGGCGCTCGATGCCTCGATCAATCTCGTCGGCTTCGCCAACATCCTCTCCGGCGTCGCCGCCGGCAAGGTGAAGCGTGTCGTCTTCGCCTCGAGTGGTGGCGTGGTGTATGGCGACCCGGCGGTGATTCCGACGCCGGAACCCACCGCGAACCTGCCGATCTCGCCCTACGGCGTGAGCAAGCTTGCCGGCGAGCACTACCTGCGCGTGCTCGGCACGCTGCACGGCTTCGAGGGGGTCGCGCTCCGCTATGCCAACGTCTATGGCCCGCGGCAGGACCCGAAGTCGGAGGCCGGCGTCGTTTCGATCTTCGTCTCGCGACTGCTCGCCGGCCAACCGCTGACGATCTTCGGCGACGGTACCCAGACGCGTGACTATGTCTTCGTGCGTGACGTGGCGCGTGCCAACTATCTGGCCGGCACGAACTCCGCCCCTGTGTCGCGTGGCGACCGCCTTGACGTCCCCGCCTACAACATTGCCACCGGCCGGGAGACCTCCGTGAACGACCTCGCGCATTTCGTCGGGAACGCCATCGGCGTGACCCCCGTAATCGAGTACGCCGACCCGCGGGCCGGCGAGTTGGCCCGCTCCTGCCTCGATGTCTCGAAGGCGTCGCGTGAGCTCGGCTGGACCCCGCAGGTCACCTTCGACGAGGGGATGAAGGCGCTGGCCGGCTGGTTCGAGGGGACCGTCCGCTAATGGGCGATCAGGGAGCCCTGGCCGGCGGCGGCCTGCTCGACCTGGTCCTGAGCGCCAGTCCTGAAACGACGGTGGTGCTGATCATCTGCGGCATCTGCTCGATCGTCTCGTGGTATGTCATCGGCGCGAAGTGGTGGGAGTTCCGGCGGCTTGGGGCACAGCGCGTGGCGTTCGACGACGCAATCGGCCGGGCGCGCACCGTCGCCGACCGTGAGCAGGCCGCGACGGCACTCGGCCGCTCGCCGTACGCCGAGGTAGTGCACACCGCTGGGTCATACGTGGCCGATCTGCAGGCCGCGATGGCCCGCGGCAACGTCACCCGAAGCGGCCTCTCCCTCACGCAACTCGAAGCATTGACCATGGCGCTCGACGGGGTGGTGCGTCGCGCCGCCGAGCGTGCCGGGCGGTTGATCCCCTGGCTCGCCATCATCGGCGCCACGGCCCCGCTGCTCGGCCTCTTCGGCACCGTCCTCGGCATCATCAACGCCTTCCAGGGCATCTCGGCTGGCGGCTCGAGCACCATCGCCTCCGTCGGCCCCGGCATTGCCGACGCGCTCGTCGCGACGGCGGCCGGTCTTGGTGCGGCGATTCCGGCTGTGGTCTTCTACAACATCTTCACGGCGCGCCTCGAGCGCGTCGAGGGCGAACTCGAGCGGACCGCGCAGGAAACGATCGGCGCGCTGGGTCGCGAGGGGCTCCTCTAGCATGGCGGGGCTGGGTGGCCTCGGACGCCGGCGCCGGCGCCGCACACTCAACGCCGAGGTGAACATCATCAACCTCGTCGATGTCGTGCTGGTGTTGCTGATCATCTTCATGGTCACCGCCCCGATGATGCAGGGTGGCATCGAGGTGCGCCTGCCGAAGGCGGCCACCACCCCGATCGCCAATCGCGATGCGCTCACGATTTCAGTGACCCGGGATGGCAAAGTCGCGGTCGAGGATCAGCTGCTGACGATGGCGGATTTCCGTCGGATGATTCCGGGCATCGTGCAGCGCAAGGCGCCGAAGGCGATCTACATCCGTGGCGACGCCGATGGCCGCAGTGGTGACTTGGTGACCGTCCTCGGACTGGTCCGGAAGACGGGGATCAGTTCGGTGGGGATCGTGGCGGAGCCCGACGGCCGATGATCGCGTCACAGAGCGCCGGGCTCGTGGGCACGCTGCTGGCCCACGGGCTGCTGGCCGGCGTGGTCTTCGTCACCGTGCATCGTGCAACCGAGCCGGTGCCGCTCGTCTATGCGGTGGACCTGCTCGCCGCACCGTTGCCCTCCGATGCGCCCCGGCGCGCGGCGCGCGAGGCAACGCCGACCAACGATCCCGACGTGGCACCCTCGGTCACGCCACCGAAGAAACTGAAGCCCGAGCCCGAGAAACCAAAGCCGACGCCGACGCCCGGCATGAAGGACGAGAAGCCGCTCCCCGTGCGCTCGACCAATACGCCGGCGCCGGGTGAGACGCCGAGCACCGGCCGTGACCAGGTGACGGTGAAGCAGGCCGGTTTCCAGGTGGCGTATTCGGGCTACGTGAACAACATCGTCGAGCAGGTGCGGGTCCGCTGGCCGCAACCGACCTCGGCGCGCCCGCTCAAGACCGAAGTGGCCTTCACCATCCTGAAGGATGGCTCGGTGACCGGGATCGAGGTGGTGGTGAAATCCGGCAGCTATGGCTTTGATGTCGCGGCGATGGCGGCGATCGAGGCGGCCGGCAATGCCAAGGCGTTCGGGCCGCTGCCCGCGACATTCTCCGGGGATGCGCTCCCCGTGACGTTCTTCTTCACCCCGAAGGGGCCGCAGTGATTCGATCGTTCCGACTCTTGATGCTGCTGCCCTTTGTCGCGCTGCCACTCGCCGCGCAGGACGGGGTGCGGACCGGTATTTCCTACGGCCCGCCGGGGGTCCGCCCCGGCATCGTGGTCGCGGCGGCGGCCGGCCTCGATTCGGTGCGTGCCATCATCGAGCGCGACCTCACCTTCTCCGATCGTTTTGAAGTCATCGTCCTGCCGGATAGCAGTACCCGGATCACTGGACCGTTGCCGCTGGGGATCTACAAGCTCCTGGGCGCCGCGGCGGTAGTCGAGCTGCAGCCGGCACCCGGCGGCATCGAGATCAAGCTCTACAACGCGGCGACTGGCGCCGTGGCCCAGCAGGGGGTGCGTCCGCTGGAGCGGGACGGCGTGGGCGAGTCCCGTCTGGCG